>NZ_BMYZ01000004.1 GCF_014652535.1 Cellvibrio zantedeschiae | reverse complement strand
TTTTTGTGCTCTTGCCAATAAGAGAAAATGCAGTAATCTTAAGCTTGTCGTTTTTTCTGGCACAAGTAATTGTTGGTTCAAAAACGTGTTTTATTGTTTTTCATACCATCAAATGTTTAACAAGTCGTTGCAGCATCACTCCGGCGCTTCGCGCCTGCGTTGGACAGTTTTTAAGTCGCGGTTTTATGGTTTTGCTGCGCAAAAATATTCCATAAAACCACAACTTAAAAACTGCCGCTGAACTCGGCGTTAGACGAAAATCGAAGGATTTGAGTATGGATGAAGAATATATTTCAAAACATAGCTGGGGTGATCCTAGGGAGCCTGAGTACAATGACGGAATGCAAGTGTTTTTTGTAGAATACGCTGACCAGCAACGGTCCCTTCGCTTTCGAGTTAATCCTTTTAGGAATGATGATCAAAAAATAAATTGGGTAATTTATCCACCTAAAAGCATTGGAAAATCCTTTGGAGGGAAAAAACAAAAATATCTAGAGGTCTGTAATTTTATTTTGGAATTTTTGAAAAAAATCTGATTTTGATAACGACTGGCGTATGAGAGAAAAAGATTTCTCAAATGTTTCACTAGATCTATCTGGAATACCAAGCTGGCTCTCAATTAAAATAGAAATTTTTAAGGAAAAATTTCATCGTCCGTTGAGTTATTGTCCAAGCGGGTTTAGCTTTTCTATTTTCATATTAAGTTTAGTTGTTGTTCAACTTTACTATAATCAATTTAACTTTATTAGTAAACTTTCTGTCGTAAAGCCACTTCTTTACACGTTCGGTTTTACTATGCTTGCTTTGCTTGTTCAAGAAATTAGGAATGATTATAAGCTCGCTTCGTTTCCGTTCATAATACACACGATTTCAAATCCTAATTTAAGCTATAGAGTTAAGACTGCAAAATTAGTGATTCGTGTTTGGGGAATTCGGTACTTTGTAACTTTTTCGTTAGGTGCATACATTTTGTTTTGCGCTAAAAAAATCGTCTAACAAGTCGTTCCAGCATCACTCCGGCGCTTTCGCGCCTCCGTTGGACGGATTTTAAGTCGCAGTTTTGCGGCTCGCTGTGCTCACTGTACCGCAAAACTACAACTTAAAATCCGCCGCTGAANTCGCGCCTGCGTTGGACAGTTTTTAAGTCGCGGTTTTATGGTTTTGCTGCGCAAAAATATTCCATAAAACCACAACTTAAAAACTGCCGCTGAACTCGGCGTTAGAGTAATCTAGGAATGAACTGGGAAAATTTAAATCACGCATACGGGAAAGCATCAAATATTCCTCAATTACTTTCGAGGTTGAGCGCTTATCCAGAAGAATCAAATTACGAAGAAGAACCTTGGTTTTCTCTGTGGAGTAGTTTGTATCATCAGGGTTCTATTTATTCTGCATCTTTTGCGGTAGTTCCAGAAATCGTTAAGCTAATTTTACTCGCACCAGAACGCGTCACCCCAAGTTTCTTCAATTTACCAACCTCAATTGAAATCGCACGTCAAAAGCAGAATATTGAAATTCCAACTGAATTGTCGGTCTCATATGAAAACGCAATCTCAGAGCTGGGAAAATGTGCCTTGCTTTGCATCTCGCATAATCGCGAAGAAGAATTTGCACGTGCGGCTACGGCAGCATTTGTAATTTCGGCGGGTCAAGTTGAATATGCAGAATTGCTTTTGGAAATATCTAAAGAAGAAGTTGAGGAAACCTTAGAATGGTACTTCGCAAGGTAAACTCTAACAAGTCGTTGCAGCACGCACGCTTCGCGTGCTGGACAGTTTTTAAGTCGCGGTTTTATGGTTTTGCTGCGCAAAAGTATTCCATAAAGCCACAACTTAAAAACTGCCGCTGAACTCGGCGTTAGAAGGAGTCCTATTGAAAAATCTATTGAACTTCAAATAAGTTAGATAATGGGCCTAAAAAAATGTTCTGAAGGTGGGGAAGTTTATCTGCCTACTGTAAAGTCGCAACAGAACGCACAATAGGATTGCAAATCAAATGTTACAAACCGATGATAATACTTACCACGAACCTTTTGCAGGTTGGGCTATACAAACCATCAATGGTGAAATTTATTACACAGCTATTGATTCAGGGCATGGAGGAAGAGAATACAGAATCAAAGTTGGAAAGCATACACTCGACTATGCCAAAAGCAACAAGCCAACGAGTGAGGAAATGGATGTTTTTTTGCAGAAAAATGGATATACAAAAGTAGAGTGGTGCGATTGATAGAAGGATAGGCTGGCTTTTCTTAGCCCTTAGAAAAATGACATTACCATTTCTGTCATATTTATTTAAATTCAGAAACACGCGAGCAGCTTCTAACAAGTGACTGTGGTTTCAAATACACTAATATCTAACAAATGGTTCCAGCCGATGGGTTTTATGTGGGTACAAAAATAAAAGCTAAAACGCTTCGGCAAGTACAAAAAAGAGCAAAAGCTAAAATCCTGAACGGTTGAAGCTTTGGTTTTTCTGGTTCGAAAAGAATGTGCCACGGGTTTTAACCTTCTGAAATATTCTGTTTCCTTCGGTAGTGGAATTAAAATGGCTATATCTAAAAGAAATTTATCCGTATTTGCTCTTATATGCAGTCTTTTTTGTTTTTTTACTTCAATTTACATATATGTGTTTGCTCACGATTCAGGCAATTTAGCAGTCTATTTTTTGGGTTTATATGGTTTAATAAATTCTGTTTTTCTGCTCACAAATTTATATAAGCAATTTAAATCAGCATCTGAGTCGTCAAAAAGCACGTAACAATGCGTTGCAGCATCGTTCCGCTTCTCTACACTGGACAGCTTTTAAGTCGCAGCTTTGTGGTTTTGCTGCGCAAAAGTAATCCACAAAACTACAACTTAAAAACTGCCGCTTAGCTCGGCGTTATGAAAAAGAGTTAAATCATCATGGTTTATATAAACCTTTCAGTAATCAACATCGAAGAAACAATTAATTTCTTCACTACAGTGCTTCGTATATTTGACGTAATGGGAACAAGGCTTGTGTGTAATTCCGGCATTAAATTAATAATTGACATCCATAAAGCTGGAAGTGAAAGCCACCTTAGTGCTTTTGACACAAATACGCATGTGCCATTATGTTTTGGCATTCATCATGGCGAATGTATAAAAATTAAAATTCTTAATCATCTGAAAGAGTTAGAAATCGAACATGATTTTACAAGTAACATTGCGGGTGAGCTCTTAAAATTGAAAGATCCTTCAGGTAACAGAATTACAATAATGTCGCATTACGGCGGCATCCTTTAAAAAGCATAACAAGGCGGTCAAACATCGTTCCGCTTCGCTCCACTGCACATAATTTAAGTAGCTTTTTTGTGGTTTTACTTCGTAAAATATTTCCACAAAAAACCTACTTAAATTCTGCCATTTACCGCAACGTTAGAATCTGGTGCGTATGAAATATATATTTACTTTGTTGCTACTATTTTTCTCATTCTCCATCCATGCCGAAGAAATAAACTGGGATTTTATAACTCTGGGAAAAGCTGCATCTTCAAAGCCTGCATGGAGCGTTAGTCGTGGGAAAGCTAAAAGCATAAGCGACGGTAAAAAAATAATTATTTCAGTCTTCTATAGAATAGAGGTAAATTCAGGGGGTAATGTTGAGTATTATCCAGATCCTCAGCTAATTATTGAAGCAACAATCAGGAAAAACGGGAAAATTCTTGCTAAAGCTTTTCCTCAAAGCACTGATCAATCGGAATTCGAGCTGGTTGGCACTTACGAAAAATATGCTTATGAGGAAGAATGGGAGGGTGTTAAAAAAATCGTTACTCGATAAGAAATCATTTTTTCATACCCCGAAAATATAGAGTTTTTCGGTTTCGTTACACAAAACGCAAAGAATAAAGAATAATTCTAACAAGGTAATCAATCATCTTTCCGCTTCGCTTCACTGGATAGAATTTAATTCGCAGCTTTAATTAGGCGCCCATGGGTTTACTGCGCAAAAGTATTCCACAAAACTACAACTTAAATTCTGCCGCTTACAGCGGCGTTAAACATTAAGGGTATACATGAATACTTATATACAAAAAGTGCTAGGTGTTTTAAGTATTGGTGGTGGATTTATGTCCATCACATCAATATTGAATTTTATACTGTCCTCTAGTGGCGTTGCTGGCTATATTTTTGGTGCAATCGCACTTTTAGTGTTTTTGTATGGCATTTGGTGTGGGATAGAAATTATTAAATCATCTAGTGCTAGGTCTTTAGCTATAAATAAAATATTTTGGGCTATGCAAATTCCGCTACTCTTGTCACCTGGTGTTAGCTATTTTCTCTATACTGGGTTTAATTTCACTGTCCATTATTCTTTTACTGAGTCAGGCCCAGGCTTCAACGTATCTGCTGGTGGAAACCTTTTGCTTAGCCTTTTTCAGTTTGCCGGTCCTTTTCAAGTAGGAGTCAATGTTTTTGCTTTGGTTATATTCTGCTATTTAAGTTTGATTGCTAAAAAGCTGAAATCAGTGCAAGCCATAGAAAATTTTTAACAAGGTGTTCCAACATCATTCCGGCGTTTCGCGCTTCCACTCGACAGTTTGTAAGTAGCGAATTTCTGTGCAAAGTTTATCGCAGCGCTACTTAAAAACTGCCGCTGAACTCGGCGTTAGGTATTACTCATGAGAATTTATTTTTTAATTTTTGGTGTTCTCTTTTTAATTTTAAGTGCTTTATTATTTTTTCGGAGAATGCGGATTATTTTCTATGGTGCTTCCGCAATCGGCACTGTATTGCGAATAGAAAGCAGAGAATCGGAAGATTCAATTTTACATTTTCCAGTGATTTCCTTTGTAGACAACGACGGCGTTCAATACACTTTTACATCCACATCTGGAGTGGCTCTTGGAAAATCCCCATCAGATACAAAAGTACTTATTCGGTATTCTACATCAAACCCAAAAATCGCTTACATTGCTAATTGGCGTCATATGTGGGGCGGGCCAATTGCTATTCTTTTCTTAGGCGTTACCGGCATTTGGGCTGCAATTGGTCATACAGCACTTTAATTTAGTCTAGGTAAAAACCAAATTAAAAAGCCTAACAAGCGACTGTGATCCTAATTCAACACATGAAACATAAATTTATTCACTTTCCACTCCTGATTAACGCGAACCATCACGTTTAAATTGTCATCATTTTTAACAAGTTTGACACACCAGTAAATCTACGATCGCACAGCACTGTGCGTTATAGCGGAAGTCCATAGCATTCGTTATGGAAAATTAAATAGCCGTATTGCATCCAAAATCAAAACATCTGCGTCTAATGGCACCATAAAGGTAAAAATCTAATTCATGGAACTCATGGCACATGATTTATCTTCCAAACAATTATTCAAATCATAACGGGAAGTATTGTGGCACATCCTGGTGCAGTTACTTTCTTTCAGCTGAATTCATTTAGCATGCGGTGGTGTTTCCAATTAAACATGGAGTAAACGTGAAAAAATTAATTGTGGCATTGAGCCTTATACTTATCAGCTTTGCTGTGCCAGCCATCGCAAGCGACACTAAAAAGATTTTAATTATTGCTTCTAATCTGGAGCACATGGGCGATGTTGGTAAGCATGAGGCTAGAAATAATCTTTATGAGTACGCACCGCCGTATCATGTTTTTGTTTCTCACGGCTATTCTGTTGATTTTGCCTCTCCCACTGGAGGGGCAGTGCCGTTTATGATGGATCCTATTGGTATCAGCAGTTACACAATAAAGTACGAAGGATTTTTGGAGCGAGCTAATAGTTCACTGAATCCGGATCAGGTTAACCCAAAGGATTATGCTGCTGTGTTTATAGGTGGTGGTTACGGTACATTGTTCGATGTAGCTTCGAATCAAAAGCTGCTTGGTATTATGGCAAAAATTTATGAGAGCGGTGGAGTAATAGGGAGTTGTGGACACGGAGCTGGCGCTTTTGCGAATGTAAAACTTAAAAACGGCAAGTTCTTGGTTCAGGGAAAGCGAGTAGCAGGCTTTCCAAATTCTACAGAGAGGGAGAAGGATTGGGCTAAGCAAGGTACGCTGTTGCCATTTTTCGTTGAAGATCAGCTTCGTAAAAATGGGGCATTAACAATGAATAAGGACAACGTTGCTGATAAACGCGATGTCATTATTGATGATCGTGTTATCTCTACCATGTTCCTGCCATCCGCAGCATTGGTAGCGAAAGAAATGCTTATCTTGCTCGATAAAAACGGAAAACCTGACAAATCAAAATAAATGACGAAAACACAGTTTCGTTATCACATGCGAGGATACCTACATGATTAAACGAAGTTGTCTGTGTGGATCAGTTAAATATAAAGTGGAACTTATCCCAGATAAAATATTTAACTGCCATTGTCAGTTTTGTGGAAAGGCGCATGGCGCTTCCCAAATAAAACAAAACAATCACTACTGACAAAACTCTGCCAAACCTAAAGTATGATTAACTTTCTTACACACAATCAAGGAGCAATAAAATGATTGATCATATTGGCATTGTTGTTAGCGATTTTGAAAAGAGCAAAGCGTTTTATACGTCGGCTCTTGCTGCTATTGGATATTCATTAATAATGGAGTTTCCTGAATCTGTTACAGGAACAACTGATGTTGCCGGTTTTGGCGAACCAGAGAAACCCGATTTTTGGATAAGCCGCGGTACGCCCGGGAAGTCATCTACCCATGCTGCTTTCAGGGTTGAAAGTCGCAATTTGGTCGATGCTTTTTATAAAGCAGCAATAGAGGCAGGTGGAAAAGACAATGGTGGACCGGGCTTGCGTCCGCATTACCATCCCAATTATTACGGCGCGTTTATCTTTGATCCGGACGGAAACAATATTGAAGCGGTTTGTCACAACGAAGTTTAATTTTTAAAGCAATCCAAAAAATAAAGGCGCCATCGGGCGCCTTTATTCGTATCACAAACTCAATTCATTTTAAAAAAGGTTGCGCGATAATGCTGCAACTCTGCAATAGAGTCTTTAATATCGTCTAACGCCAAATGTGCACCAGATTTTTTTACGCCCGCAATCACATCAGGGCGCCAGCGGCGCGCTAATTCTTTTACAGTGCTCACATCTAAATTACGATAGTGGAAATAGTCTTCCAACAAGGGCATACCGCGCACTAAAAAACGGCGATCCTGACAAATGGAATTTCCGCAAATAGGTGATTTTCCTGCCGGCACCCATTGTTCCAAAAATTTAATGGTTTCTGCTTCTGCTTGCTGAATATCCACCTTGCTCTCACGCACTCGCTGCGTCAGGCCCGATTTGCCGTGTTGATTGGTATTCCAGTCATCCATATTCAACATAATGCTGTCAGGCTGGTGGACTGCAAATACCGGGCCCTCGGCCAGAATGTTCAAATCGGCATCGGTCACTATGGTGGCGATCTCGATAATGACGTCGGTATCGGGATTCAGGCCAGTCATTTCCAAGTCGATCCAAATCAGGTTGTTTTCGTTCGGCGTTTTAGCGGACATAAGGTTTTTCCTTAGCAAATAGGGCACAATTGCCTCTCAGACTAAACCAAAATTGGCCTTATCGCCAATCGAGCACACCCGGAACGCATGACCAAACGCAAACTTACTCGCCGTCAGCAATGGCGCATCGAAAAAATCCAGGAAGAGCGCAGTGTGCGCGCCACCAAACGCGACCAGCAAGCAGACGATGCGCTCAATGAGAGTGATTTGGGGCCAGAGCAGCACGGTTTAATCATTACCCATTACGGAATGCAGGTGGTGGTTGAAGCCACCGAAGGCGATAACGCAGGTCAGCAGCAGCGCTGCCATTTTCGCAGCAACCTGGGCTCACTGGTAACGGGCGACAGGGTTGTTTGGCGGGCGGGTAATCCGCTTGGCGTAGTGGTTGCAGTTTTACCGAGGGATTCAGCACTACAACGCCCTGATCCGCACGGCGATATGAAGACAGTAGCCGCCAATATTGATCGCATTATCATAGTCGTTGCGCCCTACCCTGAGCCTCATGCAAATTTAATTGATCGTTATTTAGTCGCGGCCAATGCGATTGATATTGAACCCGTATTGTTGATTAACAAAACTGATCGCATCGACGATTCCACGCGCGACAAAGTTAATTATTTAGAAAAAACTTATCGCAATTTAGGTTACGAAGTTTTAATGGTTTCCACCAAAAATGGTACCGGGCTTGAAGAGTTCCGCGAATATTTAACGCACTATACGAGTGTGTTTGTGGGTCAATCCGGCGTGGGCAAATCTTCATTAGTGAACGCATTGTTGCCGGAGAGTAATTTGCGCGTTGGCGATTTATCTGAGCGCCAGCAAGGTACACATACGACCACTAGCGCAACGCTTTTGCATTTTCCCGGAGGCGGCCACTTAATTGATTCGCCCGGTATTCGCGAATTCGGTTTGTGGCATATGGAAGAAGACGAAGTACTCGAAGGCTTTATTGAGTTTCGCCCCTTCCTTGGACACTGCAAGTTCCGCGATTGCTCTCATCGGCATGAACCGGGTTGCGCAATTTTATCTGCACTGGAAAGCGGAAAAATTAGCGGAACGCGTATGGATTCTTATAGATATATTTTGCGAACTTTAAACGAGAATTAATCAATGTCGCCGCGATTTGACGACAAGGCACATATGAATTTGGAGTAAAAAAATGGCTCTCCCATTTGTTATAGAACCAACCCAACTTGCAGCGTTGCTGGCACAACCCACTAGCAACAAATTATTAATTATTGATATGTGCGCCGAGCATACTTATTTGCAAGGGCATATAGATAGCGCGATACATGTTCCACCACAAAAAATCTTGAGCGGCCAACCACCTGTGCCAGGAAAAATTGCACCGGTTGAGCAATTAAATCGCGTGTTTTCATTTTTAGGCTTAACACCTGATACTCACGTTGTTGTTTATGACGATGAAGGCGGTGGCTGGGCGGGAAGAATGATTTGGACACTCGATGCCATCGGCCACAAACACTATTCCTATTTAAACGGCGGCTTACACGCCTGGATTGGTTCTGGCCAACCAGTAACGCAAGAAGTACCCACGCTTACACCAAGCAAAGTGGATGTCAAACTCGACCCAAAAGTTGTTATTGAAATTCCCGATATTATTGGCGAATTGGATAAAGGTGACTTTGTTGTTTGGGACGCGCGCAGCCCCGGTGAGTACGATGGTACGCGTGTGACTGCAGCAAAAAATGGCCACATTCCCGGTGCCATTAATGCGGAATGGACATCACTTATGGACCGCAGTAACGGTTTGCGGATTCGCAAAGACGCAAAAGAATATTTAGCTTCTCTTGGCCTGACTGCCGATAAACGCATGATCACTCACTGCCAAAGCCATCACCGTTCCGGCTTTACTTATTTGGTCGGCAAAGCCTTGGGCTTTAACATTCGCGCTTATCACGGTTCATGGGCTGAATGGGGCAATCACCCGACTACGCCGGTAGAGGTTTAAGCTTTTGAGATGGGCGCGCATGCGCCCAGCATAAATTATGCTTTAGTGAAAACCATCAAAGCATTATGGGTAGGATCCCCCTTTTGATAGAGTCTTCGTCCATCTGTTTTAAAACCATTTTCTGTCATCAATGCAGTCAAATAATCTAGCGAATAAAAATTGCGTAACTCTGCTTCGTTATAGGCACCGGTTTCCATAGTGCCCATATTAAATACATCGTGCGCCAGCGCTACCATATGCCACATATCTACGGAATTAACATTGTGGTCGCGCAAAATTAATTTTCCGTCACTAGTCATTGTATTTCTTAAGGAGGATATAAACTCATTACGCAAGGGTATAGGGCAATGATGGAAGCCAATATAAACGCATGTCAGCTCAATTGAATTCGCAGAAATGTTGCGCTGCAATTCAGGGCGGTAATTAGCAAGAGAAAAAAACTGGCCGCCCTTGCCAATTTGACCACGATCCACAATGTCTGCTGGTGAATAGGTAGGAGCACGATCTGCCATAAAGAAACGCGCATCCGCGATATCAATACGTTCTTCTAAACTATCCAAATAACGGCCTGTAGAACCAACTTCCAAATAGCTGGAATAACTTTTTTTGTCACCCAGCAAAGCAAGTGTTTGTGAAGTCATTTCCTTTTTCTGTTTAGCCAATGCGGGTACAGAGTATGTCAGGTCTTTTAAAATAGGAGCTATTTCTGCCAGTCGTGGTTGCAATGCAAGGTATATATCCTTATCTTGCGAATATTTTTTCACCCCCTCTGCAATCAACTCATGTAATTTTTGTTCAGGGTACAAATGGAAAACATTGGTTAAAAACAAAATGAATTCATTTTTTAAGGATTCATTGGTGTAAACACTACGAAAATTACTGCTTCCTGCTATCAGGGGTTTAAGTTCTTCAGTTGTTTGAGCAAACAACTGAAGAGAGCTAAACTTTATGTAAGTGAATAGAAACCCTATTTTTACTAAAAAATTACGGCGTGTATTAGTAGTCATAGATGTGCTCCAGCGAGAAGCCTTTGGCCTTCAATTCTTGCATCGCATGTTTTAAATTGCTGACAGCGGCATAAACATAAACTCGCTGTTGCTGTGGATTCGATACCAGCGGTGATGCAAACAGCAATTTTGCATCTTTTAATCCATTAGTATCTCCACTACCGATATACGACAACACTATGCGCGTATTGCCAGAGATATCCTGAAAGATAAAACCCTGTTCAACCAAGTCAGGAAGTACTGCAGTAAATACCCCCCAACGCGGTACTGCCAACAAATAAGCATCACCTTTTTGTTCCAGTATTTTTGCTGGAGATTGGACATCTCCAGCGCCTTTGGCGGTCATGTAGATAAAACCATCGCTTTGCTCATAGCTGGATGTAGCTGCGTACCCAATTATTTTTGCATAGCCCGTTTTGATAGCAAATTCCAAACTAAAGAACAATTTTCGCTCAAGTTTGCGGATAAAGTTTTTCCCGAAGAAATCTGTATCAGCCCAAATCTTTTTTATCCACGGAAAGAAATCAAATTTATACCAAGCTTCATCGTAAATAAGCTTGCTGTAAGCAAGTTGTGCTTGAGTGATAATTTTATCTTCTGGTGTTAATTCGCCACCTGCAGTCCAAGCGGTAAAAGTACCTATGGTTTTTTCGTAAAGACCTTTATACATGTATTCTATGGTCGTGCTGATACCTATAACACGCAACATAGTTATATATTGGGAATTTTCTGGATATATATCTTCGGTGACTTTTCGGACACGATCATATAAACGCCAATATTCACTGATGGACTCCCAAAATGGGAAGCGGCTAGGTGCTTTATCTGCCGTTAAATAATTTGCGTACTCCACTGGATTAAAGACCAAATACCATTCCGGAATAGTCAAGAATGTTTGCTCTTCACCACGGAAGTATTGCTTCACATTGTCTTTATCAAATTGCAGGTCATCATCTGGATACAACTTGGCCCAAAGCTGGTTGCGAAAACGGAAATTGGGGTCAAGCCTTTGTTTAAGCGCAAAGTAATCTTGAGCATGCGGATAAGCCGCTGCAAATTGCGCTCGGCTTTCATAAACTTGATATGGTAGATAATAAGAGCCATTAACGGATACAGCAGCATCAATCATTTCTTTAGACCAGAGCTTTACTTTTTCCTGATCTTCGCGGCTTGTCCCTTGACGATAATAAACCACGAATGCAAAAACTTCAGTTTTAGCCCAAGCTAATAAGGCGCCCGGATCTTGATGTGCGTGACGAATTGAAACGTTAATAATATCTGCTTCGTGTTTTTGGAAAATGGCGCGCATCTTTGGCACAAATTCATCAAATTTTTCTACAGGAACAAAATATTCGCGCAAGCCATAGGTGGTTTCTTTACGGCTCGCAGGTTCCAGCTCGCGAACATCGTAACTAGCCTCATTGTTTCGCCAAACAACCGGTGTGGAAAGATAATAAACAGGTTCGAGGATATGCTGACGCATCCATTTTCCCGCGTCGTAATCCGCCATAAAATCAACAATTTTAGGCCCCCAATAATATTCAGCATCACGCGGCCTGATTCTCTGCTCATCAGTTAGGGATTTGTCGGTTTTAATCCAGGTTACCGAGCGAACACGTTCATAGTTCGGCGGATATATATCGCCATTGGTAAATACAGCCGCTTGATTATCGCGAACATTATCAAAAAAGAATTTTTTATATTCTGTAATATCCATGACATCTGATGTACGTTCCACACGAATATTATCTGCAAGATTTAAGGTAGCTTCGACAATTACACCTATGCCACCATACCCACCAATTGCGCCATAAAACAGTTCTGAATTTTCGGTGGGCGAAGCTGTTTTTAGGCTGCCATCCGCAAGCACTATTTTTATCTGATCAACAGATTTGATTAAAGGACCTTCGCCCACATAGCGGCCATGCACGTTAACGCTAAGTGACCCACCAACCGTAAAATTTGAATAGGTCTGCATAATTCGAATGGAAAGATTGTAAGGATCTATATAATCCTGAATATCACGCCAGCGAATTCCGGTTTGTACTGTGATTTGTTTTTTATCTTTATCAAACGCCAAGACTTTGTTGAACTTGCGCATATCTATATGCAGGCTATCAGGATAAGCAACCTGCCCACCTTGACTGTAGCGGCCGCCGCCAATTGAAATCGGACCCGATGTATCCGTAATAGCAGAAATAATTTCTTGCTCTGTCGTGGGCGATATTTCGTGACCTACACGCACTGAATTTAGCTGTGTCACATTACCGACAAGCTTATCGTTAAAATCGAATTTAAAATCCTCGTCACCACAGTTATATACCACTAGGGTGGTTACGATTGCGGTAATAACTAAAAACGCCAATAGCAGCTTGAAAGTAACACGAATGATCTTAAATATTTTTTTAAGCGGAGAGATTTTGTAAGTTGGCATAGGGGAGTCCATTTCAAAGCCAGAAGATAGTAAAACCTATTTATTATTTTGAGCGAAGCTAGGGTAAACGACTTGAAGATGCTTGGCAAAGGCTGCCAGTGTCATATCAGCAACCGAAACGACTCCAACTTTACCTTCTTCCAATCGGTCAAGCCTAGCTTCCACTCCCCATACCCCCTACAATTCCACCCCAGTGCCATATTTAAAATTTGATCTAAAACTACCCATGAGTTCATCCCTTATCCCTGAACGCCCGCTGCTGGTTTCACCTTCGCTGGCAGCGACTATTGGCCTTGAAGAGGCTTGCATGCTCTCGCTTTTGAGCGATATGGCGGCTTATCGCCCGCTGGTGGCGCGGGACAACCACGACTGGCTGGATTTGGATGAAACACTGATTACGCGGGCTATGCCCTTTTGGTCGGCGCAGGATATCCAGCGCATTAGCAAAAACCTGCGCGACCAGGGGATTATTTTGCTGGCCTCTGCGCCTTTTACCGAAAGCGGCAAGCTGACCATTGCATTTAACGATGGCGAGCGTACGCGCAAGCCGATTGAGAACACACGCCCATTGCCGATTATTAACATGGGCGGCGGTGCTAATTTAATTGCTCCCAACTGGCAGCCGGATCAGGAGCTTTTACGCCAGGTTGCACAGCACAATATTCCCGAAGATTTTGTTCGCCAGCAGGTGCCGGAATTTATTACTTACTGGCGCGAGCGCGGTGAGACCAGCCATTCCTGGGGCGCAAAGTTTTTAAAAGATGTATTGCACAAATGGCGCAATCATCAAACGCAAATGGCGCGCCATGCGCGTGAAAACAACGAAGAGTTTTTAAATCGCGAAAAAGATATTGCGATGCATATGAGCTGGCGCCCAAGCAAAGATGCGCTTGAAGTTTTGGTGAAGCACGCCAATATCAGCTATGCCTTTGTGGAAGATGCGATTCCAGAATTTGTGTTGTATTGGCAGGAACGCGGTGAAGTGGGCCGCACCTGGAACAGCAAATTTATTCAGCATGTAAAGCGCCAGTGGGTGCGCTATTCATCCGCACTTGAAAATGATACCGAACCCAAACGTATTCCGGAAAATTGGCAGCCGAGCAACGAAGTTTTTGATGTGCTCCGCCTCGCCGAAATCAAAATAGATTTCGCGCAAAAACAAGTGGCCGAATTTGTTTTATTTTGGCGCGAGAGCAACCAGCTTTACGCATCCTGGAATACCAAATTTTTGCAGCACGTAAAATATCACTGGGCCAAGCAACACGCTTTGACCACTACAGCACAGCCCCCTTTTACACAACAGGGTAATTACCATGCGGGACAGCAACCCAATCATTCAGCAAGTAGCACAAGAGATCGAAGCCTTGTCCAAGACCTCACCGACCGCAGCTGGGCACAGTGAAGGAACTGAACAGAATTTTCCTCCTTGGCGTAGTGGAGAGCGTAAAATTACTGACGCTCATATTGATGCTTTGAATGAAATTTTTGCGCTCTTCCGCATTAATTATCACAACCAATATTATAAAGCTTACAGCGATACCCAAGTGCTTAACCAAATTAAAAAATTATGGTTGGAGAGCTTGAGCCAATTTGCACCTGACACTATTTTGCGCGGCGCGCGTAAAGTGATTGAAGAATCGGAGTATTTGCCAACACTCAACCGCATGATTCGCGCCTGCCAGGGCGACCCGGAAAAATTTGGTTTGATTGATGCGCACCGTGCTTATGTAGAAGCTTGCCGCGCACCGAGCCCTAAAGCAGCTTATAACTGGAGCCACCCGGCGATTTACCACGCTGGCTGCGCGAGCGATTGGTTTTTTCTGGCGAATAATTCAGAAAAAATAGCTTTCCCCATTTTTGAACGCCACTATTTAAAGTTGTGCGAGCGCGTGATGAATGGCGAAGAATTGCCAGCTCCAAATATTCCTGCTTTGCCGCAATCGACAGAAACTCCTTTAAGCAAGGAAGAAAATGCAAAGCGAATGGAAGCACTGAGAAAGCAGTTAGAATTATAAGCCGCATAAAACGTGTTTTTGAAACATGCTAAGGGCATTGAATTGATTTATTTTTACAGGAAGCAACATGCAACAAAGTTTTTCAAAATGGTTTTTAGGCTTAGCGCTTATCGCCTACGCCATAGGCACTTTAATATTGGTATTTTTACTTTCGCTTAATCCTTTAAGCGGCAAAATCGACAGCGACGTATTAACTAGCAACACCTTGCTGCCAGATTTAACCTTAATCAACCAACCTATGGAGCGCGTGCAATTATTTATTGGCATCATGCGCCCGCTAGTTGAACAAAAAAATGAATTGCTGATTAGCACGCGCGAGCGCTTGTTGCAAATCAAGAGTGAAGTTGATCAAAAGCATGAATTGGGTTTTGTTGACCGTGAACAACTCAACCGTTTGCGCGAAGATTTTTCAGTCAGTGTTGAGGATTACCCCAGCGATAAACAAGCCGTTGAAGTTTTGTTATCACGCGTTGACATAATTCCACCAGCCATGGTTATTGCGCAGGCTGCAATTGAATCTGGCTGGGGCACATCCTTCTTTGCGCAAGAAGGCAATAATTTATTTGGTGAATGGTGCTTTAAAAAAGGTTGTGGCATTGTTCCCACACGCCGTGCAGCTTCTGCCAAACATGAGGTGCGCAGGTTCGACAGTATTGAAGATTCTATTAATTCCTATTACCGCAACATCAATACTAATAACGCCTACCGCAGCTTGCGGGATCTGCGTGCGAAAATTCGCCACGATAAAAACAAATTTACCGGCCATGCGCTTGTTGCCGGTTTAGGAAAATATTGTGGCCGTGGCGATATTTATATTACTGAAGTGCGCTCACTGATTAACCACACCAATCTGGAATAATTTGGCTGCGGCTTTCTAAAATGGAAGCCGTTTGCTACGCCATTTTTCTACCTATGAGCAATTAAGGATAATGAATGTATCGCATATTTGCCGTTGTTTTTAGTCTGCTAATTAGTTCTGCAGCGAATGCAATAAACATAAGCACCAGCGATCATTTTATTTCTGCCCCGTCACTTGCACCCGCACTACTCAACCAAATCACAAAGCTCTATGTGCGTGAGGTAAAGCCAACCGGCAACGCCACTCGCGGCGCTGTGCTTTTTATTCATGGCGGTGGCACGCCTTCGCAAGTTGCTTTTGATATCGGCTATAAAGATTACAGTTGGATGGCTTATTTGGCGCAGGAAGGTTTTGCCGTTTACGCGTTGGATTTAACCGGCTACGGTCGTTCAACGCGGCCTGTTGAAATGAATAATCCTTGCCATTTATCTGAACAAGATCAGCAGCAATTTATTCCTGCGCTCATTAACAAAACCTGCGCGAAAACCTATAGCCAGGCACTCACTACAAATGAATCGGATTGGGCAGATATAGATGCGGCAGTGAACTTTATTTTGGCTAGGCAAAAGTTAAAATCGCTTGCCTTGATTGGATGGTCACAAGGTGGGCCGCGCAGTTTGGTTTATAGCCAGCAGCATCCTGAAAAAATTAATCAGTTAGTTTTATTTGCCCCTGCCTATGGCCGCGATTGGCCCATGCAACAACCGTCAAACACAAAGCTTACACAATTAATGGGAACGCAAAACCGCGACGAATTTAATGCGGGTTGGAATAAACAATTGGGTTGCAGCAATCAAGTCGATGACGCTATTCGTGACCCACTGTGGCAAGCCATGCTGGCTTCTGATTCGCTAGGTGCAACCTGGGGAACAGGGGTTCGCCGTGCGCCGGAACAGATTTGGCACTGGGGCTTTAATCGCACTTCAGCGGCAAAGATCACCAAACCTACGCTCTTGATTGTTGGTGAATTTGACAAACAAGTATTGCCAGATCGCGTTCGTGAACTTTATGAAGACTTGGGCTCGCCGAAGAAAGTACTGGTCGAGTTAGGTTGCTCGTCTCATCGCGCCAATTGGGAAACGAATCACCTCACTTTGTTCAAAGCCTCGGCGGATTGGTTAAAAGATCAAACTATTTCCAGCAAGACTCGGGCAGTCATAAAGCTTGGTGGCACGGCTTCCACGCAAGTGAAGTGACCCATATTCGCCAGTTTTAATAGCGGAAAGAAACATATTTGGTAACAAGCAGTAACAGCACATAAGAAATCGCTATTAAGGTCGATTTTTGATGGAGATTTGCTAAGCTCATAGAACTTCTTCTTGCGAAGAGAGGATGCTGTACCAGACACAACAAGGATAAGCACCACCTATGGCCGCCCTAATGAGTGTAAGTAAACTGTCAGCTGCTACGGTTTATATCGTTGATGACGACGACATTATTCTGTGGACCCTAAAAGAGCTGGTGCAATCCATCGGCGCCCGTGTGCTTACTTATACCTCAGCCAAAGAGTTTCTTGCGGCTTATTCTCCCTCTCCCTGTGAATGCGTGATTTCTGATGTACGTATGCCCGAGATCGGCGGCTTGCAAGTACAGCGTTTATTAATGTCTACCGGTTCGCCACCACCCATTATTTTTATCACCAGCCACTCCGAAATCAGCGCTGCGGTGGAAGCCATGAAAGCAGGCGCTTTCGATTTTGTGGAAAAGCCGGTCAACGGCCATCTGCTGATTGAGAAAGTCCAAGCCGCACTTGCCCATAGCCGCACGCTTCACCGTGAGCGATTGAGCGAATCCAGCAAACAAGCACGCCTGGATCTGCTCACCCCCAAAGAGCGTTCAATTGTCGATTTGGTGGTACAAGGGCAGTCCAGCCGTGAAATTGCGGGCTCGCTGGATATCAGCGTCCGCACCGTTGAAAATCACCGCGCCCGTATTATGGATAAATTGCATATAGCCTCCGCTGTCGAACTCGTTAAGCTGTTCGTCTAACCCCTCATCGTCTACGAAACAAGCGAAGCCTCTTCGCTTGTGTGGTTTTTCTCACCTGTATTTTTTGCGCTTGCTTAATCACTTTTGCGCATTTGCGTACTAACCCTCCACACTCCTGAGTAGTTTTACTCTCTCGCCAAATTTGCCGCTGGATCACAATGCGTCATATGGGAATAAGCGTTTTATCAGCGCCTTTCACCAACACTTTGCTCAACGAAAATACTGACTTTGTGACTTTTTGAGGTAACCAGCCATGCATGCCCATTCAGCGCAAACAGTGCAACCTATCAACCCCGGTACCAGCATGATGAAGGCCCGCGTGATTGACCTGTCGCCAGAAGCAAATCTCTTGAGCAGCACTGCATTCAAGAGAATCCAGTCGTTCTTTCAACAAGAGAGCGGCATTTTTATTCCAGGCCACAAACATCAGTTGATCATCACCCGGTTACGCACCCACATGCTCTCCCTTGGCTTTAAAGATTTCGACCGCTATTCAAGTTATTTGGTTGAAAGTGCGAGCCATGCCGAACGCACCCAAGTGGTTGATTTGCTCACCACCAACGAAACCTATTTTTTCCGCGAGCCAGAGCATTTCACCCAGCTCGCCAATGCCATGCTACCCAAAGTTAAAACTCGCCCCTTGCGCGTGTGGTGCGCCGCAGCCTCAAGTGGAGAAGAACCCTACAGCCTGGCGATGGTGTTGAATGAAAAGTTGGGCCCAACCGGCTGGGAATTAACAGCCAGCGATCTTTCTGTGCGTGTGCTGGAGACGGCAGAGCAAGGCCTGTATCGCATGCAACGCCTTGAATGCATGCCGCCCGAATATCTTAAGAAATACTGCCGCAGAGGTGTAGGTCCTTATGAAGGCATGTTTATGGTGGACTCTGAATTGCGTAAACGTGTGAATTTTGTCCAACACAACTTGCTGGACAGCGCCGCAAGCCTGGGTCAGTTCGACATTATTTTTGTACGCAATGTGATGATCTACTTCGATACCGACGTTAAAAAACAGGTGCTCAGTAATTTGTACGCTCAGTTGCGTCCAGGTGGCTGGCTGGTCACTAGCCATTCGGAATCCCTGATTGGTTTGGACACTCCACTGAAATCCGTTCGCCCGTCCATTTATCGTCGCACCGCCTGATACAGGAGCTGTTATTAGATTATGAATTCACTAGCGCCTGCGGCCCAATGGATATGGAGGCGAACATGAACCAAGGCCTTGAATCACTAATAAGTCAGGGGCAGCGCCCGCACGCCAGTATTCTGCGCCAGGGCGTGATGATAGTGGACGATAGTGAGTTACAACGCCTGGTTTCCAGTGAAATCCTGCGCAGTATTGGCATCGATAAAATTTACGAAGCCGCTGGTGGCCTGGAAGCGCTGGATTTACTGCGCTCCGATTCAATCGAGCCCGGCGTTATGCTGGTGGACTTGCACATGCCCGACATGGACGGGATTGAGTTAATTCAGGCTGTCGCCAAGTTTAAGCCCCACATTGCCATCATTATTGTTAGCGGTGCCGATAGCGTCTTGCTCGACACTTTAGGCAGCATGGTGCGCGCCTGCAAAATGACTATGCTTGGCGCACTACCAAAACCGCTTAACGGCAAGTTGCTCCTGGATAAATTACTGCGCTACCAACCTGCAAGCCTACCACCTGTGCCACCGCGCAACCGCATTCGGCCATCGGCGCTTGATTTGAAGCGCGCCTTGCGGCTCAACCAGATCAAACCTTTCTACCAACCCAAAGTGGCGCTGCAACAAGGCGAAGTCGTTGGCTTTGAAGCCTTGGCGCGCTGGTGCGATCCGCTTAAAGGGATAGTCCCACCCGGCGAATTTATCGATCTTGTAAGCGAGTATGGGCTGTTAAAAGAGCTGACTCTTGCCATGCTCGATTGTGTGTTGGCCGATATGAACGCCTGGAACAGCCTCGATTTATTCCCCAGCGTTTCACTCAATATCTCCGTCAATCAGTTGGAAGACCCCAGCTTTGCCAATCACATTATTCGCAACGTAAAAAATGCCAACATCAATCCAACAAAAATTCTCTTGGAAATCACAGAAAGTGCTTTAATGAAAGATCAGGCAGTGGCTTTGGGCAATATTGGCAGACTCAAATTAAACGGCTTTGGATTTTCAATTGACGATTACGGCACCGGTTTTTCGTCCATGCAGCAACTTTCGCATATTGCCTTTAGCGAGCTGAAAATTGACCGCTCTTTTGTATGCCGGGTGAGCGAGAGCGAGCATCTGTGCAACATAGTCCAATCTTCGCTTGATATGGGTCAGCGCTTGGGATTAACCACAGTTGCTGAAGGTGTAGAAACCGTCGAGGAATTGCAGCTGTTGCGCGCTATGGGTTGCGACGAAATTCAGGGCTTTTTGTTTTCCGCACCTATGCCAGCCAGCGATGTGCTTCCCTGGCTAAACGACAACGGCGCCCGCATTGCCAACTTGTGCCGCTGCTAACAAAAGGTTTAAAGCCTAGCCAGATGCGGTAAGGCCGCCGCTCATGCATTAACAAAACTAATAATTAATGTGGAAACCCCATGAAGCTAGGGAAATATGCCTCAACCTTACTCGCCATAGCCATCAGCCTGACGTTGATTGCCGTAACCGCAGTATCCATTCGTTTTATTTACGCCTACGACCGCGCCAACGTATCCCACCATTTGCTCACCCGCCTGCAAGCCACCAGCGGCTTGATTGAATTATGGCAACGCAATTATCTGACCGGGGTTGAAGCGCTGGCGCAGGAGCCGGGTTTGGTAAAACTGGTTGATGACCTGATGAGCAAGAAAATCAGCGCAGCCGAGGCGGGTGTAACCCTGGATCAATGGTTGCGCCCCATTTATCTGGCGCGCGGCTATGAAGGCCATTCAATCATCGATCCCAATTATCTGGTCATGCTCTCCAGCAGCCCAAATTACAATGGCAAACCCATAGCCACAGCCAATTCGCGCAGCGCCGTAGGCAAAACCATGCGCGAGGGTAGAGCCATTGGGCTACCCACCGCAGCCGTGTACCAAATTAGCATTCTCGATAAAACCGCCGCGCCCGGAACCCTCTATCAATTGGCCTGTGCGCGCATCAATAAAAATGGCAAATTACTTGCCACCCTCTGCTTGCGGCAGGATCCTTACCATAATTTTTTCGCCTTGCTGAGCACGGGTTTTTCCGGCACTTCTGGCGAAGCCTATGCCGTTAATCGCGAGGGTTTGATTATCTCCCCAACGCGCTTCGGGCAAGCACTTGTCCGCAATAAAACCGTCACTGATCAACCCCCAACCTATATCAAAGGGCTAACTGCCCGCGTGCCCACTAAAACTAAAAATGGCACCTTGGTAACTAACCCTAAAACCAGCCCTTTGACCAAGGCCGTTAGCCTTGCCATGCAAAATGGATACAGCAATTTTATCGATGGCTATCTGGATTACCGCGGAGTTGAGGTAGTTGGTGCGGTGAAATGGTTGCCCGGCATGGATATAGGCATAGTGGTAGAACAGGATGCAGAAGAGGTTTATACCCCCTTCCAATTCTTTCGCAACGCAATCATTGGCTTCACCGTGCTCGCCATACTCTTAATCAACCTTCTTGTGTTGGTTATGGCTCGCGGGCGCAAATCACTGGCTGAACGCGAAGAACGTATGCGGGCATTCCTGGATAATTTTCCAGGACTCGCACACATGCGTGATGCCAGCGGTAATTTTTTGGTAGCGAACAAGCAGCTGGAAAGCTTTATAAACACACCGCGCAGCAAAATCATTGGCGAGGGCAGCTCGGCCCTGTACCGCGCCCCCCAGCATTTTGTCAAACAACTGGACGCCGAACACCAGGAAGTCATTCGCACCGGCCAAGTCGTAGAAATAGTTAAGGAAGTTGCTGGATTCAGTTACACCGACATGAAATGGATGAAGATCATCCGCTTCCCGATTCACGACCCGGAAACCAGCGAAGTCTACGCGGTGGGAACTATCCTGATGGATATTTCCGAGCAAACCCGTAACGCCCAGGAACTGGACTCCATCAGGGTTAATTTGGAGCACATAGTCACCCAGCGCACCGGTCAATTGGAAGCCGCCAAACTCGAAGCCGAACAGGCCGCACGCGCCAAATCAGATTTCCTTGCCAACATGAGCCACGAAATTCGTACGCCCATGAACGCGATTATCGGCCTCTCACATTTAGCCACATTGGTATCAGACGACCCCAAGCTGCGCAGCTATCTGGAGCGCATCCACCAATCGAGCACCCATTTGCTTTCTATCATCAACGACATCCTGGATTTTTCCAAAATTGAAGTAGGCAGGATGACGATTGAAAACACCGAGTTCTCCCTTGAGGAAATGCTGGACAACGCCTTGGGATTACTTTGGGACCGAGCCGATGCCAAAGGTTTGGAACTGCTATTGGATATAGATACGAACCTGCCTGATAGACTCAAAGGTGACGCCCTGCGGATTGGCCAAATCCTGATTAACTTCACCAGCAACGCCGTGAAATTTACCGAAACAGGTACTGTATTGGTAAAAGTGAGCAAGGTGAGCGAAAGCGCCCGCAATGTGCGGGTACGTTTTGACGTGCAGGACACCGGCATTGGCATACCCGCCGAAAATTTCAATCAACTCTTCAAACCCTTCCACCAATTGGATACATCGTCGACCCGTCGCTTTGAAGGTACAGGCTTGGGCCTTACCATCTCCAAAAACTTGATAGAACTTATGGGCGGCGAGCTGGATTTTCGCAGCCAACCTGCCGTGGGTAGCGTCTTCTCGGTCGAGTTAAACCTGGTCAAAGGCAGCACGCAAGAAATCAGCAAGTCACCCGCAATAACCCAAGGCAAGCGCGCACTCGTGGTGGATGATAATCCCCAGGCGCGCAACATTTTAGCCAATATGCTGCGCGTGCTTGGGTTGGAGGTGACTAGCGTGCAATCAGTTTCCGACGCCACGGCACTAATCACCGGGCAAGCGGCCAACATTTTTGATTTGATTTTCCTCGACTGGAAAATGCCCGGACTTTCGGGGCTGGAAGCGGCAGAACAAATTCACAAATTACCCAACACCCAAAACACCAAATTTGTTTTGCTGTGCGCTCACAACAAACACGACATAGGAGCCAATGCTGAAAGCCTTTTTGCAGCCATTATTGGCAAACCTGTACTTCCATCTATATTGCAGGACGCAGTGATCAAGCTCTTCAAAAATAATCACAGCCGCGCCGACCACGCCACTCAGCTGGACTTAAACAATTATCAAAACCTGACGGGTAGCCGCGTGCTTTTGGTCGACGATAACGACATCAATCAGGATGTGGTTAAAGAGTTGCTGAGCCTGGTTCAGGTTGAAAGCATCACTGCCGCCAATGGCAAAGAAGCTCTGGAGCTGCTGGAAAACACGCCTGTTGATATGGTGCTTATGGATGTGCAAATGCCCATCATGGACGGTATAGAAGCGACGCGACGCCTGCGCGCGCAAGAGCGCTTCGACCAACTCCCTATTATTGCCATGACTGCGGGTGCGCTTGAGGGCGACCGCGAGCGCTGCCTTAGCGTAGGAATGAACGATTACATATCCAAACCTATTTACCCCGAAATTCTCTACACCATTCTGTTGCGGTGGTATAACCGCCGGGCACCTGCCATCGCGGTTCCACAACCTGCCACTCAAGCCAGCAGCGCCAACGTCACCCGTGTGCTCTCAAGGCTTTACCGTATCTCCGGTTTGGATGTTGACCAAGCGCTTGACCGCTTGCTCCATAACGAAACACTTTACTTAAAACTTATCACCCGCTTTATCCAGGAACGCAGCACCATGGCGGACGTGATTGAAGCAGCCATAGCCGCAAAAAATTTAACCGAGGCCAGTAGCCATGCGCACTCTTTTAAATCTTTAGCCGGAACTATTGGCGCGGTGGAACTGCAAGCATTAGCACTGCAAATTGAACTGGAATTAAACCAGGAGAAGGATGTGACTCATTTATTGCAGAGTTTGCGTGTATCTTTGGATAATTTAATTAGCGATTTGAAAACAGGACTGAGCCTTTAAATAAGTTTCAAGCTCAACGGTCGCCTCATGCAAAATAATTGCATAGGGATATGATTGCTTTTCACTTTTATAAAATAGAATAAACCCCTGCCCCACAAGGAAAAAACCCGTAAGTGTCCTATGCCAGACTAAACTCACCACACCATTTTTAATGCGGTAATAGGCTAAAACATTTTCACGAAAATCATATTCTGCCCGGAATGGTGCGAGTTTGGCAGCTTGTTTCACCATCAGTCGCGCTCGCTTTTTCGCTACCCAAGCAAATACCCGCTCATTAAAACCATTCAATTTACCTTCCAGCTTATTTCTATCCCAAAACACAAATAGAAAAAGACTGGCAAACAAAAGCATAAAAATATTAAGCGTTAAGGAATTGCAAACACTCGTACCCAAGAGTAACGAAAGCCCGACAAGTAACAGCAACACAATACATGCAACCCGAATAAAAATAAAAAGCACAGGGACAATCTTCTTTTCAAAAAAACCATCCCGTCTCAAATCATTTTTTGACTTGAGTCGCCGAAAGAAAATTTCTGTTAGTTGCTGCTCCACGTTTGGCAAATAATCGGCAGTGATTTCCGTCTGCAGCTTCAATGTTTGCATTTATTCAGTCCTGATAAGTCCAGTTTCCGTTTTTATCTGTCACCAACCAAAGCTGCGTAAACCAATAGTAGCGCCCATGCTGGTTGCTGGCGGCGGTGCAATTGAATTTAGTGCGACCTTGCGGAAACGTCTGTTTGGATTGAATCCATAATTTGCCATCAATCACTTGGGTATTGATTGCGCCCTCATTGGATGAAAAGCAATTTACTTTGGTTGGCAATGAATTATCACTGAGCGACAATATCAAATAAGGTTTGTCGCCGGCCTTAACAACCATATCATCCAGCTTGCGCTGTTTGTCTGCATAAAATTCCACTTTTTTCACCGGCATAGGCAGCGTATTTATTTTCTCAATAAAATCGTTCAGCTCTGTATAGCTTCCACCAAAAGGAAAACGCGGCAGAGTTTGCAAATCCGTATCAGCATGCAGTACACCTGCCTGCTGTGTGAAGGCAACGTAACCCAACTTTTTTAATAGTTGTTTTACTTCAGCGTTATATTCACCAAAAGGATAAGCAAACACATGTGGCGCACTGCCAATTTCCTGTTTAATTTTTTCTTGCGCGCGCGTAATTTCACCGGTCACACGCTCGCGCCATTGCGATTGGGTTTCAGACTTATTCAAGCGCACCATGTGATTGTGTGCAGTGGTATGGTTGGCAATGGTGACGCCATTTTTTGACATGTCGCGCAGTTGATCCCAAGTGACAAATAGTTTGCCCGAGCCAACCGCATCCGTATTTACAAAAAACGTAAATGGCCAGCCACGTTTTTTTAACACGGGGTAAGCAGCGGTATAAACATCTGCGTAAGAATCATCGAAGGTTATAGCAACCGTTTTATCGGGCAATACATCACCTTTGCGCAGCTTTTCTGTCAGCTCGGTTAAAGGCACAATCTTGAAGTTATTTTTTTCCAGATAGTCCATATGCGCCAAAAATCGCTCAGGGCTAATACTGGTAGAAGCGGGCATGGTATTGCTGACGTGGTGATAAATTAATACAGTGGCGGCGCGAGCATCAGCCAGCACCGACAAAAAAATCACCAATGTTGCGCCAACATTTTTCCAGATAGTGCTGGACTTTTTGCAGAGGCTTAACAAGGAATTAATCATCCAGATTAATAAAACGCAAACCAACTCCTTCAGGCTCTACCCGCACCACTTCCATTTCCAAAATCGGAGCATCATCCATTAACCCTTGAACTTGCCCGGTAACTTGCGTACCTACAGGCGGAACCTGATCGGGTTCCAAAACTACGAATACACCACCATCGGAAATATCGCGGGTTTTTACAATCATTTCTTCGCTGCCATGTGTGACTTTAATGCGGCACGCCAAAGGAGTGCGTATGTGGCGACGTTTGTCTTTTGAACTCATAAGATGACCCTTTTGATTATTGTAAATTAGAATCCAATATCTTTCTTGGCAAACAAAAACGGTGAGCAATGCCCACCGTTTTTTATGTATCTTTTTTATTTATCCGTCACTTCAACTGCATCGACTTTTTGGAAGCCGCGCGGCAATTTATTTCCACGACGTCCGCGTTCACCTTTGTAATGCTCAAGGTCAGCCATTTTTAAGGTAATGTGGCGCTTGCCTGAATAGAGTGTCAGCATTTGGTTAGGATTAATTACGCTCACCGACACCACAAACTCTTCATGCGTTTGCGCACGCGCCGATGGAATATTCATAATTTTATTGCCCTTACCTTTTGCCAGTTCAGGCAATTCGGTCACAGGGAACACCAACAAACGACCATCATTACTTACCGCCGCAAGCAATGCTTGCTCTGCATTGCTAATAAATTGTGGCGGTAATACTTTGGCGTTTTCTGGCAAGCTGAGCATTGCTTTGCCCGCTTTGTTTTTGCTGGCCAAATCTTCTAATTTAGCAACAAAACCGTAACCCGCATCCGAGGCCAGCAACACACGTTGATCATCTGCACCCATCAACGCGCCTTCAAAGGTTGCTCCACTTGGTGGCGAAATTTTCCCGGTCAAGGGTTCGCCCTGCCCGCGTGCCGATGGCAAATTGTGCGCAGGCAATGAATAGCTGCGCCCGGTTGAATCGAGCAAAATAACTTGCTGATTACTTTTGCCGTGCAACGCAAATTTCAAACTGTCACCCGCTTTGTAGCTTAAGGCGGCAGCATCAATGTCGTGACCTTTAGCAGCGCGAATCCAACCTTTATCAGAAATCACCACTGTAATTGGATCAACACTCATGAGCTCTGTTTCGCTCAGCGCCTGAGCTTCTGCGCGCGCAACAATGGGTGAACGGCGGTCATCGCCAAATTGTTCAGCAACCTGAACTAATTCTTTGCGCACTAAATTTTTTAATTTCACTGCGGAATCGAGAATTTTTTGCAAGCCATCGCGCTCTTTTTCAAGCACTTCTTGCTCTTCACGAATTTTCATTTCTTCCAAACGCGCCAATTGGCGCAATTTGGTTTCCAGAATATATTCGGCTTGCATTTCAATTAAATTGAAACGCTCCATCAACACCGGCTTGGGATTGTCCTCTTCGCGGATGATGCGAATCACTTCATCCACATTCAAAAACACAATCATCAAAGCCGCTAAACGCAACAAACGCTCTTCTACTTTTTCCAAACGATGTTGCAAACGGCGGCGCGTCGTCACAGTACGGAAACTTAACCACTCGCTCAAAATTTTATTGAGCGGCTTAACCGCCGGCTTGCCGTCAATACCAATCATGTTCATGTTGACACGATAGGTGCGTTCCAATTCAGTGGTTGCAAATAAATGCTGCATGACCTGTTCAAGGTCAACGCGATTGGAACGGGGAATGATAACGAGGCGCGTGGGATTCTCGTGATCAGATTCATCGCGCAAATCTGCCACCATGGGCAATTTTTTCGCCTGCATTTGCGCGGCAATTTGCTCAAGAATTTTCGCACCGCTCACCTGATGCGGGAGCGCGGTAATAATAATATCGCCAGAGTCTTCATCTTTTTGCCACACAGCACGCATACGCACACTGCCGCGGCCGGTTTCGTACATCTTAATTAAATCGTCGCGCGGCGAAATAATTTCGGCATCCGTGGGCATATCGGGGCCGAGAATGTGTTGGCACAAATCCGTTACGCTGGCTTGCGGGTTGTCAATTAAATGAACAAGTGCATTTACCACTTCGCGCAAATTATGCGGCGGAATATCTGTCGCCATACCTACCGCAATACCGGTAGTGCCATTCAGCAATACGTTGGGGACACGCGCAGGCAATACTGCGGGCTCTTCCAATGTGCCGTCAAAGTTGGGCTGCCAATCAACCGTACCCTGACCCAACTCTTCCAACAAAACTTCGCTGTATTTTGTGAGGCGCGATTCGGTGTAACGCATGGCCGCAAATGATTTGGGATCGTCGGGCGAACCCCAGTTTCCCTGACCGTCAACCAGCGTATAACGGTAGGAGAAGGGTTGCGCCATAAGCACCATGGCTTCGTAGGACGCAGAGTCACCATGCGGATGAAATTTACCAATCACATCGCCTACGGTACGCGCCGATTTTTTAAACTTGGCCGAGGACTTTAAACCTAACTCGCTCATCGCATACACAATGCGGCGTTGTACGGGCTTCAAGCCATCGCCAATATGAGGCAATGCACGGTCGAGAATCACGTACATGGAGTAATCGAGATAAGCTTTTTCACTAAAATCTTTTAAGGCGATGCGTTCATCTGCATCGGGGAGGGTTGTTAACTCGCTCATTCAATATCCTGCTAAAACGTTGAAAATGGCCGCACGCATTCGCGCCGCCACAAGCACCTATTATCGTTTATTCACTTTCTGCTCGCGGATTACTTGCTTCCACTTAAAGGCAAAACACCCTTTTTGTCCACATGCATAGAAGGCAACCATGCACTGAAGTCGATGACGGCAGAAAAATTATAATTCACTTTATCGCCCACGCCATTGGAGCTGAAATGCTCCAGCAAACGTACAATTGAAATAATATCAGCGGAGATTACCAGGGTTACCGGGGTTTCTTGCATGCCCCTGAGCACGGGAACCTGATCAGTCGCGCCAGACAGCAAATTTATATTTTCAATACCCACGTTGTAATTGATACCGCGCACACTTAAATCTTGTCGGTTCGGGTTTAAAATACTCAGATCGACAGCGATTTGTCGCTGCAAAATACCCTGTGCGGGCAATAAGCGCAAACCAACCAGTTTCACATCCGGATCTTTCAAGGTGGGATTGATGGCGGCGCAACTTGCCAGAAGTAGGCAAACGCAAAGACTCATTAACCTCAAGATTTTGCTCATAGAATATCCCGCAGGGTTTTAATGGTAAAAAATGTGACCCAAAGCTCTCGCCCTACAGCCTTCCTTGTGGTGTAATCCGCGCCCTGATGTGATGCACGGAGGCAAGACAACGCGACGGAAGCCAGACTAGATGAATTTATTATGCCGTACCCCAAACTGAAATCAGATGACATACTCGGCAGCAGGGAAATTTGCTTTACCAACCGCAAAGATTCCATTCATCCGCAGCTGATGCGCTTGTGTATGGATTTTGACTTGGTAGTGTTGCAGGTACAGCGCCGGGCATTTAGCCACATCTCCAAGCGCCTGCTGTCAACCGGTAATGCCTTTGTTATTACCAACCGCGACTACCGTACCACTGGCCAGCTCTTTTCGCCCTGGTGCGATACCATGCTAGAGCTGGAGATCTTCGCTAAAAAACACCATGTCGATATTTTGCATGACCACCTGTTTGGCGACGATATCAACGAAACCAACTGGCGCTAATTGCCGTTAAGCCTAATCTGCCAGCTCCTGATCAAACTCTTCCAGCAAGTCCAAAGGTTCTATTTCTACACCTTCAAGCTCCTCGTCCCAATTGATGCCCGCCAAAATGACATCTTCGTGCATACCCGTAAGCCAATCTTCCAAAAACTCTTCCAGCTCAATTGCTACCGGCTCGTAATCTTTCCAATCTTCCTGGCAGTGCGTACGGGCAAAGGCTTCCTGGGACCAAAACGGCATCACATCGGTATTTTCATATTTTTCGGAACCGCACAGCGCCCATCCTTCCGGACCTTGCAAGCTCCATACGCAACCATTCTCAATCGCTTCAACTATAAAACGGTCAAAGTTCTCAGAGTCGTTATCGCTTAGTGGCTCGTTCATAGGGTATCTCCAGACGGTTAAACATAACGCGGATTAAAACATAAGCTGCATGCCTTGGGTTTTAAGCCAGGCACGACGGTTTTTGTAATCAGGACAGAGGCTAGCAACTACAGCCCAAAATGCCGGGCTGTGGTTGTGATGCAATAAGTGGCTCACTTCGTGGGCGACAAGATAGTCGACTATAGACTCAGGGGCTAGCAGAATCTGCCAGTTGTACTGGATAGCGCCCTGCGCTGTGCAATGACCCCATTTTGAACGAGTCGCCTTGATAGTAACACCGGAATGCTTAACCCCCAAACGCGCTGCGGCTGCATCCGTTTTGGCTTGCAGCATCGCCAGCGCTTGTTGTTGATACCACTCACATACCAAACGCTTGGTCTGCTGTTCATCGGGCAGGCGGCTGCGCGACGTGAGTATCACTAGCAATTGCGCGCCGTAGCGCACCACATCGGCTTTGGGCTGTTTATGCACCACCAAACTCAACTCGCCACCCAGGTAGGGCAGACTGCTACCATTTGCAAAACTGTAGCTGGGCACAGCCGAAAGTTGTTGCTCTTGCTGCGCTAACTTTTGTTGCACCCAGAGCGATTTCTCACGTACAAATTTTTCAATTTCGGCTTTCGCCACAAAATAAGGAGCGCGCACTACCACTTGCGCTTTTGCAATTTCAATACTGATACTGCGCCTGCGCGCAGAGCGAACCAACTCAAACGCAAAGGGTACAGCAGCAGCCGGATTTTTCAGAAACGATATAGGCATAAGCGCATCAGTAAAAATAAACTCCGGTGCATTATGCCTGTAGAAAAGATGCAGGGCTACTGCATAGAAACCGGATAGTATTTATAGCTGCAATAAGGCGAATCCAGATCACATATCTCCAGAATTAAATTTACATTTTGCGGTACACGTTTTATGAAAGCGGCAATATCCGTTGGATGCCGCGCATTATTGCACGACAAATAAAAATCAGAGGTATATTCACAAATGACGTTACCGCCCTGATCGCAAGCGCGGTAAGCGCCGCAAATATCTGAATAAATAATCAAAGAGTTGGAAATTTCTGGAGTGGAGTTAACACGTATGTTGACACGATAATCTTTGAGGCTATTAACCTTCCAAAACACATCAAATAAGCCGTTGTTGATGTAGGGATCTATAGCAAGTGCCTTTAACGAATAGCCGGTATCTACACCGTAGCTATCTACAATATCGAAAGCAACCAGCGATGGCGCAGGATTAAAATCACGTTCAGCTTCTTCACCACCACAAGCACTTAAAAAAATACAGCAAAGCAATATCCAAATTTTATTTTTCACCGCAAACCTCCCTAAAGGTTAACGGCTTTAATGCTAGATTTTTTCCAATGAATTAGAGCTGAATAAAAATCTGCAACACACTATCAAAAAAAAGCCCCCGCTCATCCGCTAAGCAGGGGCCATAAAACCTGTTTCCAAATTTCATCCATTACTACTAATCACACACTAACTAATTTCAAACAGACCAATCATCAACGAAAATAGTGCCTACCCATAAAATCTAATTGTCCATGCACTCCTTGTGACATTAAGCAGCTCGCACTGATTAATGACGCCATTTAGCTAAAGGCGACAGATTCACGCTGCCGTCTTCTTCCAATACCGCAAATTTCGATTGCTCGGAATTTTTAACCACAACGATTGGGGGAACAAATAAAGGACGGCGAATAAAAGCGAGTTGCCAACCAAAATTTTCCAAGCTGTGCAACGCAAGGCGTTGAACCTCATTAAGATAATATAAAACATCAGCGGGAAGAGCATTGCGAGAACCGCGAACATCTTCTTTTGGCGCCTGTACAGCCTCATCAAAAATTGCGTCAAAATCAGCGTTGAAATTGCGGATAGGATCCAACATATAGCCTCCTTTACACCGAATTAGCGCGCCAGCGCGCTCGTCAAACTTCGTATCGTTAAGGCTAGTTTTAACGTTGGGGCAATCTTTGTCAAAAGCCTAGTTGGAATATGAATATCAGCTGAAAGAGCTCAAAATCATATCTACTAAAATGTTCTTAAAAATTCACTTTACCAAGCTCAAAAATGAGGCAGAATGAAACTTTGATGACATTTATGGTATATTTTAGAGCGCCAGCTATTAAAAATATTTTTTATACAACAAAATGAACGCACAAAATAAGTGCTGATTAAAAGGCAACACGGCAATGTTTTTCGCTCAGTAAAAATAACCCCCTAATAACCGAGCAAACACTATGACAACAAAACAATTTTTCGCCCTATGCATCCTTACCTTGGGCATAGCCCAAGCCGCTACAGCCAGCAAACCAAACGCCAAAGCGGTTCAACAAGTCGAAGCTCAAGTTGAACTACTGCGCAACGCCATGATCAGTGCTGACGCAAAAAAGCTGAAAGAGCTAACAGCAACCGAACTTAACTATGGTCACTCCGGTGGGCATGTTGAAAACCAGGCTGAGTTTATTGAAAAAATAATTAGCGGAAAATCTGATTTTGTGACAATCGATTTGCGTGACCAAAGTGTTCAAATCGTTAAAGACATTGCGATAGTTCGCCATAAGCTCTTTGCCACAACAAACAATAATGGGAAACCAGATGAGGTCACCATTGGCGTAATGTTAATTTGGCAAAAGCAAAACGGAAACTGGAAACTCCTGGCGCGACAAGCGTTCAAGGATCATTAATTTTTCAAACAAATGGCAAGCGGATAGCACGCAAATTCACAAGCGGACAGCACGAAAATTCAAAAGGTAGGTTATGAAATTATACGGCAGTTATACATCACCCTTTGTGCGCCATTGCCGCATAGTATTATTGGAGACAAATTGCGCCTGTGAATTTATTGAAACAGATCAAGCCACAAGCGCAGTGCGATCACCCACCAAGCGCGTGCCTTTTCTCGAAGATGGCGATGTATTCCTAACCGATTCAATCGCCATTCTAAAATATCTGCGTGAAAAAGCTGGCCAGAGTTATTTGGCCAGCACTCATGAACTCAATCAATTCTGCATGGTGAATACAGCATTAGATACAACCGCCAATTTATTTTTCCTGGAACGCGATGGTGTAGATTTAACCGCTTATGAATATACACGCCGCCAAGCTGCGCGCATTGAGTCCAGCCTTGCCGAATTAAATCAACTAGACCTGCCGTTGCATGCACCCTACAACGATGTGCAGCTACGCTTAGCCTGTTACCTATACTGGGCACTATTTCGCAATCGTATCAATATAGAAAGCCACAAAAATTTGCAGGATTTTTTGAGCGGCATTCAGCAGCATCAACCTTTTGTAAAAACTGCCATACCAATGTAAAGCGAAAAAACAAACGGGCAATTGTGGATTAATGTCTAACTTTATTATTCATTGCAAATTCCAGCGAGTCCGCGTATTGAAATGCAAGCTGCATCCCCGTGTCGTACTCTTCTTGCGTACAGCTATCACCTGCTGCTGATAAACACGGATAAAAAAGCTCAGGGCGATTTAAATTATTAAAGTCTTTGACGAAACAGGTAGTGGAATTTCTTAAACATTCGTAGCGCTGACTCTCGCCAACAGCAAAGGAAATTCTTCTCCAAGCAAGGGACTCTGCGCGATTACCACCATGGGCTTGGTCTGCATATAATCTACTCAAAACCTGAGCGATGGATGCAATTCCACCTCGAAATCCTCGTATATAAAATTCACGCGCCTCACTCATCGCCAAATCGCGCTTTTCATGATCTGTCTCATAAGCATAATTGCCCTTATCAGTATATTTGCGCACATCTCGCTCAACAATATAATCAGCATACCTATAGGCCGCATAAGGATCGCCGGACAAAGCTTTATCCTTAAGCTCAGATGGTTTGGCTTTTCCATAATCAAATAACGATCTCTTTGGTGTGGGCAAATAAATTTTGGGAATACTGGCGTTATCCATTTGACGTAAAAAATGTGCTATTTCTGGCAAAGGATCTACGCGCGCACCGGACAAACTCTTAATGCTGGCTAGCGCTGAAGAAAAAGCTTCAGACGCTGGAGATTTTGGATCAGCCGATACAGCCTGCGTTGAACTTTGTGCATTTGATGAATTACTGGAGATAGCTTGTTGCGAGGAAAATGATTCAACAACAGCTGAGTCATTTGAATCATAGAAATTGGTGTAAAAAATTACCGCAAACACCATCAATAAAACTGTTCCTATTATTCGCTTCAATCGATCTCCCTCCATTAGTGGTTTATTGCCCGTAGACTATTTTAGGCCTACGCAATTGTTTGATACCCACCCAAAATGCCAGGCACGTAATCATTAATCCCACGAACCAAAACTTCCAAAATGCAAAGCTTACAATAGCCCCACCTAATAAAATTTCTTTAATGACTACAGCCTGCCCAAGAACGGGAACCCATAACCACCACTCATGGAATACCCCCGGGTTAAACATGGTGTAAAAATTCAACATCATGGGAACAAAAACCAAACCCGCAATTAATGATTGAGCATCTTTAAACGATTTAGCAAAAATAGATAGACTCAACTGCAAAGCCACTGCAAAAAATACCACAGGAACAAGTACCCAAAAAACATTGATTAAATCAATGTAATTAACATCAACCCGTAACCCCAATTGATTGAAAGGTAGAAAGCGAAATGCAATAGCAAGCAACACGAGCTGCATAATTAGAATCACTACCGTAAGACTGACAGACGTTAACCATTTGCCTAAATACACACTAAAGGTTGAGGCAGGTGTAATCAATAATGATTCCAGTGAACGGCGCTCACGTTCCCCTGCTGTCATATCCGCGGAAAAGCCCACGCTGCCAATAAAGGCGGCTAACAATAAGGTCAATGGAACACTCGCTAACAAATAGACGCTCATCTTTTGTTCGTCGGCGATATTATCTTCGCGCAACATAACCGGAGTTCCTACATCAGGAGCCAATCCTCGCGCCATTAAATTGATGGAGCCCACGCGCCAGCTCCAGGTATAAAATTGCGAGCGAACAAAACCAATACTCGAAGATAATTTTTGGTTTGCGCCGTCATACACTAACCACACCGGAGCAGACTCTCCCTTCGCTCGCTTTTGCTTTGCTTCATCTGGAATAATTAATGCGAAATCAATTTTCTTATCTTTAATTTGTTGATAAGCACCCGACTCAACCGTTTTGATAACCGCGCCTTGCTCGCGCAACCAAGCCACCAACTCAGGCAAATTTTGTTCGCCCTCCACATAAACCGGAATGGAATTAACGCCAGCAACTTTTTTATCGTTTTCCATACTTACAGCAAAGAAAACCAAGCCCACAAAAATGGCGACAAAATACAAGGGTGGTAAGAATGCCATGCGCATTGCGCGTCTATCACGCAAAGCATCACGCAATTCTTTACGGTACACAGTTAATGAGAATCTAAAACTATTTTTATTCAACATGTGATTCTCCTTCCGCTAACTGAGAGAACTTAATAAATGCATCCTCTAAAGTATTTTCGCCGGACAAAGCAATGATATCCGCAACGCTACCATCCGCCACAATTTCGCCACCTGCAATAATTAATACCCGGTCGCATAAGCCACCTACCTCATGCATCAAGTGGCTGGAGAATAAAATACAGCGGCCTTGATCACGAAGCGTCAACAACATGTTGCGCACCGCACGAGTGGTAATAACATCTAAACCATTAGTGGGTTCATCCAGCAAAATATGTTGCGGCCGATGAACTATGGCACGCGCTAATGCGGTTTTCATCCGCTCACCCAGGGAAAAACCATCTGCACGACGCTCTGCAATATTTTCCATTTTTAGCAGCGCAATTAATTCTTGTGCACTCTCCTTTAGGTCACCAGCGGACAAACCTTGCAACTCACCAAAATAATGAATATTTTCACGAGCCGTTAACCGTTTGTATAAACCTGTATCGTCCGGCAATACACCTAACCGCTGCCGGGCAGCCTCAGGATTTTTTTGTACATCGATATTGTCAATTGCGATGGTGCCCGTTGTGGGATCTTGCAGGCCATAAATTAACCGCAACAAGGTAGACTTCCCTGCGCCGTTAACACCAAGCAAGCCGGTAATTTCGCCATCGCGAATAGTCAGGGAAATATTTTTTAGCGCTTGCACTACGCCGGATTTTTTATTGCCAAAACTTTTGCTTACCTGATCTATACGAATCATGATTTATTCCTTTTTCTCAAGGGTCGTTTGATCATTGGATTGCGATGATGTTGATTCGGTATTCGCGATTGCAGATACAGGAAGGTGTATAGCCAAAGGTTGAATATTTTGCACACAACTAGCATCTAACGCTTTAGCATCACCACTAACAATGAACGCGGTGATTAGCTGAGCAACGCAACCTTCTGATGTAACTATGTGATGCCCGCCGGGCACAATGAGATGCGAAGCATTTTTTAAATCTTTTTTAACAAGCTCCCCCCATCGCGGTGGAGTGACTGGATCACCGGCACCAGAAAGCATCAATACGGGCAAGTCACTTTTTATAGAATCCCAATAATCCGCTGGCAACTGACCTCGCGGCCATTGCGCACAAACCTCTGAATATTTTTGCACGGATAGCGCATTTAAAAACACATTGGAATCCAAGGCATTTTTATCTTTATATAAGGGGTAATCTTCACTACACACGACGGAGTAATGCATCCCGTAGCTAATGCCAGCCATGTCGCTTTTGGATTTAGCTAAATAAATGAGCGAGGCAAAAAGTTCATAATTACCCGCTTCAGCTTCGCTGATGACACGGGGAATAAGAGACGACAGATCGCGACTGTAAAGCGCCAAACGAATTACACTGGAAAAATCTTCGGCACTCAAACTTACATTTATTTTTTCTTGTGTGCGCGGATGTGGAATAGTAATAGATTTTGGTTCTTTAACTAATTTATTAGATACCGCTTGTGCTTTTTTAACTATATCACCATAGGAAGTCACGCAAGCAGGCACCTGTGCGCACTGCTGATTTAAGCCTTCGAGCGAGGCAAGACCGTCTGCCTCCATAGACCAAGGCAAAGCTATAGCTACCGGTGCAACTCCATCCAACACGCTGGCGCGAGTGTGGGCCGGAAAGCGACGAATGTATTCCAGTACAACGCGCGACCCGTAAGATCCGCCCCATAAATTTATTTTTTCATAACCTAGTGCCGCCCTCACTGCATCCAAATCCGCAACCGCATAATTAGTTGTGTAATAAGCCGCATGATCTTTTACTTTATCAATACACTGGGCAAGTGCTTGCCTGGCGAAGGCTTGTTGTTCGGATTCAGGCAATTGTTGGCTTTTTTCTGTTTCAAACTCGCAATCCAGAGGATTCGATTTACCTGTGCCACGTTGATCCACAAACACAATATCGCGATTTTTACGAACGTCATTAAAGATAGAGTGAATAGACTCAGCTACCACTACAGCCGATTGCCCGGGACCTCCAGCAATAATAAAAAGCGGATCTTTTTCGGGAACAGGATTTACTGCAGGCAGCAACAAAATATTGAGCGGAATAGTGGCGCTATTAGGATTCTGGGGATTTTCTTTTACATCAAAATGTCCGCACTGGGCATTTTGTTCAACAGGTGCTTTTCCGGTTTGCGAAAAATCCGGACACAAGCTCAACCAGGGCACTTTTTTTTCTTGCGTATTTTGATGTGTGCGATCACACCCTGCTAAAAAAATAATGAAAAAACAAAGTGCGGCAATAGATGCACGCATAATTTTAATCTCCGTATATTTATATCTATGAGAAAGGGATTAAGACTGCAACTCGTTTAATATTTTTTTTAACTCTTTAATAAGCGCGTCATCGGAAATTTCTAATTGCTTAGCGGCAATCACTAAACTATCCAATTGTGGCCGCAAATGCGCCAAGCGAGACTCTTTAGTTGTCGTCAAAGGATTTTCCGCAGCAACTTGCATAGGTTTACCGCGCTGACGCACCAACAACCCCTCAACTTCTAACATCGAGTAGGCCTTGGAAATTGTCATGGGATTTACCGCATGCTCAAGCGCAAGCTCGCGCACCGAAGGCAAGTCATCGCCCGCCTTTAATTGCCCACCCGCAATCATGCGCCGCACCTGATCAATCAGTTGGCGATAAATGGGGATTCCCGATTGGGGGTTAAGAATAAACACTAGGACGCTCTCAAGGTAAAATTAGCAGACACAAACCTTTTTTTCGCTTCCTGACGAAAAATAGCGCCTAGTGAAATAATAACCGCAGCTATAACCAAGTACCACACATAATCGAGATGAATAAATACCAATGCGAACATAAAAGTCATTTTGAGCAATAGGGAAACCAACAATACGGGATTTCCAATTTTTAATATGAAACCACCGTAATAATCTGCGGCTATCACAAACAACTGAACCAGACACAAACAGATAACACCATGCAGGGCGAGACTGGGATTCGAGAATATCCATATCACCAACATCATTAAGGCTGTGATAAAAGTGTATGCATACAAACGAAAGGATAGATTTTCTGTCACCCGGAATTGATGCAGCCTGTCACCATCATTGAATAACCATAACTTCATGTGGGATTGACCGAGCTTCATACGCACTTTGGATCCACCCATATGCATCAGGATCATCCACAAACATAATTCCTTCGAATTTTGCATTAACAATAAATAAAGACAGGTAAATATTAAAGAAAATGCTTGGGCATAGAATATTCTATTCATATGTCCATCACCCTCGCCCATAAGGATGACATGCTCTTTGTTAAGCACACGGGTCATAAGGGTTCGATATTTTACAAGTTTTAATCGTTCAATAAGGTAATCGAAGAAGTTACTAAAATTTTCAAATTTGAACATGCGCTGCAAAGGGCTGCGTGAGAGCCAATAGGCTAAATAACCCCAGGCCAGCACGCTCCATATTGGAACCACAAGCGTCGCACCAAACTTTGCAATTAAAAATATAACCAATGGAACACTTAAAACCAGCACAAGCATTGATAAAACTTGCAGGCTGTAGAGCCACAACATTAAGAACATGCCAATACTCACGTACATAAAGCTGAGTAACTTAATAGCAATCAAATTCTCAGCATTCTTGGGATCAAATACCGGCAGGGAAAATAAAACACACATAGCCAACAAATTAATAAATAATTCTTTTCGAATCCCCACAAAATGCAATTGCGAGTTTTGCAATAGTGTAGATGCACGCAAAGCCACCATCATTGCCAAAATAGCCTGCAACACCCCGGGCATGAACATAATCATAAACATGGTTGGAGTCGGCGGTACCCAGTAAGACATACCATAACTCACCAACCAATAAGCAGCAAAAAACCAGTAGAAATAGCTATAGGTGCGATTACCAAAATACAGAATCCTGGACAGGAAAAGGCTCCTGGCAATCAAGCCTTTATTTTGCGTGGCTACATTAGCCATAACGAGATCTTGCATTTAAATATCCACCAGTTTAAATCGCTTCATACAGATTTTGCGCACAGGATTTAGCAAAGCTATCACGGTCACTACCACCAACAAGGCAATCAAATCTTTTATTTCTGGCACGTTAAAGGTGCTGTATTTTTCAACCAGGTAATAGCAACCCAACAACACCAAAACCGCACTGACCAAGGCTTTGCTTAATTTGATTTGCCCTACCTGTTGCTCTCTTTTGTATGAGTACACATCCCAATAAAAATCAAAGATAACAATCAAACTCATGATCGCTGCGCCAGCACTAATGTATATTAAATAGCTCAGCTGTTGCGTGCCCAACAAAAACAGAAATAGCAACATTAAATTCACGGCCACCAGCAATCTCAGCCCACGCCAGAAGAAGGATTCCAAATAGTGGAATAGATCTTCTCTGTTACCCGGAAAAACAAGCCATGCGCGCCGAAGATTAGTCATGATTTTTTTACTGTAAAAATCCATCGTCATTAAAATGAATGAATAAGCGCAAGCAGCAAATATCGAAATGCGAAGCTGCTCCCAATCTAAATGCTCATTCCTGAACCCGCCTAATAAAAAAACTGCAAATGCCAAGCTAAATGAATAAGTCAGGGTAAGCCGTTTTAAAAAAGACACCACGTGGTCACTATGCCCTAACAAAAATGTTCCCATGGGCGTTTTTATTTTTTTCGTTCTAAATAGCAGAAATTTTTGCAAAAGCGCCCCATGAATTTGGGATTTATCTGTTTGCAAGAAAACTGACTTGCTTACATTTCCCGAGGGATGAAAGCGCATCCACCAAAAATAGAATGCCCCCCAACCAACGATGTTACCTAGCGCAAGGAACATAGGACTCTCTGCTGGAATATAAGCCAGTGTCATTTTTGCAAAAACAATCAGCAGCATAGGCGAAAATATAGCCATACCAACATCTTTGCTCGCAATAAAAATAGTCAATGCATAGCATAACGGACAACACAGCAAGCCCCCGAGCAAGAACGTCAACGAAAGCGCCGATTTGCCTGTATTAAGGATAAATACGGAATTAATACCAATAATAAATAATGAAAAAAGCAAAGTAATTAAAAACAATTTTTTTCGGATATTTGCCATGAGGCCAATATTTTTATTGGCAATCAGTATCAACATACCTATCGGCAAGCCAACAAAACCGAGCACACCGATAATTGACAACGATAGCAGTGCAAGCACTAAACCGAGAGGCCAAAACTTGGAAACACAAATACCAACTAAAAGCGCCACCAACGCTGCAGCCAAAAAAAGCACCACCAAATAGCCAATTACTTTTAAATTAAATAGCATGGCATTAATTAACTGCCAGTATTGGTTAGCCATATTACTTATCGAAGCCCATCCTAGTAGCTGATTCATCAGTCAACTCTCTTGCTCAGGAATTTTTAGTGATATCAACATCGAGAAAAATTATATTTCTCGGATTATTAATCCAACCTTTGTAATGACTAAAGAAAATAGCCAACGAAAATAAACTTGCAATAGAAGCTACAACCAACAACCACAAGTCTGATATGGGAGATGTTTTATTAACCATTAGATAAATATTAATAAACAAAAATGGTATGAGCCCCGCCATGTTCAGCCGAACCACATCAGACCACTTGTGCCAACGGCGGCTCCAAAAAATTGTTGGCTGCATGAGCACAAAAAAAACAACGCCACCTGCAAAACCAAACTGTTCAAGAAAGATTGAGGTGATGCCATATATACATAGGCACGGGAGAAGCCCCATCCAATAGGATATTTTTTTAATATCATCCACAAGAAAACTATTGGAGTTATTCCTCAACTCATATAACGTTCGTGTAACGCCAAAAAGATAGACATACCAGAGCGCACCTAAACTCAGCACTTGAAAAAAAATGGAATCCTGCTGTCCGCCCCAATAATTGCGCCACACATAACTAGCCGCAAACAACCCCAAGACACAAGGAGCCAGCCATTGTGCGCCCAATGGTGTCGCCAGAAGGTATTTAAGTAAAAACCATGCTCTGGAAGATGTGTTAGAACTCACGAATTTAGCTCCAGGAAAATATCTTCCAGCGATAGATAATCCACCTGCACATCTGCATTGAATTTTTGTGCGATATAATCCTGCTGCTCTGGCGACCAATTTTTAACGGTTACCCATGCTTGCCTGGCTTGAATACGCTGCTTGACAACATTTTTTAAACCCAGGTTTGCTGGTAGATCTTCGGCGGCATTAATAGTAATGCGCGCAATAGATTCTTTAAGTTCGTCTAACCCACCCTGATAATCCAGCTCGCCGTTTTGCAACATCCACACCTGGTTAGCAACACGCTCCATATCGGAAACTATGTGCGATGAAAAAATAATTGCACGATTTTCGTCAGCCGCGATATCAACCAATTGTTGCAGAAATTGGCGGCGCGCAATTGGGTCAAGACTGGCAACTGGCTCATCCAGAACCAACAATTCTGGATCATGGGCTATAGCTAACAGAATGGATAATTTTTGGCGCTGACCAACAGACATTTTGCGCGCTACTACATCCATAGGAATTAACCATTCCAACACCAAACGATCAACCAAATCCTGATTCCAGTTTGGGCGAAAGGCTTTAAAGAGCTCTAAATGTTCCTTTCCATTAAAGCCTGCCAAAAGTTCATCCAACTGCGGAACAAAACCAATGCGCTGTTTGATATCACCTTTCATTTCAGTCGCATTTTCGCCCCAGATTTTGACGCTGCCAAAAGAGGGAAAGCTAAAACCGAGCAATGTTTCCAACAGAGTTGTTTTACCTGCGCCATTTTTTCCGAGTAACGCAATAACATCACCCGCTTTTACTTGCGCACTAATGCTTTTGATAATGGTGACATTATCGATTTTCCGCTGCATATTGCGAACGTCAACAATTACTGAATTCATAATTATTCCTATTAGATATTTGCACCTAAATAAATTACCAATACTGCAGCAAGCGTATTATTAATAGCGTGAAGTAGTATTGGCACTAGCACGGAACCAGTTTTCTCACGAGCAGTTCCTAGCAGAACTGAAAAACAAAAGATAACCAGCAAAGTAGGCCATTGATATTGACCAGCATGAATCACAGTGAATAATGCCGAAATCAGGATCAGAGCCCCGACAAAACCTAACCGCGTAAAACGCCAAGCTTTGTAGAGGTAACCACGAAAAATAAGTTCTTCTATAATCGGTGCTATTACAGCAATGGTAATTGCTAACCCAAAGTGTTTACTTCCGCGCAATGACTGCGTAAAAGAACTATCAGTTTCGTGTATGAAATGTAGAAACGCCACCGAGAAGAGCCAATAGCCAGCAAAGTATAAAATCCAACGACGCAATATATTTTTGGGGACTTTTGTTATTGCCAGGGTTTTCGCAGCTGATTGTCCTGGAAATTTTGCAGCGAAAAAAATAATTGGGATGACCAAAACAAATTGTAATACGGCCGTGATGGTACGTCCGATAGGAGTTTCCAAATTATTTTTTATTTGCACGCCGAAAGTGCTTGCATCAACCTCAGTGTGGTGCAAACCCGCGATAAAACCTTCTTGCAAGCCGAAGTACACAGCATACAAAAAGCCGCTCAATGCACTCATCAAAAAAAATACCACCATCCATCCAATACTCGACCCCACGCGCGGCAAGTTAAGCATAGGCTCAGGCGAATATTGATTAGGCTCTTCTGTCTCCGATTGGTGCTGTGTATTGTGCCGTGCCACATCCATATCTGTGTTTACTTCTAATGTTTCAGTCATTCCCACACATCCCTATTATAAATTTACAGGTTTAACTTTGTAGCCAGCCTTTTTGAGCAAAGCCAAAAGCCCATCACTACCCGAAAGATGCAAGCTCCCCACTAACACCATTTCAATTTCGGGTGTTTTTAGCATTGCTTCAATTTTTGGCAACCATTTTTGATTGCGGTCGACAATTAGAGATTGATATAACATAGGTGTTTCTTTACGCATTCTTTCGCTAAAGCTTGCATCTAATGCATCGAGATCGCCCGCTCTCCAACTCACTATCATTTTTTCCAAATCTGAAGGCATGTTTTCAACGTCTTTCAAAACACTTTCTATTGTTTTATCGGGATCTTCCTGGGAAAATTTTTGCATATAGGCGATAACTTCATCGGCAGATTCCATCTCGCCAATTGGTTTATTATCCGCGCGCGCAGCCTTGTCATAAAAAGCATCAATGCCGTCAGCTACACCCAACTTTTTGCTTTCAGTTAGCGTAATTAAAATACTTACCATTGCTGGATTGAACATCATGGTCTGACTGAGCGGGTATTGGCTTTTTGCCGAGTAAACTTGCAGCGCAGCCCAGTTATCTGCACTTAATACATCTTTCAAGGTTTTATTATTTGTCAACATCATTGCCTGGGCAAAGCGTTGACCAAATTCTGGTGTTTTGGCTTTTTCCATGTCAGTTTCAAAATAAATTTTTTGGGCATTCTTATAAGCGCTATCAAACTCAGCAGGCACCGGAAAATCACTAGGACGCATTAAATGAATAGTGCCCGCAATGTAAACTTTTTGTTTTCCCTTACTAACCTCATAAACAGTCGATGCAGCGAATAGACTTTGGCTAAAGACCAAACCTGCCAAAATGACCAGGGTGCGGAACACTTTACTCATACAAACTCCTTTATAAACTCATTAATCTTTAGGTATACTAACATCAACCATGTGTATTACTACACTAATACACAATTTCTATTTATGCAAGCCTTATAATTTAGAGATTTTTGGAAATTTCCAACCTATAGATCTGCCATGTGGCTTTCAGCCATTCAAAAGCAGGCGCAAGGAATACTGTATCCCGACCAACGACTCACCAAGGAAAATATAATGAACAAATCAGAGGTAGATAACTTAATAAAAACACTCAAGGATCGCTTCGCCAAAAACATGCAGCGTCACGCCGACATTAGTTGGGAAGCGGTAGAGGAAAAGCTACGGGCCAAACCGAAAATGCTCAGTGTTATTGGTGAAATGGAAAGCACAGGCGGAGAGCCAGATGTTATTGGTTACGATAAAAAGACCGAAGAATTTATTTTTGTCGATTGCTCACACGAAAGCCCTGCTGGCCGACGTAGTCTTTGTTACGACCGGAAAGCACTTGATTCACGCAAAGAAAATAAGCCAGTTGGCAATGCTATTGAAATGGCGGCTGGCATAGGAATTGAAATTCTTACCGAGCAAGAATATCGCGAATTACAGGAGCTTGGAGAATTCGATAAAAAGACATCGAGCTGGGTAAAAACCCCCGCTGCCATAAGAGATCTTGGTGGTGCGCTTTTCTGCGATCGTCGCTACAACCAAACTTTTGTTTATCACAATGGTGCTGAATCTTACTACGCCGCCCGTGGTTTTCGCGGTCGGCTTAAGGTTTAACAAATAAGAAGTTTAATAAATAGATGAATAAACATGGCCTAACTGCGACTAGTAGAGGTTAGTTAGGCCTAGTGTTCAGCAAGAATATGTCGAACTTCAATATTTTATTTAACCGCAACCAACTCAACTTCCACCAAATGCTCTGGCGAATATAAACGATCTACCTGCACCCAAGTTGCTGCCGGGTACTCAGTATTGCCGTAGAATTTTTTGCGCGTTTCTATCTGCGCTTTAAATTGCTCTATATCTCGCGCATAAACATTTTCTTTAACAACATTTTTTACGCTCAGCTGCAGCTTATCCAAAACTTTTTGCAACTCTTTGTAGCACTCAGGTACAGCTTGTTGATAATTGGAGCCGCCACAAGTAACGCCGGAAATATGATAAGTATCGCCCGCCTGTACAACTTGGGCATAACCTATATCTTTTTCCCAAGGGTTCATCATGTAGCGCGTAATTTTTGTGGGCGAATTAGTAGCGCAAGCTGTCGATATCAGGACTGCAAATAGAGTGATTAGAAGTGAACGCATTATTTAATCTTCCTTATGAAATTAATTATTTTTAGTTAAAAAAAAGCCCCGACCAGAGTCGAGGCTTTTCGTTAAATCACTGCAGATTATTCTTCAGTAGATTCAGCAGCAGGTGCGGTACCTGCGGTTTCTGCATTAGCTTCTTTGATAGAAAGCTTGATGCGGCCGCGTTGATCTACGTCCAAACATTTCACTTTCACAACCTGACCTTCTTTCAAGTAATCAGCAACGCTGTTTACGCGCTCGTCGGCGATTTGTGAAATGTGTACCAAGCCGTCTTTACCTGGCAGGAAGTTTACGAAGGCACCGAAATCTACGATACGCACCACAGTACCTTCGTAAATTGCACCGATTTCCGCTTCAGCAACAATACCTTGTACGCGATAAATTGCTGCGTTCAAAGCTTCGGTGTTGTCAGCGTAAATTTTTACGGTGCCGTCATCATCGATATCGATTGAAGAACCAGTCTCTTCGGTAATTGAACGGATAGTTGCGCCGCCTTTACCGATGATGTCGCGGATCTTGTCTGGATGAATCTTGATGGTTTCAAAGCGTGGTGCGTTTTCGCTTACAACGCTACGAGAAACTGCCAATACTTTGTTCATCTCGCCGAGGATATGCAAACGCGCCGCAAGAGCTTGCTCAAGTGCAATTTCCATAATCTCTTCGGTGATGCCTTCGATTTTGATATCCATTTGTAGTGCAGTTACACCGCTGGTGGTACCGGCTACTTTGAAGTCCATATCGCCGAGGTGATCTTCGTCGCCGAGGATGTCGGTCAATACAGCAAAACCTTCTGGCTCTTTAACCAAGCCCATTGCGATACCCGCAACTGGCGCTTTCAGTGGAACGCCCGCGTCCATCAATGCCAATGAAGAACCGCACACAGATGCCATTGAACTTGAACCGTTTGATTCAGTAATTTCGCTCACAACACGCAAGGTGTACGGGAAATCTGATTCAGCAGGAAGAACCGCTGCAACGCCGCGACGCGCCAAACGGCCGTGACCGATTTCGCGACGGCCAGTAGCGCCCATACGACCACACTCACCTACAGAGAAGGGTGGGAAGTTGTAGTGCAGCATGAAAGCGTCTTTTTTGGAGCCTTCAAGGAAGTCGATGATTTGTGCATCGCGCGCGTTGCCCAAAGTTGCAACAACCAATGCTTGAGTTTCACCGCGAGTAAACAACGCAGAACCGTGGGCTTTGCCCAATACGCCAACTTCAACTTGAATTGGACGTACGGTTTTGTTGTCGCGACCATCGATACGTGGTTGACCAGCAACGATGTTTGCACGCACCAAACGGTACTCCAAAGTACCGAATGCAGCTTTCACGTCATCAGCAGAGAAACCTGAAGTTTCAGTCGCTAATTCAGCAACAGCTTCGTTACGCAATTCGCCTAAACGATCATAACGCTTGGCTTTGTCAGTGATGCGGTAAGCCATGCTGATTGAGTCAGCAAAACCTTTTACCAAGGCATCTTTCAGCGGAATATTTTCAGCTGGAGCGGTCCAATCCCAACGTGGTTTGCCAGCGTCACGCGCTAACTCAGCACAGGCTTGAACCACAGCTTGCATCTCTTGGTGAGCGTAAAGAACGGCGCCCAACATAGTGTCTTCTGGCAATTCTTTCGCTTCAGATTCAACCATCAATACCGCGTCTTTAGTACCGGCAACTACCATGTCCAACTCAGAGGTTTCGAGTTGAGCGTAGCTTGGGTTGAGGATGTAACCATCAGCCTGGGTGTAAGCAACACGCGCGCCACCTACTGGGCCATTGAATGGAATACCGGAAATTGCCAAAGCGGCAGAAGTACCAATCATAGCAACGATATCTGGATCGTATTGCTTGTCAGTTGATACAACGGTACAAACCACTTGTACTTCGTTCAGGAAGCCCTCTGGAAACAGAGGACGAATTGGACGGTCGATCAAACGAGACGTTAAAGTTTCTTTTTCGGAAGGGCGGCCTTCACGCTTCAAATATCCACCGGGAATACGGCCGGCAGCGTAGCTTTTTTCTTGATAGTGTACAGACAAAGGGAAGAAGTCTTGGCCTGCTTTGGCTTCTTTTGAGCCTACAACGGTACAAAGTACAGATACTTCGCCCATGGTTGCTAATACTGCACCGGTTGCTTGACGAGCAATGCGGCCAGTTTCTAAGGTTACGGTTTGGTTGCCGTATTGGAATTTTTTAATAATCGGATTCACTCTTTTATCCTTTGGTTGCTTAGACATTTTCTCACGAACAGGTGCTAGATATTGCGGCGTTAAAATTTTTCGATAAATGCTCATTTACCTAAGTAAACTCCGCTTTCTCGAAAAATTTTGCCTTGCACTATCGTCGCTGTGCCACATTCAGATTCGGCTAATTTTTCGTGCAGAACGTCTGTTAAATTTTTTCACACGCCTATAAATTTCTACTCATTTTTCATTCGATTTGCATCCTGCCATCGCGCCTATTTACTCTCGGTGGCGCACAACTCCATAACTTTTTCAGCTCATCAAAAACAAGAATGCCCGCCGAGGCGGGCATGGATCAAATTAACGGCGCAGACCTAATTTTTGAATCAGTGCAGTGTAACGTGATGCGTCTTTACCTTTGAGGTAATCCAACAATTTACGACGCGCATTTACCATGCGAATCAAACCACGACGTGAGTGGTGGTCAGCTTTATGGTCAGCGAAGTGGCCTTGCAGTTTGTTGATGTTGATAGTCAACAAAGCAACTTGAACTTCAGGTGAACCAGTATCGCCTTCAGCTTGTTGGTACTCTTTTACAATTGCAGCTTTTTCAGAAGCACTCAGTGCCATGATTTTTTCCTCAGTTAATATGCGATTCAATTACAGCCCGCCCGCGCATATTTACAGGTGGGTTGTCGCGGTGATTATCCGCATTTCGCCTCTGGTTTAGAGAGAGAAAAAGGATGTCACCGCAGGCTTATTATCGACCCGAAAGGGTTGCGATAAATTCTTTAGCTACTGCTCGTTCGCCGAGCGGTTAGCAATAATTCGTTTTGGGGCAACGCGACCATCGTCGGTCAATTCACCCAAGCCCAGAAATTGCTGGCTTGAGCCGCCCGTTTCTGTGCAAAAGACGCGCACCATATCACCTTGTTGCCCAACGCGATAGACCTGTGAGTCCTGAACCGGGTTCCCAAGCCGAAAGTAGTGCGCACTGCTCTCTGGCAACACAATCTCCGGCAAAGTCGCTACTGGCGCATCAGCCCGCAAAAGGTGTTTATCCAGCGCTTCATAACTGCCTTGCTCGAACTCTTTTTCAAGCGCTTCTAGGCTTATGCATTGCTCTTCTACAAACAAACCTGCCGCTGAACGATGCAAGGTTTTCACATGGGCACCGCAGCCCAAAGCGAAACCCAAATCCTCCGCAATGGAGCGAATGTAGGTGCCTTTGCTGCAGCGTACATCTACATCGACTTCTGCGCGCTCGCCGGGGCGAAAGCCTAAAATCTCTATCGCATACACCGTAACCGGACGCGGTTGGCGTTCGATCTCAATCCCATCTCGCGCCAATTTATAGAGCGGTTGGCCTTGGTGTTTCAGTGCCGAAAACATGGACGGCACTTGCAAAATATCACCGGTTAAGGGGATCAAGGCTTGCTTGATCGCATCGAGCGTCACATGCGCCGCCGATGCTTCTGCTACGACTTCGCCATCAGCATCGCTGGTGTTCATGCGCACGCCGAGCAAAAACGTGCTGCGATAGCGTTTATCGGCATCCAGCAAAAACTGCGAAAATTTGGTCGCCTCGCCAAAGCACAGAGGCAAAACACCTGTCGCCAAAGGGTCGAGCGCGCCGGTATGGCCGGCTTTTTCCACAAAGAACAATCGTTTTGCACGTTGCAAGGCATGGTTCGAGGTCATGCCTTCAGGCTTCATCAACAACAAAACACCGTCGACAGGACGGCCTTTTCTACGCGCCATTAAGCCTTCTCGCCATCATTTGCCGCATCTGAACCTGCATCGGGCTCGTCGTCATGAACGTGTTGGCTGTCTTCTTTCATAGCGCGATCAATCAAAAACGAAATCTCTTGGCCGCGAATTGCTGTTTTGTCGTAAATGAACTGTAGCTTGGGAACACTGCGCATGATCAGCTCTTTAGCGATAAAACTGCGCAAAAAGCCACTGGCCTTATTCAGCACGGCAGCAGCAGCCAAACTTTCAGCCTCATCTGAGCCCACAAAAGTCACATAGACTTTGGCGTAGGCCATATCACGGGTCACAGTCACCGCGTTGATATTGACCAAACCTATGCGTGGGTCGCGGATTTCCTGGGAAATCACTTGCCCTAGAATGCGCTGGATAGCATCGGACACGCGGTCTGATCTTGTAAATTCTCTTGGCATTAGCCGTACACCTTTAAAATAACAAAGCCCCGAACACCATCAAGCGTCGGGGCGCGGGGTTTTGCGCAAGCAATTACAACTTACGCGCAACCTCTTTCACTTCGTAAACTTCAATTTGATCGCCGACTTTAACGTCGTAGTTCTTCACGCCGATACCACATTCCATACCGTTGCGAACTTCGTTAACGTCGTCTTTAAAGCGACGCAGAGATTCCAATTCGCCCTGGAAAATCACCACGTTGTCACGCAATACACGGATTGGCTTGCTGCGGTACACAGTACCTTCGATAACCATACAACCGGCAACTTGACCAAACTTGGGCGAAGTAAATACTTCACGCACGTTGGCGATACCGACGATAGTTTCGATGCGCTCTGGATCAAGCATACCGCTAAGTGCCGCTTTGATCTCGTCCAACAATTGGTAAATGATGCTGTAGTAACGAATATCAACGCCTTCGGTTTCCGCCAGGCGTCTGGTAGTACCGTCAGCACGTACGTTGAAACCTACGATGATTGCGCCAGTGGTCAATGCAAGGTTCACATCATTTTCAGTGATACCGCCAATACCAGAAGACACCACGTTTACCTGAACTTCTTCATTACCGATATCAGCCAAAGATGCCTGAATAGCTTCCAGCGAACCGCGAACGTCTGCCTTCACAACCACAGTCAGAATCTTCTTCTGGCCTGCGTCCATACCAGCGAACATATTCTCAAGCTTCGCGGCTGTGTGACGAGCCAACTTCTCTTGACGCTCTTTCTCCGCGCGGAACTGGGCAACTTCACGAGCTTTACGCTCATCGGTCAAGACCACAAAGTCATCGCCGGCACTTGGCGCTGTATCCAAACCGAGGATTTCCACAGGTGTTGATGGACCGGCTTCTTTCACGGTTACACCGCGCTCGTCGGTCATCAAGCGCACGCGACCATAGCTCTGGCCTGCGAGGATCAAGTCGCCCTGATTCAAGGTACCCTGTTGAACCAGCAAGGTCGCCACAGTACCGCGGCCTTTGTCCAAGCGTGACTCAATGATCACACCCTTCGCAGCGGCGTGGGTTACGGCGTTCAACTCAAGTACTTCAGCCTGCAAGGAAATCGCTTCCAAGAGCTCATCAATACCTTGGCCGGTGTGGGCAGATACTTCGATAAACTGGGTATCGCCACCGTAGTTTTCAGGGATAACACCCTTAACAACCAACTCGTTTTTAACACGCTCAGGATCAGCACTTGGTTTATCAATCTTGTTGATGGCAACCACGATAGGAACATCCGCAGCGCGAGCATGCAGAATCGCTTCTTCGGTTTGCGGCATAACGCCGTCATCCGCTGCTACTACCAGAATCACAATATCCGTTGCCTTGGCACCGCGAGCACGCATGGCGGTAAACGCGGCGTGACCGGGGGTGTCGAGGAAGGTGATTTCGCCACGGCTGGTTTGCACGCGGTAAGCACCAATATGCTGGGTAATACCACCGGCTTCGCCTGCGGCAACCTTGGCTTCACGAATGTAGTCGAGCAGCGAGGTTTTACCGTGGTCAACGTGACCCATAACGGTAACCACAGGCGCGCGCTGAACAGTATCACCTTCGGTTTCAAGGGATTTTTCCAATGCGTGTTCAATCGCATCAGCGTGCACGAGATTTGCCTCGTGACCCATTTCTTCAACCAGCAATACCGCCGTGTCCTGATCGATTGATTCATTCATGGATGCCATAACACCCATTTTCATCAAACGCTTGATCACTTCGCCCACTTTTACGGTGAGGCGTGATGCCAGCTCGGATACCACGATAGTTTCAGGAACATCAACCTGGTGAACGATCTTGGTAGTTGGCTTCTTAAAGGCGTGCTTGTTGGTCTTTTTGTGGTGCGCGCGCAAATGGCTGCGGCGAGCTAATACATCGCTGTCTTCATTCTCGTCCGCAACAATATCCAACAACTCAACCTTGCTGGTCTTCTTGGGCACAGCGCCTTTTTTAGCAGCCTTGCCACCTGGGCCGCGTTTGCCGCGTGCATCGCCGCCGTCATCCGCGTCATCATCGTGTCTATGATTCTTTTTATGTCCATGGCCATGATTGACTTTAATGTCATCCAGCGACGCCACCATCACAGGAGCTTTGGCTGGCTTGTTGTGCGCCGGGCGTGCACCACCCGCTTCTTTGGTAGCTGGCTTAACGTCTGGGCGAGCACCTTCCGCAGGGCGCTTGGGCGCTTGCGGTTGACGCTTGGCATCTTCACGCGCTTTAGCTTCAGCGGCACGTTGGGCCTCTTCGTTCTGGCGACGCTCAATAGCGGCGCGGCGTTTTTCTTCAACGCCATCAGTAAAGGAGATGCGATGAGATGCAGCGGGAGCAGCTTCTGTAGGCTCAGCAGCCTCAGCAACAGTTTCAACCTCCACTACCGGCTCTGGCGCTAACTCAACCACTGGCTCGGGTACTGCCTCTACTACCGGCTCATGTACCGCAACCTCATCTTGTTGCAGATCATCAGCCTGAACATCTTCATCCTCGCGCTTAACATAGGTTCGCTTCTTACGAACTTCTACGTTAACGGTTTTACGCGCGGCGCCACTGCCGGTTTTAATCGTAGTGGTGGTTTTACGCTGCAAGGTAATTTTCTTGGGTTCAGCCGAAGATTCGCCATGGCTAGTCTTCAAAAAAGCGAGCAAACGCTGCTTTTCATCGTCTGATACACGCGCATCAGGCGATTTTTGGCTTAAACCTGCTTCTTGCATTTGTTTTAGCAATCGCTCTACCGGTGCACCGACCGACTTGGCGAGTTCGCTAACTGTTACTTCTGCCATTGTATTTCCTCAAGGAGATAATTCTTGGAACCTGATCCGACTACCGGAACAGATTCCTGGCTCAAAATGGGAGCTTGGTGTGCATTAGGCAAACCAAGGCTCGCGAGCTTTCATAATCAGCGCTGCAGCGCGGGTAGCATCAACACCTTCAATGCCTGACAAGTCATCAACTGACTGCTCAGCCAAATCTTCCATAGTGATAATGCCACGGGCAGCCAGACTGATTGCCAAGGCTTGGTCCATGCCTTCCATATTCAGCAAATCTTCTGCCGGAGCCACGCCTTCCAAACGCTCTTCCGAGGCCAAAGCCTGGGTCAACAAAGCGTCTTTAGCACGAGCGCGCAATTCTTCGGCGATGTCTTCATCAAAGCCTTCAATTGCCAACATTTCTTCCAGCGGAACATAGGCAACCTCTTCGAGGGTGGTGAAACCTTCTTCCACCAATACCGCTGCAACATCTTCATCTACATCCAAAGCATTCATGAAAATTTGGATAAAGCTGCCAGATTCTGCTTGTTGCTTGGCTTGCCAATCGGCAACGCTCATTACATTGATGTTCCAGCCAGTCAGGTCGCACGCCAAACGTACGTTTTGACCGCCACGGCCAATAGCCATCGCCAAATTGTCTTCGTTCACTGCCAAGTCCATTGAACCGGCATCTTCATCAACAACGATGGATTCAATTTCAGCAGGTGACATAGCGTTAATAACAAACTGCGCCGGGTTATCGTCCCACAGCACTATATCAACACGCTCATTACCCAGTTCGTTCGATACCGCTTGTACGCGCGAACCGCGCATACCGACGCATGCGCCTACCGGATCAATACGGCCATCATTGGTTTTTACTGCAATTTTCGCGCGCAAACCTGGGTCGCGAGCTGCACCTTTGATTTCGATGATGTCTTCAGCAATTTCTGGCACTTCGATTTTGAACAACTCAACCAGCATTTGCGGATTGGAGCGGCTTAAAAATAATTGCGGACCACGGTTTTCAGTGCGAACTTCCAACAGCAATGCGCGAATGCGATCACCCATGCGGAAAATTTCGCGGCCAATTAATTGATCGCGCGGCAACAAGCCTTCTGCGTTATTGCCGAGGTCAACAATAATGCTATCGCGTGTTACTTTCTTTACAGTACCGCTTATCAACTCGCCCATGCGGTCGCGATATTCGTCAACCATTTGCGCGCGCTCAGCTTCGCGAACTTTTTGTACGATAACTTGTTTAGCCGTTTGCGCAGCAATACGACCGAAATCAGCGTTCTCAATTTTTTCGCGATAAATTTCGCCCACTTTTACGCTGGCATCTTTTTCACGCGCTTCATCTAAATAAAGTTGCGTGCCTAATTCAGCCATTACGTCATCGGCAACAACTTCCCATGTGCGAAAAGTTTCGTAATCACCAGAGTGACGATTAATATTCACTTCGATCACTGAATCTTCGTCAAAACGTTTTTTGGTCGCCATTGCCAAAGCACTTTCAATCGCCTGGAAAATTAATTCTTTGTCGACACCTTTTTCGTTAGACACTGCATCAGCGACTAATAAAATCTCTTTTGCCATTTCTTAACCTCTGTTAACTCCTGAAGCTAATCGCACACTGCAATTAGGTAACGGGTGGCTGAATATACGTGCACATCATTGAAAAACTTATTTGAAATGCACATCTTTTTTAACAATTTAGAAAACTTGTTTATCTTTCAAACGATTTATTTCGAGCTGTCTTTTTCTTTTAAGCCATCAATTTTTGAAATAATTTCATCGTAACGCGGCACGACATTGGCTTTATCAATTGCATCAACAGGAAGCAAAATTTCTTTGCCTTCAACTGTAATGACCACATCGTCGCCGTCAACTTTTACAATTTCGCCTTTAAAACGGCGGCGGCCATCACGCGCCATACGCAAGCGCACGTTTACGGTTTCGCCCACATAGCGCGCATAGTGCGCTGGTATATATAAAGGACGATCCAAACCGGGTGAAGAAACTTCCAAGGTGTATTCACCATCGATAGGATCTTCAACATCCATTACCGAACTCACCTGGCGACTGACTTTTTCACAATCTTCCAAAGACACACCGGCGGGTGCATCAATAAAAAGACGCAATGTTGTGTAACGGCCTTGGGTTAAATATTCCAAACCCCAAAGTTCACAACCTAAAGAAACCACAATGGGTTCAATCATGCTGTGCAAAATTTCTTGCTTTGATGCCATGCCTTAAAACCTTCCCTAACGGGATAAAAACGCTGATAAAAACAAACGTCCAGAAAACAAAAATGGGCACGAGGCCCATTCGAACGATACTGCTGTGTGGTTGCAAATCACTTAGCCAACAGCCAAGAGGAGCAACACGTCGAGGGCAACAACTGCACAAACGACACATACAAAAAAACCCCATAAAGGGGCTTTTTGTAGCTGAGCGACTACGTTGGCCGACTCAGTAGATCTGTTAGTGGAAACTCAAATGGAATCTCACACTTTATTTACAGTCGCTTAGTTAGAACAAGCAGACTATAAATTTAAATTTGGTTGCGGGGGCAGGATTTGAACCTACGACCTTCGGGTTATGAGCCCGACGAGCTACCAAGCTGCTCCACCCCGCGTCCGTAACTCGGTTTTGCTTACGCCTAACCGAGGTCGCGCAGTATAGGGATCTACCCCTATGCGGTCAAGTAAAACTTTACAGCTCAATCACTTAGTTTATGAGGGAAGATATTATTTGCTGTTGATGACACGAGCGTGACAGGGGCTTATCAAACGCTGTCGTTAAAGAAGTTTCCGACGCTAGGCGTGCTTTTTACTGCACCGATTTCAACAAGGCGACGGCTAATATCAAAGGTAGTTTGTGCTGTTCTAGCCAAAATGGCGGCACGCTCCTGATTGCTGCGGTCCAGCTCAACGCGCTGGCGCTCTTCTTCCCTACGAATTTCTTTACGCAACTCGTCCTCTTCAGCGGCTTGCTTTTTAGCCTCTTCCTTGCGTGCACTGGTTTCGCTTTCTGAAGATTGTTGGATTTGCTGAACTTCAGACGCACTTTCTGCGGCAATTTGAGCTCGTGCTTCATTCTCCAAACTGGCCGCTTGCGCCGCAACCCGGCGATCTTGCGGTGAAGGCTCGGCCGGGGCGCTAGCCGCAGCGCGAATTATTTGTGCCTTGCGCAAGGTTGCTTCTGGATCATTGGGAACTGGTGAGGTATCTATAGCAACTTCACCGCCTACGGCATAGTTAACGCCATTTGGGCCACGCTCAAAAGAATAGGTTGGGGAGCCTGCATATTGTCCGCCTATAGAGGCATGCGCTTGCTCGTGAGCACGCACCTCACGGTCACGTGTGGCTAGCTCGCTAATCTGGCGCTGTTCCTTTTGTTGCTGCTCTTGCTGGGCAGCAGATTTCTGTTGAGGATTTGCAACGCGGTCGCGCTCTGCATCTTGATTAGGGCTGTACTCCGGACCACGGCGATTTTGACCCGGAGCCGTTTCAGCAGATTGTTCGAGCGCCTTCAAACTTGAACTTTTAAGCTCGGTGGATTCCAATCCAACGGGCTGCCGACCGATAGGCGCATAAGGCGCAACGGTGCTAGCACTCGATGAAATTGAATTAATCACTGGAATCTCCCGCCTCTTAATCGCTCGAGCTTAGGCTTTAGCGTTAAGCAAAGTGCCTATGGTTTCATCCGCCGCTTTCACGATTTTGGCAGATGCGTCAAATACCTGGGTTTGCGCCTTAATATTTACCAACGACTCAGCCACATCGTTTTGGGCCGGGTTATCGCGCTCAGTGGTGCCTGCTTTAACGATTTGCTGCGCTGATTTGGAAATCTCAGCCTGGCTGCGCTGCATACCAATCAGACCCTGGGTTACCGCTGAACCGCTTACTGCTGAACCTACGTCCATTACTTTGCCCTCGCAAAAATGGTAGAAAGACTTCTAACACCCTAATTTTACGCACAAGAACGATTAAAAAACAGGCGAAGCTTGCCGTTTTGTGGGAGATTTTAAGACAACTTTGGATTAAGAATAAAAAGAATATAACCAGCAGGGATTTAATCGCGCTTTTTGAACAAGCCCTGCTCAGACTGCCATTGGGAAATAAACCTGGCTTGCTCAAACACCCCTTGAGCGGTTAGGCGATTAGCCACCGGCAGGCCCGCCGAACGCAGGGCATTACCGCTCCAGGTATTGCAATTACTGAACAAGCTGTAGTGATCTTTAGACTGGAAAAATGAACCCATGGCATCACCAAACGCAGGTAAGCGAACCGGCTTACCCTGCTGATCAACCGCAATCGAATCGCCCAGATAGGCAACCAGCTTTTTCATCCCCTCATCAGTCACCGCCAAAGACACTCGGGTATCTGCCGGAATTTCAGAAAAAGGTTCGTAATCGTAGGCTAACAATTGTACTGCAGAATAACCCGATGCTATCAAAGCCTTGGCGGCAGTGGCGGTCGATTTACTTTTGCCAGTGAAATAGTCGCCATCGCCCCAACCTATACGCGCGTATTTTTGTCCTTTGAGATCGACTGCCAAATGCGGGTTTTGCACCGCAAGTAATTTTGCATCGAGCAAAATGCTCGTGTGCCAACCGCGATAAATAAAATAAATTGTATGCTTGGTATTTGCAGCTGGAATATTTTTTGTAGGCGGCATACTGGCGCAACCGGTCAACAAAAAACTCGACAGGAAAAAACTCAGCAGCAGAAAAATACGGAAAAAATATTTCATGGCATTACTGCATTAAATGATCGATAACAGCTTTATCAAAATAGCTAGCCACTTTATCAGGTGATGTATCCACCAAAAAAGGTACAACCCCCAAACAGGGAACAGGTAAGCGTGTGCGCAAGCTGTCAATATTTTCTTGCAGTACCGGTATATCTGCATCCACACAATTGGCAACCCAACCTGCAACGGCAACACCATCGCGCACAATTGCCTCAAAGGTCAAAAGCGCGTGATTGATACAGCCCAAGCGCACACCCACCACAAGAATTACCGGCAAGTCTAAATTTTTTGCCAATTCAGCCAAGGTTTCGCGCGCATTTAATGGCACACGCCAGCCGCCAGCACCTTCTACCAAAATAAAATTAGCTGATGACAAAACACCACGGCAAAAACCGGATAGCCGATCTGCCGACAAACTACGTTTTTCTTGCTGCGCTGCAATGTGTGGCGCAATGGCTGATTCCAACGCATAGGGATTAATTTGATCGTAATCCAGCTTTTGAGTGATAACTGACTGTAACAAGAGAGCATCTGAATTGCGCAAACCTGCATCGGTTTTTTCGCAGCCCGCCGCAACCGGTTTTAAGGCAGCAGTGGTTAAACCATTATTTTTTGCAGCAACCAACAAGCCTGCTGCAATTAAGGTTTTGCCAACATTGGTATCTGTACCTGTTATAAAAAATGCTTTCTTGGGCATTGCTTTTGAGGTCGCAGCTTCTAAGGTCATAGTTTTTTCGCTTTTACGTAAAACACATCGTAAGTTGCCGGCAATAGATTATTGCGGCGGAAATTTTCGTAAGCCTGCTTAAAAGCCTGAACTGTCTTGCGCCCCGTCAAACCTGTGGCGCGACCACGGTTTACATTTTGTGCACCCAGAGCTTTTAAGCTGCGAGTTAAATCTGACAGGCTTTCAAATTCCATAACCGCAGGATTGTGCTCAAATTCAACTTGAGCAAAGCCTTGTTGCTGTAAATCTTTTAGCAACTCATCCCGCTCGTGAAATTGGTTTACATGAATGCGGTCATCCACTTGTTGCCAGGCAGATTTTAATTCGTGCAAAGTAGCAGGACCAAGCGTTGTGAAAATCAGCTCGCCACCCGGTTTTAATATGCGCTTCAGCTCTGCAAATAAACGCAGCAAATTAGAGCACCACTGCAAGGCAAAGTTGGAATAAATAAGATCCACCGATTGATCAGCGAAAGGCAACTTCTCCGCGTCTGAGCATAACCAATTTTTTTGGCCGTCATGTTGCTCGCGCGCAAAATGCAACATACCTTCCGCCAGATCTACACCCACAATCAAAGCTTGGGGAAATTGCGATTGTAACTGCGGAGTAAAATACCCAGTACCACAACCTAAATCTATAACCACTTCAGCCTGTGAATTTTGGTTAATTTTTTTAAGCAGCGAATCACCCACTGTGCGTTGCAATCCCGCAACCGAATCATAGGTAACCGCTGCACGACTAAAGGAATGAGCAACTTGTTTTTTATCCAGCAAAGGTGGAAGCAAAAAATTCTTAATATGCTCTGCTACCAAATCTGGCTGACTCCAATGCAATGCATGGGAAGCACCGGATATAGATTGCACTTGTTGTCGAGCATTCAATTCACTTAATGATTTCACAGCAGCCACAGGGACAAGCGAATCTTTTTCAGCAAGAAGGTGTAGCCCCGGCTGAACCAAATTAGCAAATGCCTCGCGATTATCCGAGCGCGTCAACAACTCCAAGGCTTGCAGCCAATTTGCATTTATATTCTCCGCAACCGGCAGCGTACGAATTTGCTTTAGCAACGAACGCTCATTGATATCACCCTGCACGGTTAAACCCGCAAATAACTTCAAAGTTGCGTGCGGGTCAGCGGCGAATCCTTTATTGAATTGACGGTTCACCGCCAAGGGCATTGCCGTTTCATAATCACGGCTCGCCACAAATTTTGCATTGGCGGTAAGCGTGATAAGACGCGAAACACGTTGCGGATAACGCGCTGCAATTTGCACTGCAAGCATGCCACCCAAAGACCAACCAATGAGAACACATTTCTTTGGCAATTGCGCCGCAATTAAATCAACGACAACATCTACAGTAAACTCTGGAACTTCAGGACTAGCGCCAAAGCCCGGCAAATCAATAGTGATGATATTGGCAATATTTTGTAACGCAGGAATTAGCGGCTGCCAGGATTGGCTGTTACTACCCCAACCGTGCAACAACACAATATCGTCTAACTGTATTTGTTGTTTGCAGGGATAATACTGTGTTGCAAGCAAGTAATTATTTTCACTCATGGGCTAGCTTACCCAGAATATCACTTAATGCTGATAACAACTGATCTACCTGTTCAATTGAATGTTCAGCAGAAAAAGTAACGCGCAAACGCGAACTGCCTGCAGCAACTGTAGGTGGACGAATGGCGATAATTAAAATACCGCGCTCCGCAAGCTTCGCTGCAATCTCCAATGTGCGAGCTTCATCGCCAATAATAATGGGCTGAATCGGCGAAAAAGAATCCAGCAATTGCAAACCCAATTGCTGCGCACCTGCACGAAAATGTGAAATCAATTGTTGCAAATGTTCGCGCCGCCAATGCTCTGCTTGCAATAAACGCAAACTTGCGCGCGTTGCCGCTGCAACAGCTGGCGGCATAGCCGTTGTGTAAATATACGAGCGAGAAAATTGAATCAGAGTTTCGATTAAGGTTTCGCTACCGGCGATAAATGCGCCGAATGTACCAAAGGCTTTACCTAGCGTGCCCATTAAGATTGGCAACTGGTTTTGTGTTAAACCAAAATATTCTGCACTGCCGCCACCATTTTTCCCAAGGCACCCAAAACCGTGGGCATCATCTACCATTAACCATGCATTATTTTTTTGCGCGAGCTCAGCGAGCTCAGTCAAAGGTGCGCAATCACCATCCATGCTGAACACACCATCTACGACAATAAGTTTTCGATTGGCTTCAGTTTTATCTAAACGTGTTTGCAGATTGCCTAAATCATTGTGCAAAAAACGCTGGAAACGAGCGCCGCTTGATAATCCTGCATCTAACAAACTTGCGTGATTTAAACGGTCTTCAAAAATCGCATCGCCTTGGCCAACCAGCGCGGTAATTGCCCCCATGTTGGCCATGTAACCGGTGGAAAATAATAATGCGCGCTCGCGGCCTGTAAATGCGGCCAACTCTTCTTCAAGTGCGTGATGTTCGCTGGAGTGACCAGCCACTAAATGCGATGCACCGCTGCCAACACCAAATTGGTTGGCAGCATTTTGGAAAGCAGAAATAACAGCGGGATGATTGGCTAAGCCTAGGTAATCGTTACTGCAAAATGCGGTGTATTTTTTACCATCGACAACTACATTGGGAATTTGTGGCGATTGTAAAACACGACGACTGCGATAGAGCTTTGCCGCACGACGCTCAGCGAGCGCCGAAGAAAGTATGTTGTCGAGAGAGGATTCGCTGGTCACTATAATTCACTATCACTTTAAAAATACCCCACCCAATTAAAAGTGAGCGCATTACTATTAAATTCACTGCCAGTGCCTATATCTGCATCCAATGAGCGCCAGTTTTGCCACTGTAACCGCATAAAGGAACTTTGCGTTCTGCCAAAATCTATTCCCGCAGCCCAACCGTAATTCAATCCAAATTCGGTGGAGGAATGTGCATCGGAATCGCCGTTACCGAAATATTTAACATCGTAATCAAAATTGACAATGGACACCGCCAAACTCGGCCCGCCAAATAACCGCACTGAACTTGAAAGCGGTAAAAAACCAAATGCATGCACACCAAAATTGGCCATCGCCCAGCGATTAGAGGTGTAGTCGGAATCGAAGAAAAAATTATCTTCATTATCCGCATCAACAATAAAATCAAACGCACTGCCTGCGCTAAAGGCGGCATCTATACTGCCTTCAATTGCAAAATAAGGATTTATTTCACGGCCGAAAAAACCATGGACATCCAGATTCGGCGAGATGCAATCGCCACCACTAAAACTGGGTTGATATTTGGTGCGGCAAGGTTCAACTAAACCAATGCCTATGCCGGCGTAACCATCGGCTAATACAATTTGGGAACACAGCGAGAACAACACTGCAGCGAGAATTTTCTTCATGGGCAATCCTTAGTCTTCAATCAATTATTTAGCTAAGTCGGCACCTTAGTGTTGCAGCTCTTAACCTAAACTGAATATTGAAGGATCCACCTTCTCGCCTAACGGCGGCCGATTAATTCGCCGCGTTATAAAACAAAGAATCTAACTTTGCTTCTTGCAACTTGTTAACAATCACCGCCTCTTGTTCGCTTTCATCTTCATGTACTTCGTAGGCTTCGGGCTTGATACCCAAACGCTTAAACAACTGCATATCTTTGTTGGCTTCGGGGTTTGGCGTGGTCAATAATTTTTCGCCGTAGAAAATAGAATTCGCGCCCGCCAGAAATGCCATGGCCTGGGTTTGCTCATTCATTTGCTCGCGACCTGCCGACAAACGCACATGTGATTGCGGCATTAAAATGCGGGCTACAGCGATGGTGCGAATAAAATCGAATGGATCTAAATCTGCTTCACCCTCAAGCGGGGTGCCTTCTACTTTTACCAACATATTGATGGGCACTGATTCGGGGTGCTCGGGCATATTGACTAATTGCTGCAATAAACCCGCGCGATCTGTGACTTCTTCACCCATTCCCACGATGCCGCCGCAGCACACTTTCATGCCCGCTTTGCGCACGTTTGCCAGTGTGGTTAAACGATCCTGATAAGTGCGGGTAGTGATAATTTCACCGTAGTATTCAGGCGAGGTATCGAGGTTGTGGTTGTAGTAATCGAGGCCAGCATCAGCCAGGGTTTGCGCCTGCTCTTCATCCAACATCCCCAAAGTCATGCAGGTTTCCAAACCGAGGGATTTCACACCCTGAACCATAGTGGTGACGTAAGGCATATCGCGATTCTTGGGTGAGCGCCAAGCAGCGCCCATGCAAAAACGGGTTGCACCGCTGGCTTTTGCGGCTTTAGCTTCTTCGATAACTTTCTCTACCGCCATAAGCTTTTCGCGCTCAAGACCGGTGTCGTAACGGGCAGATTGCGGACAGTAGGCGCAGTCCTCCGGGCAGGCACCGGTTTTAATGGAGCAAAGTGTGCTGACCTGAACTTCATTGGGATTGAAATGCATCCGGTGAACACTTTGCGCCTGGAACATCAAATCGCTAAAGGGCAAATCAAACAATGCCTGGATTTCAGCGCGGGACCAGTCGTGGCGAATAAGGGGTTTGGTGAAAGCATTCATAGCGGGGATTCCGTTAATAGACCAATAAAGCCATATTAACGGTAAGGATTTCGCTGTCAACCCAAAAGTGGATTTTAGGTTAACAGACCTTAATAGAGACTATCTGCAATTGCGCGAATATCGTCACGATTAACTACTACCAACTCCAGTTCATTGGTGTCGGTAACAGCGTTGTGTTTGTCGGATAGTTTTTGATAGGCACACAAATGAGTGATGGGAGGTAAACGATTTGCTGTCATTCGGGCCTTTAATGAATGGTAAAGGCCGAGGTTGATTACATCAATCAAACCGAAAGACTCATTCTCAGCCGCTTGCCAGTTGCCCACCTGACGCACAAGCTGGATGTACTCCTCATCCATTTTCCAATCCTGCAAGAGCGCTATTCCCAAGCTTTTGGCGAACTCGCGGCACAAGGTGACATAGGTTTCCCGATCTGGCACCGGCAGATCACCCGATTTAAATACGGACAGCACCGCAAGGGTACCCACTTCACTCAATAAACTTCCCAGAAGAGCATAATCCGGCGCAACCCGGCCTATTTTTTTGGCGATAAGCGCACTCATACTCGCCTTGTTGATCAAACGATCCCAAGAGGCGGCAAATATACGGGTATAGGCTTGGGTATGCCCGCTAAACAGGGCTTTAACGGCGTGGAGCATAGTGATGCGCTCGACCTGCGCCATACCCAAAATTCGCACTACATCAAATACCGATTGCGGCGGCATGTGGTTGTGCATCATCACGCTGGCGGCATAGCGAAGGAGAAGCTGGCTCAGTTCGGTATCACGCTCGATAAGTTTGCTTAGGGAACTGGCAGAACTGTCTGAGCGAACTAACGCCTGGCGAATATCTTGCGTAATACCAGGTAAACGGGGAAGATTTTCGGGATTATTCAGCAGTGCAGAAACCGCACTTTTATAGCTAGCGTAATCGCTCTTTACAACATCCACAACAAAGCACCTTAGCCCGACAGAATTACCCTAAGCCTAGAAGAAGCCGTTATAAATTCAACGCTATATTGGATATTCCCTAAAAATTGCTAGACTGTCGCCTGGAAATCATCCAGCAGACTATTTATCTTTAGCAAAAATCCAAAAGGAACTTGGGCAATGCACAAATTTAGTGCTTCTTTATTGAAATCCGGCAGGCGTTTTACATTCAATGGCCTGACAAAATTCACCGCAAAACTCTTCCCCAGCCAATGCTTGCTCTGCGCTTGCAGTTTAAGCGGTGAACTGCTTTGCGCAAATTGCCAGCACGATTTGCCGCACACCTACGGCCAGCTTTTGTGTTGCCAATGCGGTTTGCGCATTGAGAGCCTCAGTAATTTTTGCGGCAGCTGTTTGCATCACCCGCCCGCATTTAGCCGCAGCTTTTTGCCCTTTTCTTACCAGCACCCCATCGACCATCTAATTCATAAATTTAAATATCGGCACAACCTGACTTGCGGAAAATTACTCGGAAAAATGTTGGCGGATTATTTAAAACACTACGCACAAGACCAAGTGGATTGGCAGACGCCCGATTTGATTATTCCAGTGCCGTTACATTGGATGCGGCGCTGGCAGAGGGGATTCAACCAGGCAGAAATTTTGGCGCAATATGTTGCGGATGAATTAGCTATTCCAATGGCGACCAAGATTGTCCAACGCACACACAAAACACCTCCACAAAAAGGATTGTCTCGTATTGAGCGCCAAAAAAATTTACGCAAAACCTTCGCCATCAACAGCAAATATCTTTCGAACATCAAAGACAAGCACGTAGTACTTATGGACGACGTGGTAACGACTACGGCAACAGTGAGGGAGCTTAGCGAGTTATTGATAAGGGCAGGCGCGAAAGATGTGCAGGTCTGGGCCTTAGCGAGGACTATGTAGGCCGGATACGTAACACATACACAGCGAATGCCCGCCACTTAAAAGTATTAATCAAAGCTTGGGCCGTCAAAAAAGCAAGGAATTAAGTAGCCCGGGGTAAGTCTTAACAAAAGTATGGTAGAACCACACCAGACGACTAAAACAGGCGGAATAGCTAGCAGAAGAAAGATTTATGCTCCCCAAGAGGCTTTTAGGGCGTATTTTTTCCCCACGAGCCATTTATTTCTGCGAAAATCCGCATCCAGCTTTTCGGCGCGCAAGCGGTGGCCTCAACCTTGCCCAGGCGTCTTTACTCGCACTTGCCGTTTTGGCACCTGCTCTATTTGGAGGTTTCCATGAAGTTTCGCTTTCCTATTGTCATCATCGACGAAGATTTCCGCTCCGAAAACACCTCTGGCCTTGGCATCCGCGCGCTTGCGGATGCCATGGAGAAAGAAGGTATGGAGGTGCTGGGCGTAACCAGCTACGGCGATTTATCGCAGTTTGCGCAGCAGCAATCGCGCGCCTCGGCGTTTATTTTGTCGATTGACGATGAAGAGTTTGGCGAGGGTTCTCAAGAGGAAACCGATCAGGCGTTGAAATCCCTGCGCGCCTTTGTGGAAGAGATTCGTTACAAAAACGCGGATATCCCCATTTATCTTTACGGCGAAACCCGCACATCGCGCCATATCCCCAACGATATCCTGCGTGAGCTGCACGGCTTCATTCACATGTTTGAAGATACTCCCGAGTTCGTAGCGCGCCATATTATTCGTGAAGCAAAGTCTTATCTTGATGGCCTTGCACCACCATTTTTCCGCGCGCTCGTTCACTACGCTAATGACGGTTCCTATTCATGGCACTGCCCTGGTCACTCTGGCGGCGTGGCCTTTTTGAAATCACCTATCGGACAAATGTTCCACCAATTCTTTGGTGAAAACATGCTGCGTGCCGACGTGTGTAACGCGGTAGAAGAACTTGGCCAGTTACTCGACCATACTGGCCCTATCGCTGCGTCTGAGCGCAATGCCGCGCGCATTTTTAACGCTGACCACTGCTATTTCGTGACCAACGGTACGTCTACCTCCAACAAGATGGTGTGGCACTCAACCGTAGCACCGGGCGATATTGTTGTGGTTGACCGTAACTGCCATAAATCAATTCTGCATTCGATTATTATGTGTGGCGCGATCCCGGTATTCCTGATGCCGACGCGTAACCACCTCGGTATTATCGGCCCTATTCCGCTGGAAGAATTCACACCGGAAAGCATTGCCCGCAAAATCGAAGCAAACCCATTTGCACGCGCTGCAGCCAATAAAAAACCACGCATTTTAACGATTACCCAATCCACTTATGACGGTGTGCTCTACAACGTAGAAACGCTGAAAAATATGTTGGATGGAAAAATTGATACCCTACATTTCGACGAAGCCTGGCTGCCGCATGCCACCTTCCACGACTTCTACAAAAACATGCACGCGATTGGCAAAGATCGTCCACGCGCAAAAGAGTCGATGATTTTCTCAACCCAATCCACGCATAAATTGCTCGCTGGTTTATCCCAAGCATCGCAAGTGCTGGTGCGTGAATCTGAAAAAGTAAAACTCGATCAGGATGCGTTTAACGAAGCTTATTTGATGCACACCTCTACATCACCGCAATACTCGATCATTGCATCGTGCGATATCGCAGCAGCCATGATGGAGGCGCCCGGTGGTCATTCACTCGTTGAAGAATCTATTTTCGAAGCGCTCGATTTCCGCCGCGCCATGAAAAAAGTGGATACAGAATGGGGCCAGGATTGGTGGTTCCAGGTATGGGGGCCGGAAGAGTTTGCTGAGGAAGGTATTGGCGAGCGCGAAGATTGGGTATTGCGCAGCGAAGACAACTGGCACGGCTTCGGAAAATTGGCGCCGGGCTTCAATATGCTCGATCCAATTAAAGCGACCATCGTTAATCCAGGTTTATCTGTAAACGGTGATTTCAGCGAGACGGGCATTCCCGCATCTATAGTTACCAAATATTTGGCAGAGAATGGCGTAATTATCGAGAAGTGCGGTCTTTATTCATTCTTCATTATGTTCACCATCGGCATTACCAAAGGTCGCTGGAATACGTTGGTAGCCGCGCTACAACAATTCAAAGATGATTACGATAAAAACCAACCCATGTGGCGAATCATGCCGGAATTTGCGCAAGCAAATCCGCGTTATGAGCAAATGGGCTTGCGCGATCTTTGCCAGCAAATCCATGATTTCTACAAAGCTTATGATGTTGCGCGCTTGACGACTGAAATGTATTTGAGCGATATGCAGCCAGCAATGAAACCTTCTGATGCATTTGCAAAAATGGCGCACCGCGAAATTGAACGTGTACCGATTGATGAATTGGAAGGTCGTATCACATCAATTTTGTTAACGCCTTATCCACCAGGAATTCCGTTGTTAATTCCTGGCGAACGCTTCAATAAAACCATTGTGGATTATTTGCGTTTTGCGCGTGACTTCAACGAAAAATTCCCGGGCTTTGAAACTGATGTTCACGGCTTGGTGAAACGTGAAGTGGATGGCAAGCGCGGTTACTTTGTTGATTGTGTTAAGCAATAAATAATTGTGTAAAAATATTTAGCAATAAAAAAAGGGCGCAAACAAGCGCCCTTTTTTTATTGCTACACACTCATTAAATCGCAGCAGATTTAAGTACATTGTTCCTGGATTTTAATTTCAACAGACCCACTGCCACCACCAACAACCAAATCGCCAGAACAAAATATTCGTACAAATCAAACTTTTGTTCCAGGCTCATCTCAGGAAATAACATGTTGGTGATAGTCCCACAAGCATTCATACTCAAGTGCAACATGATTGCGATAAATACGCTGCCATTAGCACGGTTAAACAACCAGGTATGAAGAAAGCTCGCACCAATTACCATTCCAAAGAAAAGCGCAATCGAACTGGCTGCAACAGGGAAGCCGCTAATTGCAGTGCCTGTTGCCGCCCAGAACAAAGGCGCATGCCACAGTGCCCATATCAATCCCACAATCAAACTGGCAGCCACTACTTTATTTTTGTGATCGAGTTGGGGCAGCGCGAAACCTCTCCAACCAAATTCCTCAGCCAAGGGCCCAAAGACAACAGGCACCACAAACACGACAGGAATCCAAGGTAGCAAACCGTAATTAACCGCACCAACATCACCGCCAAATGCTACGTAAAAAATCGTCGCCACTGTGTACAAAATTGGCCCTGTCACTATGGCAGCCAAGAATGGAGCCGCACCTACCCTCACGGAAAAAGCTCGCTTGAATAAGGCTTTCAGGCCTTGGCCCCGCTCATAAAAATAAGTCAAGGTGATACCCACAAGGCTTGGGGCATAGGCACCCAACAGGAACAACAACAAAACATTGGCCGATGATTTAAAAACATCTGCTGGAAGAGCGTTGATGATAGGCAACCAACATGCCCAGGAGACAAGATAGGTAACCAGAGTAAACACAATTAATTTTTTATTTAGCAACATATCCTAATCCTTCTATGTGTCGTGCTGATTTTATATTCGAGGCGGCTTCAACACCTCGGTCCGATAAACTCGCCTGTCATAAATTAAGACACGGATAAAAGATTTTTAGATTCACAAAATTAAAATTTAATGCTTGTATTCAATATGAGATGATAAGGCCAGTAAATCTCGTACATCAAGTTAGGATGGCTTACTGCCTATGAGTAACAAATTCGAGCACGAAGCGCCGCCTGTAGCGCACACACCTCAATCTCATCCCTATGAAAAACTAAGCCCTGACTTGGTAATGGATGCAGTTGAGGAAAATGGCTATTTCACCGATGCGCGCATACTTGCACTCAATTCCTACGAAAATCGCGTCTACCAAATTGGCATTGAAGGTGGCAGCCCTTTGATTGCAAAATTTTATCGCCCGGAGCGTTGGACACGTGAACAAATTTTAGAGGAACACAGTTTCACTCAAGCATTGCAGGAATTAGAAATTTCGGTGGTCGCGCCCTTAATTAACGAAGCGGGCAACACGCTGCTCCACTATAAAGGTTTTGATTTTGCGCTCTTTCGTCGCCAGGGCGGTCATGCCCCGAACCTTGATGATTTTGATTCACTGTTAATGATTGGGCGCTGCCTTGGACGTATTCACGCCATGGGGCAAGCGCAACCGTTTCAATATCGCCCATCAATAACAGTACAAAATTTTGCACGTGATTCTTACGAATTTTTACTCAACAACAATTTTATTCCTGCCAATCAATTAGAAAATTACAAACGCGTTGGTGCCGACATTATTATTCAATGTGACGCACTCTTTGATCGCATTAACTATAACCCCATTCGCTTGCACGGCGATTGTCATCCCGGCAATGTATTGTGGCGTGATGGATTACCGCATTTTGTGGATTTTGACGATGCACGCACCGGCCCCGCGGTTCAAGATCTTTGGATGCTACTCACGGGCGAGCGCGATAATCAGCGATTGCAATTGAGTGAAATGTTGGAGGGCTACCAGGAGTTTTGCGATTTTGATTTGGCAGAGCTGCAACTAATCGAAGCGCTGCGCAGTTTGCGCATAATGCACTACAGCGCGTGGCTTGCGCGCCGCTGGAGTGACCCAGCATTTCCACGCTATTTCCCATGGTTTAATACTGAGCACTATTGGTCACAACATATTTTGGAACTGCGCGAGCAACTGGCAGCACTGCAAGAGCCACCATTGGCAATATTTTAAAGGTTACATACTCATCAAAAAGCCTTGCATCTTCTATGACTGTTATAGGCAGCGTTATTTATTATTTACTGGCCGAGTTGGGTGTGGCTGTGTTTTCGCTCTAACCACGATCAACAAGAATAAAAAAAGCGAACCAATCGGTTCGCTTTTTTTATTCTTTAACGTTTCAAACTACTGCGGCAAAAAATCCAATGTTTGATAGAAAGTTGTTCGCACAACATTTGCGGCAGGGAAAGCGATTGATTTCATCTTAGCTAAAAGTTTTGCCTCTAAAGCTGCATCTTTTAACTCGCTAAACTCGATGCTTGCTTCCACCACTTGGCCTGACGGATCGATAATCATTTTGAATTTAACTTTTCCTTGTAGCGCAGCGTTATCGCGTAAAGCGCGGTTGTAAATTGAAAAGATGGAACTTTTGTATTGCTCCATCACTTTGCGCATTTCTTCTTCGCTACGCGCCGCGCCGCCTGCACCATCGCTATTACCGCCACCCGAGCCTGTAGCGCCTGCAGCTTTTTTGCCTGCATTAGCCAAATCACTTTTTACTTTGGTGGTTTCACGGCCGGAAAGTGCAACGCCACCAACATCGTGGCTAGCATAAGCGCCCACATTGATGCCGCCACTGCCTTTGGTTTGGCCGCTATTAATCATAGAGCGATCAACTTGCGTTGCCTGGCCCGCGCCATTGCTCACGGTTGCGCTTGCAGTTTCTACCGCGCTGGTTTGCAAGGCTTCACGCATTTCCATCAAATCATCTTTGAAAGTGGAAATTTGCGCTTGGGCTTGCGCTTTTGCATTGGCGGTTACATCGCTTTTTGAATCAATATTTTTTGCATTCTCAACCGGTTTAGTAGTGTTGGTCGTCACTGGTTTTTTTTCAGCAACTTTTTCCACAGGTTTCTTTTCTTCCGGCTTTTTTTCTTCCTTTGGCGGTTCAATAGGTTTTGGTGGAGGGAGCTCTTGCTTTTCCAACATGACGCGAGCCAATTGCGGAGGTAAATCCGCTTTTTCCTTACGCGTTAATTCCGGCAATTTAGTAATCGTAACCGGAATCGCAACTACAAGAAAAATCACCATTGCAACCAACAGGATTTTTTTAAAGCGCGCGTCATCATCCGCGAATGACCAGGGCAACTGCATGGTTGATATAATGTATGTTGTCATATCAACCTCCGTTCACAGCGTTGCCGCCCGTGCCCAAAACTTTGTTGCTGGCATCCCTGTGGGAAACGGCTAAGGCAATATTGCGATAATCTGCCGCAACACAAGTGGCCATTATTTTTTTCAGCTGTTCATAAGGAATTGCTCTGTCACCCAAGATGGTAATTGGGCGACCTTCGAGTTTTTCCTTTTCTGTAACAGGCGCAGCTTTGCTCGCTAAAAATTTAAGTTCTGTTTCCAGAGGTTCAAATTTAGGCGCGGTATTCGCCATCATTTCATTGATGCTGCCCACCTTCCGGCCTGAAACAATAATATCGGTAGCGCTTACGGTGATAACAATGGTTTCACCTGGTGCGGTCTCCGAAATAGATGCAGGTAATTTAATGGACTTATCTGAATGTAGAACTTCCACATCAGCAGAGTAATTAATCAATAAGAAAAATATCAATAAAGTAAAACAGTCGATCAAAGGCACCAAATTTAATTTGGGTACAAGATTTAAACGCTGGCGATGTTTTGCCATACGTTTTGCGCGCATGGATTTTTTCATGGCTGCGCTCCTTGATCACTGGAAACAGCTTGTGTCTGCTCGCCTGGCGGTGGGGCATCACCTAAAGATACTTCGGGGAAAAGCTCTGCATTCACAACAGATGTCGCAACTACGGTACGGTAGGAGCGCACCGTATCCATCACGGTTACCAAGGTTTGGTAATCCGTATTTTTTTCCGAGAGCAAATAAATATCGCGTTTCTGGATGCCTTTATCACCCAGCTGACGTTTAATTTCTTGTAAATACAGTGTCAGGTTTTCGTAATCATATTTGCCACTCGCGGTTTTCTCGATACGCTTCAAGCGTATACCGGCGGGATAATTAATATCAAAATAATCCGGACGAATAATCAGCTCAAGCTGCGCAGGCGGCGGCTCTTGCTGCTCGGTGCTGGCAGCGGGAATATCCGGCAATTTTAAATCCAGCACTGTGATGTGCGACAGCACCATTCCCATCAAGAGAACGGGCACCAACACCACAACCAAGTTGATAAAGGCTGTAACGTCCACATCTGCGTGTTCGCCATTTCTTTTAGCTAATCGGCGCATTTGGTTTTACCTCTAACCGACAATGACTCACTGAAAAATGCTAACTTCAATTCAGCACAATCATTATTTGGGTGAGTTTGTTTCAGCACGTTGTTTAGCCATCAAATCTTGCGCATGGGTCAAAATGTTCATACATTTCACGCCGGCCATTTCTAAACTATCAACAATTTCCAAAGTACGGCTTTGAATAAAGGAGTGGCTTAACAATAAAGGAATTGCGGTAAACAAACCGAAGGCTGTTGCATTCATGGCAACTGCAATACTCGCAGATAAGAGCGCTGCTTTTTCTGACGGGTCGGCATTAGACACTGCACCGAAGGCCTCACTCAAACCCGCAATGGTTCCCAACAAGCCCAGCAGGGTCGCAACGTTAGCCAAGGTTGCTAAATAACCTGTGCGGCGCTCCAGGCGAGGCACAGCTTCCATTACACCTTCTTCCATTGCTAATTCAATATCTTCACGACGACTGGATTGCGCCATACGCTGCAAACCTGCGCTGATAATTTTGGCAACAGGTGCTTCAGAAGATTTACCGACATTAAGCGCGCCCTGGTAATCCTTTTTTTGCAACATTGCTAAAATTCGATCGAACGCATCGCGATTCATTTTTTTTGCATTACTTAAAAAAATGAATCTTTCGATTACGATTGCCGTACCTACGATAAGAATCAATCCAATTGGAAACATAAAAATGCCTCCGTCTTGAAAGAAACGAATAACCGTTGCCATATTCATAGTTTTTCCCCTGCGCCTAAATAAAAATGTATTGAAACAAAATAAGTTGGTTAAGAATAATTATTGCAATTCGCCTGCGGACTCCAATTCGCGCCGCAGTTCCTCGCGCTCCACATGACCGAAAACTGCTTTCTGTTGATTATCGAGCGGTTCAAAATCAACATCTGCGGTTTGCGGTGATTGCCACGGCAAAATATAAAGCACACGCGGCTGCTCCTGATTTCCAGTAATTGTTGTTTGCAAATTAATCGTGGCGTCTTGCACCATTTTTTTTGCAGGCTGGCCTGTTGCAGTATTTGTTTTTACAGTTGCAGCATCCGCTTTTAAATCAGTCTTCTGGATTGCAGTATTTGCATCCTGCTTCACCTCTGCCTCGCTCACTTTTTTTTTGGGCGCTGCAGAATCCTGAGCAATTGCTGTAGCTGCAACCAGGCTTAAAAACACTGTAAAGATTTTAGCCATAGATTTGCGATAGGAACGCATTTATTTTACCTCCGCCTTTTCAGGCGCTTTGCCGCCATTCAAACGACGCTGTAAATCTGCCACCCAACTATCAACCTGTTTATCAGGTGCAGGAAGTAATTGTTGGTAGGCTTGATAATGTGGCAATGCCAGCTCGGGTTTACCTAAATAAAGATCATATAAAATCGCAAGATTTTTATGGCCTTCAGGATAAAAAGGCCAAATTGTCAGCGCCTTTTGGTAGAGACTTTCAGCAGCTGCGAAATCGCCAGCCTCACGCTTCAATACCGCCAATTGATTGTAGGCATCCACATTTTTCATATTCGCGTTAATTGCGCGATTAAATTCCGCTGCAGCTTTTTCGGAATCGCCTTTATTGCGATACACAATCCCCAGATTTAAATATACGCCGGACAGTTTGGGATTTTTCTCGGCCAGCTGCTTTAATACAGCCTCAGCGTGATCCCAATTTTTTTGTTGTATGGACGCGACTGCATCATGGAAATTTATCTCTACTTGCTCGCTAAACTTTTGTGGGTTCTGCAAATAAGGATTTGGCGTTGCCGGACCCACAGGTAATACAGCAGACGAAATTGCCACTTTTGCTGGAGCAGGCGCGCCCTTATCTGCATCGCCTTCAGCTTTAACAGTTTCCGTTAAGGCTGGTTTTTCTGCAGATTTAGTATCAGCTGATTTTTCAGGGTTAGAGCTACAGCTGCTCAAAAATGCAAGCAGCGAAATAAAAGCAAGCAATGGTTTATTGAATTTCATTGCTCACCTCCAAAATTGATTCGGGCTTTTTATAACGAGCCGGTAAAAGTTTTGCCAATTCTTCAAAACTGCGCTTCACCCACTGATCGTAAATTCCTTTGGTACTACGCTGGGCGTTGGCCTGATGAATTTGAATGGCTTTTTCTTCAAAGGGGAAGGCTTGTTCTTCCAACAACAAATCATATTGCTCTAAAGCAGCTGCATCCAGATTTGTTGGGCGCTCTGATTTCATGAGATCGCGACTTAATTGCGCATAAATATCACCAATACGGTAACTGGCCTGCGTCGTAAACTCAGCCACGCCGTAAGCAAGGACGGCTTCTTGTGCTTTGAGTGCCTTATCCAATGCTGCACGTTTACGCTGCAAACTTTGTTTTAACGGCAAGGTGAGTGGCGTGCTGGCAAAATCTTTATAGGGAGCATCAGCCATTTCATTCGCAGCTGATGCCGCCAGATATTTAGTACGATCACTTTCTTGCGCGCCAGCAGATGCATTTGCATCAATCATGCGCTGCAACCAATACTGGCGTTTTTTTGTATCCTGCAATTCACCGTAAAGTTTCGCCAAATGAAATTCTGCCTCCATGGCCTCCGCAACCGGACGCGGATATTCGTTGGCGTAACGCTGATATTGCTCGATAGCCATTGGCTTGTTGCCAGATTTTTCGTAAAGCTCAGCACCCATGGCGAGCGACTGGCGCTTCACATTGGGATCATTACTGCTGCGTTCCATAATGCTTAATTCATTCGCGGCCAAGGCCCACTTGCTTTGGTTTTGATAAATCAAAACCATTTTGGCGGGAATAGATGCTGTGAGTTCGTGCTTGGGATATTGTTGACGGAAGCTTAAATAAACCTGTTCCGCCTCACTCCATTTTTGCTGTTCTATTAAATAAACACCGGCGTCATAACGACCTTTAATGGCGATGTCGGTATCTGGTGCAACATCAGAAATACGTAACAGCTTTTTAATAGCCTCGTCTTTTTGGCTCAACACTAAATCAGCTTGCGCTTGCTGGTAAATGCTCGCAGCAATTCGTTCACGCATTTGTTGCGCAGTGGGAGCACCGGGGGTTTGTGCATTTGCAGGCAGCAAATTCAAAACCTGCCAATAAGCTTTTTCTGCACCTGCATAATTTTTATCATCAAAACTGGCGTGACCTAACACCAACCATGCAGTGAATTGCAATTTAGCTTCTGCTGGCGGTTTTAAATTAATAATTTCTTCAGCAACTGTTGCGGCTTCGGCGTAACGTTTCTGCGCGAGCAATTCTTGCGCGGCCTGGGTTAAAACTGCAGCGGCACGCGGATCAGCGGGATAACCCTGCGCGAAACGTAGCGCGTAATTAGTTTTGCGCTCTTGCCAGGCAGCTTTTTGCGTCTCTGCCAACGCTTGGCCAGTAGCCATTTCATTTGACAGCAACACAATTGAATAACCTGCGTCAGCACCGTGAGCCTTGTCCTGATATTGATAAGCTACTTGTTCGTAAGCACTGATCGCCTGAGGATAATCGCCCGACTCACTCAAGGACTCAGCGAGCAAGAATGTCATTTCAGGATTTTTGGGATCTTTAGGGAAAGTCGCAACAAATTCGCGGTACCAGGTTGCCGCGCGGCCGAAGGCCACTTTTGCTTCAGACTTATTAGTACCCGAAAGCTCCTGGGCTTGCGCGTGTTCATACTCGGCAAGCTCTTGCAGCGATTTGTGTAAATAATTTAATGCGTTAACACCAATTACGCCGTTGCGCTGCGTCCAATAAGTGCTGCTAATGCCGTAGCGCTGAACATATTCTTGCTTGGCTGGCAAAATCAAACTGGGGAAGTTGCCCTGCTCATATACGCTGATCATTTTGATTGAAAATTCTGGCGCAAAATTGCTGAGTGGATTGTGCTCTACAAAACTCTTGTAAGTTTCTGCACTGTCGCTGTAACGCTTTTTCTCTAAATACAATTGCCCCAAATTTTCGTAAAGCAAATGTTCGTATACGCGATCACCCATTTCCTTTTGCAAATCTATAATAGATTGCGCACCTTCCAAATACGAAAATGAGAGACTCATTACGTGGAAAGTATCTTCCATCATATTTTTTTGCGCACCGCTTAATTGCTCAACCGCTTGGGAAACATCCTCCGGTTTCTTCGCCAGGGTCAGCAGCTGATCGGCGACCTTAGCAAAAGATTGTAAGGCCAAATCATAGTCGGCACGTTTGAACTCCGCCCAACCTTGCATATAAAGTGCATTTTGTTGCAGAGGATTGGATTTATCTTCCGCCACGCTTTTGTAATGTTTTTCTGCCGCTAAATAATCGCCATCTGCAAATGCTTTTTCAGCGCGGCGGAATTGCGTTTCGCCCATATAGGTAGACGCTGGGGCAGTTTTCGCCAATTGATCAAGTGCACTTGCGGCTTCGTCGCCACGGCTATCCATAGATAGTGCTTTGGCTAATTTATAGCGCAACTGATCAAGCTCAACACCTTTTACCGGTTGGCCGGATTTTTCTTGCAGGGCAATTAATTCGCGATAGAGCGCAATAGGTTTATCAAAATAGTGGCCCGAATCATTAGCGTTTAATTGCGCTTGTTCGCTGCGAGCCATTTCAAAGTCTGCAATGCGCGCAAGAATTTGTTGGCGCAGAATCGGATCTTCTGCAGCCGATAAAGCTTTTTGATAGCTGGCTTCTATTTTTTTGTTATCTATAACGGCAACGGTATTTTTTGCGTCCGGCATAGTTGCTGTCGGCAAGTCCGCCAATGTTTTACCCACTTCACGATCGGGGCTAAACATTTGGCAGCCGGCCAACAATAAACTGGTACAAAGCAAAGGAGATGTGCGCACAAGCCAATTTTTTATTTTCATTGCGCTTGCTTCCTTAAGGCCGCGTCATACAAGCGCGCCACAGCCAGATGAGATTGCGCGAGATAACGGTTTAAGCGTTTTTCGTGAGCATTTAATTGGGCATCCACTTTGCTGCGTAATTTTTCCGAGCGCGCATCAATCACTTTATTTAAATCCAGTAATTGTTTTTCTACCTGTGCTTGCTGGGTTTGGATGCGCGCAAATAACGGCTGTAGATCTTGCCCGGTAGCTATAACTGAGGCAATTTTTTCATGGCTCAGTTTAGTTGCTGTAATAGCAGCATCCATTTCGGCTAAGGAAGCTTCCAGCGCAGCCAGATTGGCGGGAAAATCTTGTGCTGCGCGCCACAGTAAAATGCCGCGACTTACCCACAATCTGTTTTCGTATTCAGTTGTGTCTTGCCCAGCAGATTTCATGCGTTCAATGGTGGCGGTGGAGCGTTCTACCGCAGCAAAGAGTTTGCGGGTTTGCGGATCCGCGAGTGCAATATAATCATTATTACTTTTAACTGTTGCTATACGCTTTGCCAAAGCATCGCGCTCTTTTTGCATATCAACTTGTTTTTGTACAAGCGACTGCTGCGAGACCTGCTGTTCTTTTTGTTGCCGCCAATTTTGCTTTTGGTGCAGCAATTCAGTGTAAGACGTTAATTTTGGTTGCCAGTCCAGCAATATTTTTTGCAGCTTTAATAAATCACGCAAATCAAGCACGGCAGATTGAAAATCGTTTTGGGCAAAAAGTTCACGCAAATAAATAGAGCGGGTTTTAATTACGCTAGTGCCGCTGAGTTTCAACCAGTTTTGGCCGTCGTCAGTAATTAATGCCGTTAAAGTTCCGGGCTCGTTTTTCTTTTCCAGTTCTTGCAACATAGTTGCAGAAACGGGTTTACTGCTTACCAGTGTTAATAATTCGCCTGCGGTCAAGGTTTCGCGCATATCGCGCACTAAATCAATCTCCTGCGCAAGCAAGGCTTCGGCATGCTCGTATTCACGCAATGCATCGCCCGGTGCATTAAGTTTTTCGTAGGCGAAAGGTAAAGCAAGCAGCGCTTCTTGTGCAGCGGGAAACAACAAACTGCGCTGCTGCAAGACTTGCCAGGGGCGAATTGCCTCGGCATATTTTTCTTGCGCTATAGCGGCCCAACCGTAACCCAGCAATGCTTGATTAGACTCCATGCCATCCAGACGCACTTTGCGGAATTCTTCGATAGCGGCGGAATAACTTTTATCTTGCAAGTAGGTGTAGCCAATCGCGGTGTGCGCTTTATCCATTAGGGTTAAATATTCAATACGCGATTGCCCGCTGCCATCAAATGAAATAGCAGTTAACTCGTTAAAAAATTCTTTCGCTGTTTTTAAATCACCGTTGCGGGCATTAGCGGCACCCAAATTGTAGAGCGCGTAAGGTTCCCATTGCGAAAGCTTATCTTGCTCGATTTTTTTAATACTGAAGGGCGCGAGATCGTTTTGTTTAATTTGCAAATTGATTTGCAAGGAATGCATTTCTGCGAGCAAATCTGAATTGAATTTATCGCTTACGCGACTGAAACTGCTTGCTGCTCCTGCCCAATCCGCTTTTGCGTATTGTAATTTACCGAGATAAAACCAGGCGGCATCGCGCACATTTTGGGGGCGACTGGTGTCTTGCAACAATTGCGTAAATAATTGCTCGGCATGGTTTTGCATACCGAATGCGAGACTTAAACCGCCTGCAATTAATTCGGGATTATTGCCATGGCCTTGAATACCATCGCGTGCATCAGCCACCATTAATTCGGTGATGGCGGGAATATAGTCCTGCTGATAGTAGTGATAAAGCGCAACGCCATAACGCAAGTCTGCCACTTCAGTTTTTGGCTTCTCGGCGGCAAAGCTGCTGGATATCGGAAGCACAAGCAAACTGCCGGCAACGCATATTTCAAGCGTTGTTCGCATAGCAACTTTAGCGCTAAACCATTCCATCATGGATCGCTTCATCACTATTCAGCTTTCCATTCTTTAATTTCAAAGGTGGGCTGAAGTTTTGCAGTTGAGTCGATAATTTTAAGTTCCAATACCAAGGGTGCCTGGGTTTTGGTAACCATTAATTTTGCACCGCGCTTATAATCTTGCTGCGGTCCCCGGCCAGTGAAAAACGCACTAACTTCGTGTTCGCCCGCTTTTAAATTGCCAACGTACAAACGTTGTACGCCACCGCGATAGAGCGCATTGATTTGTTTTTCGGTGTAAAGCTCACTGGTGACTAATTTGTTGTCGATTTCGAGCTTGACGGCGTCGAGGCTAAAAAATTCACCGAGATCCATGGAAAGATAAATCGCTACTTGATTGCTCGGGGGATAAAGCAGTTCCTCTTCCAGAATCAGCAAATCGCGATTGAGATTGAGTACGGAAACTTTCAAGTTTTCGACCTGCGGCGTAACCGCCGGTTGCTGCACTGATTCCGCAGGTGCAGTTGAGTTTGGTACTGCGGCAGGAGCCGCTGTTTGCGCACTTGCGGTGGTGCCGAGGCAAAGTGCCAAAACGAATCCCAACAGCGGTAGTTTTACCGATTGATTGAACATGCCTGCCCCGCCCTGTGTCGTGCCAATTGTGGTTTGCGATTGTGCAATTCTAGAAGCCCATCAGTTTATTCGGTGTGACTCTCTGCACACTTAACTTACCCATGTGCAGACTTTCCGTAAAACTCTTGTTATTTCAGTATTTTCCGGCGCGGAGACTTGGCTCACGCCCCGTTATTTAAATGATTCTTTGAACGAGTGTAAGGATAGCTGCTGTTTTTGGCAGGATTGGGAATTCCGCGCAGCAAAGTTCAATTTCGTGATCAAGGTGGCGTTAAGCCCTTGCTGTAGAGAACTTTTCCGCTTTCTGTAATTACCACTGCGTCAAAACCGGGCAGGCTATTGATCAAATCCAGGCCTTTTTCGGGCCCCATAATGAAAATAGTTTTGGTGAGCGGATCTGTATCAAACCCCAAGGGACCAATGACGCTCGCACTAACAATGCCGTGCGGCGACTTACCGGTTTTGGGATTAATAATGTGATGAACGCGCTGGCCGTCCTTATCGATGAAAAAGCGCTCGTAATCGCCCGAGGTGGAGATTGCGCAATTCTCCAGCGGCAAGGTAATGGCCACAGCGTTTTTATCTTCGGCGCGGGGATTGCGAATACCCACTAGCCAAGGCTTGCCGAGCTTGTCGCCAATGACACGGCTATCGCCACCGGCGCTGACATTGGCGTTGGCGATGCCGAATTGTTTGAGGATTTCTGCACCGCGATCCACTGCAAAGCCTTTGGCGATTCCGCCTAAATCAATGTAAACCTTGGGGTGATCAAAATAGACGGTGTTATTTTTGGTATCGAGATGAATGAATTTGTAATTGATTTGCGGTACCAGTTCTTTGAACTGGGCATCGGTAGGCTTTAAGCCTTTGCGGTAGTCGTAATAGCGAGCGAGCGAGGCGAAGGTGATATCAAAAGCACCGCCACTTAAATCGCTATAGTGCTCGGCTTTCTTAATAATGCTGACCAGCTCGGCCGAAATCGGCATGGGGTTTTTCGCGGTGGATTTAGGCGCGAGTTCGTTGACGCGTGAGAGTTCGCTGGTGGGAATAAAGGGACTGTATTGCTGATCTATCCTGTGCATCTCTGCCATCACAGCCGCTATGGCCTGCTCGGCTTTAGCGTCGTCCTGATGCCAGACAGTCACGTTAATCACGGTGCCCATAATATTTTGGGTATCGCCATGCCAGCCTGCCATTACCGGCCAGCTTAATAGACACAAACTCAGGGCCAGCAATCGTTTCACATCGTCTCCTTCAATACTGCGCCTGTATCAGGCTAGAAATTCAAATCGACGGCATAGGTCAGGTTGCCCTGCGCATCGTTCGGCTGCTGGGTTGCAAACATAGAGACCCAGGCGCCTGCATTAATTTCGCGGAAATAAGGCTCAGGTAATGAAAAGCTACCTTTAATCGCCGCTCCGGTCGGATAAGGTAAGTTGCCAAGCAAATCCACATGGAGTGGGCTATTTACATCAAAAATATGGGCATTCAGGCCTTTTTTGCCATCGTCAGTTAATTCGGCGCCTATGCCGCCTAGATTCATCCAATTAGAGCCGTTGTAAATTTTGCTATCCATCCAAGTGGCTTTTGCGCGCAGGCCAAGTAATTGCAGCTCGCCGATTTCCAGGCGCTCAATAGTCAGCGCAAATTGCCCGCTGATTGCCAGGGGTAGAAGCGGTTGGACGAGTGCGGCGGGAAAACTGACACTGGCATCTTTAACGGTGATGCCATTTTTACCTCTCATGCACACCACACCATCAAACTCTTGATTGTCCATATGCGTACCAATAAGCGCGCAGGGTTTGAGGGTTAAAAACGAAAGCAGATTGAGTTTCCAGGTCAACTGACCCAATGAATGATCAACACCTTTGACTTTGATACTCGCCAGACTTGCACGACCTGACCAGAGCGTGCCCGAAACACCGTTCATGGCGATATCGCCGCTGCGAGTTAACAAATAAGCCCCCCAAACAGCAGGCAGATTACTCACCACAAAATACAGCCAGAAAATGACCCCAAGGGTAATCCAGAACTTTTTACTCATATTGAGTTTGGGAAGTGAAACAGCTTTAAAAACCATCGAGACATCAACCTTGTCATTCATCAAAAGCATTAGGGCTTTACGAGGCGCAAATTAACAGAGACCAAGCCCGGGTCATTGCTGGCAGTAATCGATAGCTCGCGGATGGCTATGTGATATTTCACCTCCAGATCGTAAAGCCACTGCATGAGCACGTCCGATGCTATGCGATCCACGCGCACGCGCACCTCGCCACCCGCACCGGGGGTAAAGCTGGTCATGGTGATGCCATTGTCGCGCAAGCTGGCATCCAGGAGACCGCTGATATCGCCACCATTGTTAGCCTGATTGGATTGCTGGGACAAGACTTCATATTGGCGGGCAAGTAGCTGCACCTTGCCCAGTGACTGCTGGGTATTGGTGACGGTTTGCAGCAGCGAATCACGTTTATGTTTGAGTGGCGACAGAACCGCCAGCCAAAGCACGTAGGCTGCAATGAGCAAAGCACCAAACAATAAGGTCATTTGCTCGCGGCGATTAAATTGGGAAAGTGTGCTGAGTAGTTTTTCCATGATTACCTCACCTAGCGCTGCGGCTTGCTGATTTTAAGGCGACCGGTATTGAGGTCACCCTGCGCGTTTACGCCTTGTAGCTCGGCCACATAACCTTGCGCCGCAATCGTCTGGCGCAAAGCATCAATGGAGTTGAAAGAGTGCGCCTGTACGCTGACGGACATATCGCCCGTATCTGCCGAATAAGAAATCACTTTTACAGTCACATCGGCATTGTTTGAAATCAGTGGTAACACGCCCGCCAAGGTAGCCATCACATTGCCCGATTGGGTTTTCGGCTGCATGGCTTGCAGTTTGACGCGCAAGCGTTTCTCTGGATCGTCCGACTGGCCGTTGGGGATGACACTGCGATAAATGGCTTCCATTTGCTGGCGCAACTGCAGGTTTTGTTTGTTGAGTTTATAAATGTGGAAACCCAGTACGCCTACATAGGCGATAAAGGTTACCAGCGCCAAAATGCCCACTCCGCGCCAAAGCTTCATCCAGCGTTCCAGTGGCAGACGTTGGGAAAACTCAGCCTGGCATAGATCAATCGCTTTGCCGTTAAAATCCAGCTGCCAGGGTTCTACAAGATTTTGTGCACTGACCCGCGCCGCCAAACGTTCGGGGAGACTTTTATATAGCGCGTCCAACTCCGTTTGCTCACTCGCCCTTAGCACCAAAGCAGGCAAGTTATCGCCCAGCTTTTGGTTTGCAATCAGCATGTCGACAGCGGCAGACAGCAAAGGCAAAGGAACGCTAAAGCCTTCTTGCTCGGCAAAACGCACATTGACCTGACCGTTTTCCAGCGCAAGTATCCAGGTTGAAAAAGGATTCAGGGTCAAGCTTTCTACGGAGGCATCCGCATCGGTTAACGCCGGCTCTACTTGCTCAGGGGCGCCCAATGCCTGAAATGGCAACAGGAGCGGTGTTGACCAGCAACGCGTAATTTCTACGCCTATGGCTGCCAGTTGGTTGAAGATGGATTTAAGCCATCGCTTATCGGTGTAGGCCAAGGCAACCTTGCCCGCGTTGGCCGTACCTATAGCAACATGCAGGTCATCAATATCGCCAACAACAGATTCTTCCAATTGGAAGGGAAGTAAATTGCGCAGATGCTTCTTTTCTTTCTCGGTGTATTCCAACTGGCGAGTAACTACTTTGGCACCGGGCAAAAGCAACCAGGCCTGATGCGCCACATTGCCGAGACTTGCACGCAAAGCATCCAGATTACCCATTGCAGAGGACTGCACCTGGCCATCGCTGAGCCAGCACCAGCGGAAATTATCCGCGTCGCTGTTGCCTGCGTTACCAGTGCCTGCATGGCTACTAATGGAAACTACCAATTGTGGGGACATTCAACTTACCCTGATTTTTGTTTTTAACTACAAATTACCTTCTTCCCGGCGCACAACTTTGAACGCCGGGCTACCGCGTAACAACAAGCTGCGACCGGTGCGCCGCTGATCGCCAATTTGCACCACTGTAGTCAGCCAAAAATATTTGGTGGCTACCGCAAGTTCGCCGTCTGCCGACGCTTGGCCAGCGCCGACTACTTTGTTCCAGCTGGTATTAAAATCGCTCAAGTTAGCATAGAAGCCTGTTGAGGGTTTTTCCGCAATCAGCGACTTTGCCTGGCTCTCGCTCAAAGGGCTCAACTCAGTATTCAGGTTGATGCACCGATAGAGCAGCTCGGGCATGGTGTTGATATTTAATATTTCGCTGGGCTCAAGCACTGTTACATAAGGGCGCAAGGCCTGCATGATTTGCGGGGTAACACCGCGAATCATTTGTAATTCTTCCACGCTGCGAAACGGCATATTAGCGGCTTGGTATGGATCTGGCTGGCCCAGGTAATAATCGTTTTCAGCCCCGTTTGAACCCGCCGGGTCCGTGTCCTGATCGGTCCAATCGACAATGGCTTCCAAAATCGCCGTGGCAATTTCCGGGGATTGCACCAGTGCTGTATGCGGGTCTTCGCGATTCGGCAAGGCTTGTAGCAAGCGTATAAACATAAGCTGGGCGTTGGTATAACGCGAAGCATCCGAAGGCGCTTTGCTCGCAAAATCGGCCTTCACAATCGCCAGCCGGTTCAAATTGAATTTTGCATTGGCATCATCGAGGGAGATCAACAAGTCGCCCATATTGTCAGGCAACTGAATGGGTACAGGTTGCCCCCAAAGTTCCTCACGATAATCCGCTGCCGCATCATCGGTTGCCAAAAACTTTATCGCCGCACCTTCGCCACTAAACAAATAGGCCCGCGCTTGTGCGCCGTGCCAGCGCGCTTCCGCACGCGCTAAACCGAGCTGATAATCGCCCGCGAATTTAATACCCAAGCCGGCGACCAAGGCTACGATTAGCAGCACCATAATCAACACGGCGCCGCGCTCGCGGTTATTTTTGAGGGATTTCGAACAGGCGTACACCGCGCGCTCCTCCCTCAAGTTCTATGGTCATTTCCAGTGCGATGGGCATAGCCGAACCGCCTGTTGCATTAATCGGCGGCCAGAGTGGCTCCCAATTTCTGCTGTACTCACTGCCTTCCAACACGCTTTTGCCATCGGCTTTAATACGCGCATCCGATAGAAAGCGCAGCTGCACATCCACCACATTATCCAATAGCAACTGGTGGAAAGATTCGCGCTCAAAATCGATATTTTCCAGCGGCATATTGCGCTCGGGCAAATAGTCCCGCCACAACTTACCTTCAGCAATACGGTAGTTAACCTGCTGCAAATCACTGCGTACACGCCCCAGCGGATTTACCCAACCGCGCCGCGCAAACACCATAATTACCTGGAAAGTATCCTTACCTTTCGTCTTCAAACTGGCCGCCTCAAACTTGAGTTGAGGATTAGCAATTTGCGGATTAAGCGGCAAAATATTCCGCATATCCTGCCCGATCAACTGCCAGGCTTTATCGAGTTTGTTTACATCGTTGAGCACATCGCGGGTGCGCTCGGCGTTGCGGCTCGCCCCGTCGAACGATTGGTAAGCCATAGCGGCGACTAAGGCTGAAAGCGCAATCGCAATGACCATCTCCAGCAGGGTAAAACCCTTTTGCGCGCTATTCACTCATGTACCCCGTCAAATGCGCTATGGGGTCAACTTTTTCCAGGCCTTGGGCAGGCTTAAAGCCTGAACTATCTGCCACGCCCAAAACCGCCACATCTATATCGAGCTTAAGGATTCCCTGAACCGGAATCTCTTCTGCAACCACAGTTTCATACTGCCATTGCCATTGCAGGCCCATCATTTCTGTTCGGCCGGAATCTTTTTCGGCGAGCTTATACTTGGGAAACAGCTCTTTATTGTTCAACAGGGTTAAACGGGTTAATTCGTTTTCAGCAATCCACATACCGTAGGTTTTGTTGCGAATATGGGCTGCACCATCAACTTGCGACATCACCAGAATCACCAGCGCAGGTAAAGCCATGGCGACAATCATTAGCGCCACCATGACTTCTACCAAGGTAAAACCCTTGGTAGCTGCGAGGTGCGCTTTGGCGTTAATCGCTTTAGGTTTTGTGATCTTGCTTGTCATCGCACGGCTTCATTACTTTTTTGGGCTTCGTCTTCTTCACGCCAATGACTGTTGCCCATCATGTCGATCTCGATATGTTGCGCCTCGGTGTTGGTGCCTGTGCCTTGCTCAAACAGCGCCATTTCTACCGGAGTAGCTTCACCACTGGGTGAAAACACTAATACGGGTGGCTGGGTTTCCAAATCCGGGTCGTAGGTGTACAGGTGGCCTTCCACGACCAACTCCCATTGCACACGTTCGTCCATGCAATGTTCGCTCAGGCTGTCTTCCGGCAATTTCACCCAGGCGTTGTCGCGGTAACGTTGCCAGTTGTAACACCAATATTTGCCGAGCGAATCGCTGGATTCACGCGGGCTAATAAACATCGCCACCACCTCGCCATTCAAGGCAGCAAACTCACTTACAAACCCCACGGCTTGCATAAAGGCTTGCGCTTCAAGGCGCGGCGCGGCCTTACTTTTATCTTCACCGACCGATAGGGTAATGACGGTCGCCATTAAGCCAATGATAAATACCACTATCATGATTTCGATCAGGGTAAAGCCCCTGACCGACCCTAAATGCCCGTGCCGAATCACTTGTGAGCCGTAAATTATTCGGTTTTTTCAGCTTGATCCCAAATGCTGAGGTCGGCATTGGGGCCATCGCCACCGCTGACGCCATCGGCACCCAGGGTGTAAATATCATAGTCGTGACCTTCGCCCGGACTCATATAGAGGTATGGGCGATCCCACGGGTCTAACTGCATTTGGTCAAGGTAGCCGCCGGTTTTCCAGTTGCGAGGAACCGGGGCCAAAGTAGGTTTGTTGACTAAAGCATCCAAACCCTGATCACTGGTTGGATAGGTGAAGTTATCAATGCGATACAACTTCAGGGCCGTTTGCAGGGATTTGAAATCTGCACGGGCTTTTTGCGTGCGTGCTTGCTCCATACGATCAAGTACCGTGGGCACTGCAACGCTTGCCAGCAAGCCGATGATAATGACCACCACCATGATTTCGATAAGGGTAAAACCGCTTTGGCGGCTTGGGGATAATAACCCTGACTTATTCGCTAAACCTGAGTAACGCATAAAAAACTCCTGACTCTTAAATTAAAAGCCTCGCTTGCGATTAAACAAGTGAGTTCATTTGGAAGATCGGCTGCAAAATCGCCATTACGATCAGGCACACCGAAAAACCCATAAAAACGATGGTGAGGGGTTCAAGCAGCCCCATCGCCATACCCAAAACCATTTCCAGCTCACGCTCCTGGTCTTTGGCGGCATTATCCAATTGCTGCGCCAGGGTGCCGTTAGCTTCGCCGCTTGATACCAGCTGGACCAATAATGGTGGGAAAGTGCCCGCATTATCCATCGCCCGCGCCAGACTACTACCTTCGCGCACAGCGCCTACAACCTGCTCGCAAGAATCCTGCAAAATACGGTTGCTCATTACCTGCCCGGCAATCGTCAGGGCTTGCAATAAAGGAACACCACTGGATGACAACAAACTCAAGGTAGCGGCAAAACGCGCTGCATTGATCTGGCGAACCAATTCACCAATCACTGGCAAGCGCAGTTGCATGCGATGCCAAACACGCAGATTGGCCTCCACCTTTAGCAATTTGCGCAAGCCAAATACCAGGCCGACAACGGCGATTACAATGAACACACCATAATTAACGATAAACCCGCTCACACTGATGAGTACCTTGGTGAGGAATGGCAATTCATGATGGCTGTGGGCAAAAATCCCCACCAATTTGGGCACCACAAAGGCCATTAACGCAGTAATCACCCCCAAGCTGATCAAGAGCAGCACTATGGGGTAAATCATCGCCATTTTGATACGCGCCTGAATTTGCTGGCTGCTCTGGGTGTAATCAGCCAAACGCTCTAACACCGGCCCCAAATAACCGGAACTCTCGCCTGCGCGTACCAATGCGCGGTACATATCGTTGAAGGCAACGGGGTTCTCCCCCAATGCCTGCGCCAAACTAAAACCTTCCAGTACCTTGGTGCGCACACCCAATACGATGCGTTTGATATTGGGCTTGTGCGCCTGCTTGCCGGTTGCATGTAAGGCTTCATCCAACGGCAAACCGGAGCGCACTAGAGATGCCAGTTGGCGGGTAATAATACTTAAATCGCGCGGGCTCAACCGGCTTGCCAAGCGCTTGCGCCAGCCAGAAAGATTAATGCTATCGTCGCCAGTTTTTTCAGCTTGGCTGTGGGCGTTTTCAACTTCTAGTGGTTTGAGTTTTTTGGCGCGCAGTTGGCTGCGAACATGGCGTTCGGAATCGGCTTCTAAAATGCCCTTAACGGTTTTACCCGCTTCGTTAAGTGCTTTGTAGCTGTAGGCGCCCATGATTTCCTCAAAAACCTTAGATCGTTACTGACGAAAACGAGACAAGGCAAACATGACCGAAAAAGCGGAATTTATATTTAATAAATGAGCATTTTGAGGTCATGTTTAACGCCGTATCGTTGAGTAAAGATCTAAAGTTGGGTTGTTACGCGTAGCACTTCTTCCATGCTCGTGATGCCATCCAGAACACACTGACGGCCATCATCACTAATAGAAAGACTGTGTTTACGCGCTTCGGCAAGCAGCTCTTGCTCACCGGCTTGTTCGTGAATGAGATGGCGCAAGCGCTCGTTAATCTCAATCAATTCGTAGATACCTTTTCGGCCACGATAGCCTTGGTTGTTACAGTGGTGACAACCCACTGGGCGGAAAATGGGGGTGTTTTCCGGCAATTTGAGCATGGAGCGCTCGGAATCCACCGGCATATAGGATTCTTTACAGTGATTACACAGCAAGCGCACCAGACGTTGCGCCATGACCACCTCAAGACTCGAAGCCAACAAGAACGGCTCAACACCCATATCTTTTAAACGCAAGACCGCACCAATGGCGGTATTAGTGTGGAGTGTTGATAACACCAAGTGACCAGTGAGCGACGCCTGGATGGCAATCTCTGCCGTCTCACCATCGCGGATCTCGCCCACCATCACCACATCCGGGTCTTGACGAAGAATTGCGCGCAGACCACGGGCAAACGTCATTTCCACTTTGGGATTTACTTGCGTTTGACCTATACCCGGCAGCAAATATTCCACCGGGTCTTCAATAGTGAGGATATTGCGGCTGCGGCTGTTGATATGGCTCAAGCCAGAATAGAGCGTGGTGGTTTTACCGGAACCGGTTGGGCCCGTAACCAGAATAATGCCGTGGGGTTTGAGCAAAGCACGGCTGAGTTTTTCCTGCACGGCTTTCGGCATCATCAGCTGATCGAGCGAAAGCTGCCCTGCCGACTGATCCAACAAACGCAATACAATACGTTCACCGAAAGCAGATGGAATGGTAGATACACGAATATCCACCGCATGACCTGCCAGGCGAACGGTAATACGACCGTCTTGTGGCAGGCGTTTTTCAGCGATATCCAAACGCGCCATTACTTTTAAACGCGAAACCAAAACTGGCGCTAGCTCCGGCTTTGGCGATAAAACTTCGTTCAGCACGCCATCGATACGGAAGCGAACTGATACGCGGTCTTCAAAAGGCTCAAGGTGGATATCGGAAGCGCCTTCGCGCACCGCTTGCGAGAGAATGGCGTTAATTAAACGGATAATCGGCGCATCGTCGTCGCCCGCAAGCAAGTCGGTGCGCTCGGCCAAATCTTCCGCCATGGAAGACAAATCGAACTCCGCGCCCAGGTCTTCCACCGCGCGTTGGGCTGCGCCGTCGCCACTTTGATAATCTTTGGTCAGGCGTTTTTGGAATTCTTCCGCAGGAATTTCCTCCAGCGTAAAACCTTCGCCCAAATAGCGCTGCAACTCCAATAATACATCCAGCGTTAACCCGGGGCGATGCAATACCAGTTTGCTCTCCGCATCAGCCAGCATCACGCCCTGCGCCGAGGCAAAACTAAACGGCAGGCGATAGCTATCTGCCTCATCTTCTTCCGCAGTAACTGCCGCGGGATTTACAGGTGCCACGGCTTCCAAATCGATAATCTCGGCGGCATCAGTCACTATTGCATCTGAATTGACCACAATCATTCACTCTTAACCGGGGCTTGCACGGGAGCAGGAGTTGCCTCTATAGGCGTTGCTGGCTCGGTAACCTTGGCTTTGGGCTCTGGTGGAGGCAAGGGTTTATCGTGCAAGTCAGGCAATACCGGAATTGATTTGGAATCTACCAGCTCTTTTTGCGAGCGACGGTTCTGTAGCTGGACATCGCGAATTGCGCTGTATTTTTCTGCGGTCGCACCCACCAGCATTTCGTCATCACGCAGCACAGTTGCACGAATAAACACTAGCAAATTGGTTTTTACTTTTTTGCTGGTTTGGGTGCGGAACAAATGCCCCATTACCGGAATGCTACCCAGCAGCGGAACGCGGGTTGCGCCGGTCTGGATGTCATCTTTAATCAAACCGCCCAAGACCACTGTTTGGCCGTCGGCCGTAAGAATCTGGGTTTTGATTTTGCGTTGGTTAGTGATAATTCCGTCTGCACTGGAAATATTGGAAATGCTCGATACCTCTTGATCAATGTCCAGCACCACACTATTTCCTTCGTTGATATGCGGCGTGACCTCTAAGGTAATACCCACATCCTCACGCTGGAAAGTCGTGTACGGACTACCGATTGAACCAGTTCCCGTACCTGTACCTGTTTGCGTGTACGAACCTTGCTTGAACGGGACTTTTTGGCCAACGGAAATTTTGGCCTTGGTGTTATCTGTGGTTAGCAAGTTCGGCGTAGACAAAATGTTGGTGCCGCTATCTTCCTGCAACAACTTCAACAAGCCGATAAAAGTGGTTCGCTCACCCAAAAATGCAGTGCCGAAAGCCTGTCCATTAACCGTTGAAAGCCCCTTTGCCAACTGTGCCACGCCGGTGTCATAGACTTTTGGATCTGAACTTCTTATGTTCAACGCGCCTTCACCCAAACCAGCTAAAGTCGCACTGCCATCATTGGAGGTTCCAAAGCCCTTTTTAGTATCCGCATACATCCATTGGATACCCATGTCTTTGTTAGCGTTGTTTTGTATCTCCACAATAATCGCTTCAACCAACACTTGCGCGCGGCGAATATCCAGCTGCTCAATAACAGAAACCAGCGATTGCATGTTGTCGCTATCTGCCGTCACCAACAAAGAGTTGGTCGCTTCGTCCGCTTGCACATTGGTTTGGCTGTTGCCGCTCTCACCCGGTTTAGCAGCACCACCTTGCCCCTGTGACATGCCAGTTAAGACCTTGGCAACATCAGCAGCTTTTGCGTATTTGAGATAAAACACACGCACGTTGGAGTTGCGGGTTTGTGGGCGATCAAGGCTTTCTACCAAACCCTTGATGCGCTGGCGCGACATTTCGTCACCGCTAATCACCACCGCATTAATACGCTTGTCCGCCACTACAATAGGTGGCGAGGTGGTAACACCGCGGTTAGGGTCCGGTTTTTCCAGTTGCGTGATCATAGCGACCACTTCGGCAGCCTGCGCATAGCGCAACTGCATAACATCTGTCGCCAGAACGGCGGCCTTATCCATTTGCAAAATCAAATCATTGATACGAGCGATATTGGCGCGTGTGTCGCTGATGATTAGCGCATTGCTGGGCTCGTAAGCCGTGAGATGTGCGTATTGCGGAACCAGCGGACGAATAGCGGCAAGAACTTTGGCAGCGCTAATATTATTGAGTTGGATAATTTGGGTGATATAGCCGTCATTTCTGGAGGTAACAGCTTGTTCGTTGGGAATAGGTAAATTACGCGCCTCACGGTTCACAACCACACGCACTACACCGTCGCTTTCAAAGGCGGTAAAACCGTGCACATCCAAAGCCGCTAAAAATAAATCGTAGAGCTCCTTTTTATTCATCGGCTTGCTGGCCATAACCCGAATTGGACCGCGCACCTTGGGGTCTACAATAATCGGCTTGCCGGTAACTTCCTGAACAAACTTGACCACTTCAACTATATCTACGTCTTTAAAGCTGACTGTCCAGGTTTGCTCCGGCACTACAGGCTTGGGCTCTGCAGCTATGAGCGTTCCAGTCATGCTAAGCACGGCCAGAAACAGAACACTTTTAACGAATTTAGCTTTCACCCTACACCCTCACTTTACTGGAGCACTACATCAACTGTTATAAGACTACCACCGCGCTTGATTTCAAGACTTGCTGAGGTGGTATTGCCCATATTTTTATACACTTCCATAATCTTGGCGGGATTTGTTAAAGGCATGCCGTTAATCGCCGTGACTACATCATCGGTTTGCAAACCCAAAGATCTGAATTTTTCTGCGTCGCGGCCAGGGCGAATTTTATATCCAATAACCTGCCCACTTTGACGATCACGCTCAATACTCATCGCCAATACATCGGAAAGATTGCGGCTCACTTCAGCCAGTGCCGGATCACGACCACCCTCCGCAGGCGATTGCATTTCCGGTCCGGGGCCCGGGCGTCCCGATGGATAAGATTGCTGTGGAGCTATTTGTTGAATCGTAGTTTGTTGCGGAGACGCCTGCGAAATGGGCGGAGCATTGGGGTCATTTTGATAAAGAAACAGGGATTCGTATTGGCCGTTATTATTAATAATGACCCTGTCGTTCATCACCTTGGAGAGCGTGACGTTGTTGCCTACGGGTAGCGCAGTACCTACTGCATAAAGATCCTGTTTATCGCCAGCGGCAATCATGGCGCGCGCCGCGTTTTCATCGCTGCTAACAATCACTCCCACTAAAATCAAATTGAGTTGAGTCACAGTCGCCTGGGTTTCAATAACCGCTGGCTGGTCTTGCTTGGGTGCTTCGGCCTTACCAAAAACCGCCAGGGTTTTTAGTTGCTCGATATTAACAGCAGAGTTATTAGACTCTACCTGGGCGGTTACCGTGGGAATGGCTACTGTTGCAGCGGGGATTACAGGAGTGGGAAGCAGCAACCAAAAGAGGCGCGCCAAACTTACACTTAAACTCAGCACTAATAAAAAACGAGCCAAAAACTGCCAGCTACTCAGCGGCACTCGCGCGAGCAAAGCAACGAATCGGGCAAAAACTTGCTCCCATTCTGCGCGGGTTTGCGGCACGGCAAACCGGTTGATAGATGACCGATTAACTAACATAAGGATTGCACTAATTCCTTCGCGAATATCGCCTAGAAACTTTGACTACCGGAAATTCGAGCCGCTAAGCTCGAGCCACTATGAAGTCCTAAGAGAAAGTTCAATGAGCTGCGGAATACAAAAAAGAAACACTGAACATGTTCATTATGGTTATAGAGCAGGGATTCTACTCTATCCACCTTGCAAAAGCGAAAACATGAAAAGCATATTTGCCCGCGCTGTGACAAGCTTAAAAGCAATTAGTTTTCGCTAACTACCAGTACGCATTCACCCTGCTGACGCTGCTTTCTAAACCACACTTAAAGCGAATTTAACTATTACAAAAAAACATAGACTTGTTCATAAAAGCGTGCGCTTGTACAAAAAAACGCGGACCTGCCGCGTTTTTCATCCTGGACAATTCAGCTATTTTTTATCGCGCAGCAAATCGCGGATCTCGGTAAGCAACAACTCTTGCGGCGGGGTCACAACAGCGGCCGGTTCTTTCGCTTTAACTTTATTAATGACTTTGATCAACAGGAAAACCGCAAATGCAATAATGGTGAAATCAATAACGGTTTGTAAAAACTTGCCAATCGAAATCACAACTGCCGGGCTCGCACCTTCGGCTGCCTTGAGGGTGATAACCAAATCGCTGAAATCAACACCGCCAATGAGTAGACCTATGGGCGGCATAATTACATCGGCCACCACTGAGGTCACAATCTTTCCGAAGGCGGCACCAATGATAATACCGACTGCCAAATCCACTACGTTACCTTTAACGGCAAATTCTTTAAATTCTTTTAGAATGCTCATAAAATCCCCTTTTTGTGAATTTTGAAACAGGCGCCAACATGTGTCGGGCTCGTGTTTTTATACCCTATAAAACGTACCAAACCAAGCGCTGCGCAAAGCTTTAAGTGATTTTTGCTCAATCGTCCTCACGCTGCAAACTCACACTCGCACTGCCGTCTTCATCCACCCATGCATTTACAATTATGGGACGACAGCAAACCTCGCAATCTTCAGCGTAAGTTTGCTCTTCGCAGGAAGTATCAACCAACATTGAAATAGGTTCGCCGCAATAAGGGCAATAACTTGCGCACTCTTCAAGGAAACTCATAAAAGGCTACTCATAATTGCAGCTCCGCCTCAATTAGTTTTAGGCAACTCGATACCGAGCGAATCCCATAAAGCATCTACCCGAGCTTTCACAGAGCTATCCATTTCAATAGGCACGCCCCATTCGCGGGTTGTTTCTCCGGGCCATTTGTTGGTTGCATCAAAGCCAACTTTTGAGCCCAAACCAGAGACTGGCGATGCAAAATCCAAATAATCAATTGGTGTATTTTCAATCATGACCGTGTCGCGCGCAGGATCCATGCGCGTGGTCATCGCCCAAATCACATCGTTCCAATCACGCGCGTTCACATCATCGTCGGTGACTATGACAAATTTGGTGTACATGAATTGCCGCAGGAAACTCCACACTCCCATCATCACGCGCTTGGCATGACCGGGATATTGTTTTTTCATGGTGACAACTGCCATGCGGTAGGAACAACCTTCCGGTGGCAAATAAAAATCGACAATTTCCGGAAATTGTTTTTGCAAAATCGGCACAAACACTTCGTTGAGCGCAACACCAAGAATTGCAGGTTCATCGGGCGGACGACCCGTATAAGTGCTGTGATAAATAGGATCTTTGCGATGTGTAATTCGCTCAACCGTAAACACCGGGAAATTATCAACCTCGTTGTAATAGCCGGTGTGATCGCCAAAAGGACCTTCAGGTGCCAGATCATTGGGAGCAATAAAACCTTCCAGAATAAATTCTGCGGATGCAGGCACCTGCAAATCATTGCCGATACATTTAATAACTTCCGTTTTATCGCCGCGCAACAATCCCGCAAAACCATATTCAGAAAGCGTATCGGGAACTGGCGTTACTGCACCGAGAATTGTTGCGGGGTCTGCGCCCAAGGCAACTGCAACGGGAAAATTTTGCCCCGGATTTTTAATTTGAAATTCGCGAAAATCCAACGCGCCACCGCGATGCGAAAGCCAGCGCATAATCAAACGGTTTTTACCAATTTTTTGCATACGGTAAATGCCGAGATTTTGCCTCTCTTTGTGCGGCCCGCGCGTAACCACCAAGGGCCATGTTACTAGCGGACCAGCATCGCCCGGCCAGCATGTTTGAATCGGCAGCTTATCCAAATCTACAGCATCTCCTTCCAGCACAAATTCCTGACACGGCGCTTTGCTCAATACCTTGGGAGCCATATTCAATACTTGTTTAAAGACCGGGATTTTATCCCAGGCATCTTTAAAACCTTTTGGCGGTTCAGGCTCTTTCAGGAACGCAAGCAGTTGCCCCACTTCACGCAATGCAGAAACAGATTCCTGCCCCATACCCAAAGCAACGCGCTCGGGTGTACCGAATAAATTCCCCAGCACAGGAACAGAAAAACCTTTTGGGTTTTCAAACAATAAAGCAGGGCCACCTGCGCGCAAAGTGCGATCGCAGATTTCGGTCATTTCAAGATTGGGATCAATTTCTTGCGTGATGCGTTTGAGCTGACCACGCTCTTCCAGCAGCGCAATAAAATCGCGGAGATCTTTATATTTCATTTACAAAAATCCTTAAGCCATCAAAACAAAAACGCCTTCCGCCAGCGAAGTGGCGGAAGTCGTTTTTCGTGTTCCGCCTGAAAATGCGGTAATTATTTACGCTTCATCGACATGAAGAATTCATCGTTGGTTTTGAAATCTTTGAGTTTATCTAACAGGAACTCTGTTGCCGCAACGTCTTCCATATCATTCAACAAGCGACGCAAAATCCACGCGCGTTGCAACTCATCTTCTTTCATCAACAAGTCTTCACGGCGAGTACCGGAACGACGCACATTGATCGCAGGATAAATACGTTTTTCAGCAATTTTACGATCTAAATGCAATTCAAGGTTACCTGTACCTTTAAATTCTTCGTAAATAACTTCGTCCATTTTGGAGCCGGTATCTACGAGTGCAGTAGCGATAATACTCAAGCTACCACCTTCCTCGATATTACGTGCAGCACCGAAGAAACGCTTTGGACGCTCAAGTGCATGCGCATCCACACCACCGGTTAATACCTTGCCTGATGAAGGAATTACGGTGTTGTATGCACGCGCCAAACGCGTTACCGAATCGAGCAAAATGATTACGTCTTTTTTGTGCTCAACCAAACGTTTCGCGCGCTCAATTACCATATCGGCAACTTGTACGTGACGTGATGGTGGCTCGTCAAAGGTTGAAGCCACTACTTCACCGCGCACCGAGCGCTGCATTTCTGTAACTTCTTCCGGACGTTCGTCAATCAGCAATACAATCAAATGGCATTCTGGATTATTGCGCGTAATCGCCTGCGCAATATTCTGCATCATGATGGTTTTACCGGCTTTTGGCGGCGCAACAATCAAACCGCGCTGACCCTTACCGATTGGCGCAATCAAATCGATGATACGACCTGTCAAATCTTCGGTAGAACCGTTACCGGCTTCAAGCAAAAGACGCTCGTCGGGGAATAATGGCGTGAGGTTTTCAAACAGAATTTTGTTGCGGGAGTTTTCTGGTTTGTCGAAATTAATTTCATTAACTTTCAACAATGCAAAATAACGTTCGCCTTCTTTTGGCGGGCGAATTTTACCGGAAATGGTATCGCCGGTGCGCAAGTTAAAACGGCGAATTTGGCTGGGCGATACATAAATATCATCAGGACCAGCAAGGTAAGACGAATCGGCAGAACGCAAAAAGCCAAAGCCATCAACCAGGATTTCTAAAACACCATCGCCGTAAATATCTTCGCCGCCCTTGGCGTGGCGTTTGAGGATATTAAAAATAATATCTTGTTTACGCGAACGCGCCAGGCTTTCAAGCCCCATTTCACGCGCGATATCAATAAGTTCTTCGATGGGTTTAAGTTTTAAGTCGGTAAGATTCATAAGTGATGCTTTGTAGGATAGTTGTTGCAGAAAATGAGCCGGATGGCTGAATTGTTAAGGTTGAAATCTGTTGCGTAATTTTTTCTGTTATTTGTCGCTAGCAGTTTTACGGTAATGACGCTTGAAACTCTCTTTTTTGAAAACTCAGTCTTTTGAAAACTCGGTCCGTTGAAAATCCGACTGATGAAAAAACTCAACTGGATGTATTCTGTAAAAAGGGTAAGAAACAACAGCAGGGAGTTAGGTCTTATCCGATGGGAGGCGAACACGAAAGTTCGACGCAGGATAAGTAGATGGCCTGAGTATAGCGGCTAAATCAGCCAAGTGCAAAACGAAAAATTAAAAGAGCTGGAACACTAACTAAAAAAGGGGAATTAAATGCTAAAAAAACGGGCTACAGGCCTTAGTTAAACCTGTAACCCCGTTTTTTAGATTGAGCTATTTATAAACTCAACCAATTGTGCTTTAGACAATGCGCCTACTTTCGTGGCAGCTGGCTCGCCATTTTTGAACAGAATCAGGGTAGGAATACCACGGATACCGAACTTGCCTGGCACTTCTTTGTTGGCATCAACATCGACCTTGGCAATTTTAACTTTGCCCGCATATTGCTCAGCCAAATCATCAAGAATAGGGGCAATCATTTTGCACGGACCACACCAGGCCGCCCAGAAATCCACCAATACAGGAAGATCTGCACTCAATACGTCTTGTGCAAAACTGGCATCACTTACATGAACAATTGCATCGCTACTCATTTTTTTACTCCACTACTAGGCTTAATTGATGTTTTGCATCATAAGGACTGGGGTCACGTCTCGCAAGGAGAAAAAATCTATGGAACCCATAGCGGGCAACAATTGGGCGCGATTTGCGTTAACAGGCTTAGTTTTTGTTGAGAATTCGCTCAAATACACTGACGAGGTTATCAAGCGTAACGGGCTTGGAAAGATAATGATTCATACCGCTGGCAAAAACTGCGTCGCGATGCTCTTGCAGGGCGTGCGCCGTTAGCGCGACTACAGGCGTGGAGGGCAAATTGCGCTCTTGTTCGAATACACGAATACTGCGGGTAGATTCAAATCCATCCATTTCGGGCATTTCACAATCCATTAAAATAACGTCGTAAGGTTGCGCCGCTTTACGCACCATATCAAACGCCATCAAACCATTTTCAACTAATTCTGGCGTAATTTTAAGCTTGCCTAACAAACCTTTGATGACCATGCGGTTAACCACATTATCTTCCGCCACCAGAACGCGTAAATGTGCAAACTTGTCCGGCTGTGACTCAACAGCAGGCTGCTCTTCCACGGGTTTTGCTGCGCGCCCGAGCAGCGCAGCCAATTCATATTTAAGCGCTTTGCCCGAAAGTGGTTTGCGTAAAATCGCGTGCACAGCATAGGCGCGCAAGGCTTGTTGATCTTCAAAAATATCGCTCGCAGAAAACATAAATGCGGGTACATTTTGAGTTTCATTGTGGCTGCGCAACTGGCGAATAAATTCTATTCCGCTCATATCCGGTAACGCAGAATCTACGCCGATAAAATCAAAAGCTTCACCGCTATGCGCTGCGCGCATGATGGTAGTTTGTGCAAGTTTTGCCGAGACAGCGGATTGAACTTCCATTCCCCAAGCTGCGCCATGCTCCGCCAAAAAATCAACCATTTTAGGATTGGCGCCAACCAACAATAATTTTTTATGCCTGAGCAATTCAGTCAGCTCAAGCTCTTGCGTAGTTTCGTTAACAATTACATCGGCAGCAGAAAACTCTGCGGTGAACCAGAAGGTTGAGCCCTGGCCTTTAGCGCTTTCAACACCAATTTCACCCCCCATCAATTCAACCAAACTTTTGCAGATTGCCAGCCCTAAACCTGTGCCACCATATTTACGCGTGGTGGACGCATCAGCCTGATTAAATGAATCAAATAAATCGACACCCGAACTTAAATCTATTCCTATACCGCTATCTTCTATCGTGAATTTCAAGCGCGGTTTTTCGTCGGTAGAACCTTCTGCAACGCCTACTTGCAGCACGATAAATCCTTCAGACGTAAATTTAAAAGCGTTACCCAATAAATTAATAATCACCTGACGCAAGCGTGTAGGATCACCTTTTAGCAACACGGGCGCTTTAGGTTTAACCCCGCCAACTAATTCAATATGACGCTTATTTGCAGTGGCGCCGAAGAGCTGTAAACAATCTTCAATTAAATCATCGAGCGTAAACACAGCCTCTTCCAACTGCATTTTTCCCGCTTCAATTTTCGAATAATCGAGAATGTCATTGATGATTTCGAGCAGAGTTTCGCCGGAGCGATGAATTACATCAATATAATGCTTTTGGTTTTCATTAAGTGGTGTATCGCGCAACATTTCCAGCATGCCGATTACGCCGTTCATAGGTGTACGAATCTCGTGGCTCATAGTCGCAAGGAATTGGCTTTTCGCGCGGCTTGCATCTTCTGCTGCATTTTTTTGGCGGCGGGTTTCAATTTTTTCTTCCTGCTCGGCAAGCAGTGCAAGCTCCATAGTGCGACGTTGATCCAAATCTTCTAACAGCGTTTCGCGCATGTGATTAATCGCATCGACAACGTTATCCAATTCATCGCGACGCGGATCTGATTTGACACGCTTTAAACGTAAAGGCTTATTCAAACTTTCCAAATTTAAATGGCGGGCGTAATTGGCAATAGCTTCCATGTGACGCGTTAAAAGCGCGTGAACCAACCATAAAATAAATAACGAAATCAATAAGGTTTTTGCGGATTGCACAATCGCAATAAAGAGCGCGCGCTCCCACAATTTATCGTAAATACTTGAAAGCGACGCAGTGACCTGCAAAGTGCCCAAGCGTTGCTCCGGAGTGCTGGCATCCTCATAAGTCAGCGGATACTCCTTCACCAAAAATTGGCTTTTTTTAGCCTCGATTTCAGATTGGGTTTGCTTGTTATTACTCACCACCATGGATTGCTCAGTGTTGTTCCAGTCGCGCCAAACCACCTGCACCTGCACTACATCCTGCACATCCAACACACTGTGAATCTGAATACTGAGCTGTTCCTGATCGAACCCCCAAAGGCTTTTGGTAATACTCGCCAAGGTGCTGATGCGTACCTGATCCAAACGTTTTTCAAGGGAGGATACGTCGTCGTGAAAATTGCCGTAGAGCTGCAGCAAAATAGCGAAAAGCGTGATCAGCGAACTACTGACCACAATCAAACCTAGCAATCGGAATGCGATGGGATTATCGCGCGAGTATCGCCGTATATTTAGCATGGATTATTCAAGCTCGTCCCGGTTGGCCTAAAGAGCGCCCGTGTTTCGTTTTTGTCCAGACGCTTAAAAAGTGTAGCAGCTCATTAGGTTGCTGCGCTTGAATTCGTTTATTCGCCGGAGGCGAGTTCGGATGAACTGCATTAACATCATGATTTTTGAAAAAATATTCGTTTAGCATGGGTTTTTGCACCTATATTTGTCAGCGGATGTATTACAATGCGCCGGCTTTGAAACGCACCTGTAACATGCTTTTTTCAAAGCGATGGTAACCGCTCAAAAATGCAGGTGAGACAGCCAATTTTTAAGCCGTTCCCAAGAACAAACCCCGCGCTTTGGCCATTTTTACCAGGGCGTCTCGTTTTGAACGACATGCCTGCAATGCAGACTAATCCTGTACGGAGAAAAACGGATGAGTAAACTACTCACAAATGTTGTGCGCACACTATCGATTAACAGCAAGTCGATTAACAACAGGCCGCTGCACAAGCCTCTTACTTTCGCCGCCTCTTGCCTGCTGGCATTGTGCGTCGCCAGCGAATCTTTCGCTGCACAACCTTCCATCACACCAACCTCCGCCAGTGAAACATCGCAACCCGGTCTTTATGACGCTATAAGTTCACGCGCCAAATTACTCGCCAAAGGTAACTTCAAACCTTTCTCTGGCAAGATGCCAGAAGCCTTGGCGAAAATGGATTACGACCAATACCGCTCTGTGCGTTTCCGCCCTGATTCCTCGCTGTGGCGTAATGAAGCCCAGTTTGAAGTGCAACTCTTTCACGCAGGTTACATTTTCAAAGAGCCTGTTGTGCTGCACATGGCAACTAATGGCAACGACACCACAGTTCCTTTCAAACAAGAATATTTTAACTACGAAGGCACCGCCGCCAAGCTGGCAGGCATTGCTGGCAAAGATTTGGGATATGCGGGCTTCCGTGTTCACTACCCGATCAATAACGGCCAATACAAAGATGAGTTCATGGTGTTCCAGGGCGCCGCTTCATCTTACTTCCGTATTATCGGCCCCGGCCACGCCTGGGGTCTTTCTGCGCGCGGCTTGGCAATTGATACAGCTGAACCTAAGGGCGAAGAATTCCCAATCTTCCGCGAATACTGGATGCTCAAACCAACCCCGACTGAAAAACACTTGGTCATTTATGCCTTGATGGATAGCCCCTCAGTAACTGGTGCATTCCGTTTCGATGCTTATCCTGGCACTAACACCGAAGTAAAAGTGACTGCTCGCCTCTATGCCCGTAAGGACATTCAAAAATTAGGCGTAGCGCCGCTGACCTCTATGTTCATGTTTGGCGAGAACAGCGTGAATGTATCGCGCTTTGATGATTTCCGCCCTGAAGTGCACGACTCTGATGGTGTGTTGATGCAAACATCGGCTGGCGAGTGGGTATGGCGCGCGCTTTCTAACCACCGTGGATTGCACATCTCTTCGCTCGGCGATACCAACCCGCAAGGTTTTGGTTTGATGCAGCGTGACCGCGACTTTAACAACTATCTCGATAGCGAAGCTCATTACGAGCGCCGTCCTAGCTTGTGGGTAAAACCTGAAAATGCATGGGGCAAAGGTCGTGTGGAACTGGTTGAAATTCCTTCTGACAGCGAAGCGAACGACAACATTGTTGCCTACTGGGTGCCAGAACAACCAATGAAAGCGGGTGATAGCCGCGAATTCAAATACAGCCTGCAACCGCTAGATGCTAATGCGCCCGGCCAAACCATTGCCAAAGTATTACGTACTCGTACCGGTTGGGGCGCAGTTGCTGCACAAGGTAATCCACCACCCAAGAGCAAGCGTCAGTTCGCCATTGATTTCCAGGGCGGCGAGTTGGACAAACTGCCAACGGGTACAGTTGTTGAAGCTGATCTTGGTAAAAACTCGGGCAACTTTACTGACCTGCACGTGAGCAAATTGCCTGACGGCAAAACCTACCGCGCTTCGTTCAAGCTGGAACCGGATGGCAACAACGCAGTCGATATGCGTGTATTTATTAAAGCGGGCAACAAGCGCTTAAGTGAGGTTTGGAGTTATGTCTGGTACCCAGATGACATCCAATAATTCAACTATCAGCGAGCCTATCGCCCAAAACGAGTTTACTGTGAGCAAACCTATTAATCGCGACCTCATGCCGGAAAACGAAATCCGGCTGCCGGGCGAATCTTTGCGCCGCCTTGTATACGCCCTGCTGACGGTGATTACCGCCATCAGCGGTGTGTACATGATGTACGACATCCTCAGCGCCAACAGCATTACTATGCTGGAGGCGGTGATCCTGATCCTGTTTGCGATTTCTTTTTGCTGGATTTCCACAGCATTCTGGAGCGCAGTGTTCGGTTTCGTATTACTCATGATGCGCCGTGATCCGCTGACCCTGCGGTCTATGGATAGCATCTACAACGATGCGCTGCCCATCACTACCCGCACCGCCGTGGTGATGCCAATCTACAACGAAGATACCCATCGCGTAATCGCCGGCTTTGAAGCAACTCTGAATTCGTTGGTAGCAACCGGTGAAATCGAGCATTTCGATTTCTTTATGCTGAGCGATACCACCAAGTTGGATATAGCCCAGCGCGAGCGCGATCAGTGGCAGCAATTTACTGATCGTATCGGCGACCTGAGCAAGCAGACGTTTTATCGCCGTCGTGAAAAGAATTTGCACAGGAAAGTAGGCAACATCGCTGAGTTCTTACAACGCTGGGGCAAAAACTACGAGCACATGATTGTGCTGGATGCGGACAGCGTTATGAGCGGTAAATGCTTGTTGCGCATGGTGCGCACCATGCAAGCCAATCCGCGCTCGGGTCTGATCCAAACCGTACCTATTCCTGTGCGCCAAACGACTTTCTTTGGTCGCTTCGTACAGTTCGCCGCTGTGCTTTATAGCCCAATGCTGGCTACTGGCATCGCCTTCTGGCAAACCGGTGCGGCCAACTATTGGGGCCACAATGCCATTATTCGCGTGAAGGCATTTATCGACCACTGCGGCCTGCCAACCCTGCCGGGTAAAGCACCTTTTGGCGGCGATATTCTCAGCCACGACTTCGTGGAAGCCGCCATGCTGCGTCGCGCCGGCTGGGATGTATTCCTGCTTGCCGACCTTGAAGGCAGTTACGAAGAAGTTCCCTGTAACATCATCGACTACGCGACCCGCGACCGCCGCTGGGTGCAGGGCAACATCCAACATTTGGGCATGCTCGGCGCCGCCGGTTTGCATCCCATTAGCCGATTGCACTTCCTGCTGGGGGCAACCGCTTATATTTCCTCGCTGATCTGGTTGTTGATGTTGGTATTGAGCACCGCAGACGCCGTAGTGCGCGCCTTGCACAGCAATGAATACTTCACCAACTCCACCCCCACCATGGAGCACTTTATCAATTTGCCGGAATGGCCAATTGCTAAAACCGGATTGATCATTGCACTCATTGTGATGACGACAATTTTGTTGTTGTTCCCCAAAGTGATGGGAATTATCAGCACCATGGCGCACCGTCGTGAGCAATTTGGCGGCACCAAAGCGATTATCCGCGGCACCATCGTTGAAACAGCATTCGCAGTATTGATCGCCCCCATCATGATGGCTTTCCACGCTTACTTCGTAATCTCGGTATTTTTGGGCTTCAAAGTGAACTGGGATGCGCAAGATCGCGAAGGTCGCCTACTGACCTGGGGTGAAAGTTTTGCGCGTACACTCAGAACAACCATAGTGGCACTGGCTTGGGGTTACATGACCTTCACCTACGCCCCGATCTTCTTCTGGTGGTTGATGCCAATCCTCACTGGCCTGGTTCTCGCGGCTCCTATAGTGCGTTATTCCAGCAGCCTGGAGCTGGGCGAGAAATGCCTGAAGCATCAAATTTTCGTCAGCCCGGATGAAACCAACGAAGACCCGGTATTAACCGATCTTAAGCGCTTGCTTGCCGTTGAACATCCACCCTTGCCCGCACCTGCTGGCATCCCGGCGCTACCGCCCGATAACTGGAGCGAAATGCCCGAGCAAGACATGGAAGAGTATCCACCAAAGGATTACACCTGGCAGTAATTGAAAATTAGCTACAAAAAAACGGCGCTCGCAGGAAACTGGAGCGTCGTTTTTTATTGGCCGTATTTCCTTATCCACAGCCAAATCCTGCCGAAGGTTTTGAGATGAAAATCAATCGCGCTGAGGATGAGCAGATAAATATTTAGCAGGGAATGGTCATCCTCTTAGTGAGAGCACTCAAATCCTGCCCATAAAAAAACGGCGCTCCAGATAATCTCTGAGCGCCGTTTTTTATTACGCGAAACGCGCTAATAATTAAGCATCAAACGGATGACGCAACACCACTGTTTGAATACGATCTGGACCAGTAGAAATAATGTCGATTGGAGTCGCCATCAATTCTTCCAAGCGCTTGATGTAAGCACGAGCATTCGCAGGCAACTCTTCAATACTTTTCGCACCCACGGTAGACTCGCTCCAACCTGGCATTTCTTCATAAACAGGCTTCACTTCTTCCCAACCTTCTACATCGAAAGGCACACCAACAGAGTTGCCTTCAGAATCAAGATAGCCGATGCAGATTTTCACGGTTTTAAGGCCGTCCAATACGTCCAACTTGGTTAAGCACACACCGGTTACGGAGTTAATTCGGTTTGCGTGGCGTACGGCAACAATATCAAACCAGCCACAACGGCGCTTACGGCCGGTGGTAGCGCCGAACTCATGGCCTTTCTCGCCAAGGTATGCGCCAACTTCACAATCCAACTCAGTCGGAAATGGGCCTGAACCTACACGAGTGGTGTAAGCCTTGGTGATGCCCAATACGTAATCCAAATACAACGGGCCGAAACCTGTGCCGGTAGCAGTTCCGCCTGCAGTGGTGTTAGACGAGGTTACAAACGGGTAAGTACCGTGGTCGATATCCAACAGCGAACCCTGTGCACCTTCAAACAAGATGTTTTCGCCGTTTTCACGCGCGCTGTGCAATATGCCGGTTACGTCATCCATCATCGGCAACATTTGAGTTGCCCAGAGAGTGCAGTCAGCAAGGGTCTTATCGAAATCAACAGGCTCTACTTTGTAGTAGTTGGTCAATACAAAATTATGGTATTCCAAAATCTCTTTCAGCTTTTTAGCAAAGCCCTGCATATCCACCATATCACCAACACGCAAGCCACGGCGCGCAACTTTATCTTCATAAGCTGGGCCAATGCCGCGACCGGTAGTGCCAATTTTGGCATCGCCACGCGCTAACTCACGCGCTTGGTCGAGCGCCACATGGTAAGAAAGGATTAACGGGCACGCTGGTGACAGGCGCAAACGCTCACGCACGGGCACGCCAGTGGCTTCCAGTGCATTAATTTCTTTAAACAAGGCCTCTGGCGATACCACTACACCATTGCCAATTAAACACTTAACGCCTTCGCGCAAAATGCCAGAAGGAATCAAGTGTAGGACGGTTTTTTTGCCGTCGATTACGAGCGTGTGACCAGCGTTGTGGCCGCCCTGAAAGCGGGTAACCAAGGAAACCTGATCGGTCAGCAAATCTACGATCTTGCCTTTACCTTCATCACCCCATTGGGTGCCCAAAATGACGACGTTTTTGCCCATGACTGGAAAACTCTCTGTTAAACAATATTGAAAAATAAAATCGTATTAGCGGTTAACAACCTGATAAGCATCGCCTACCAAACGTAACTCGCGCACAGCCTTAATCTCTTCTGCCGGGGCGTAAACTACACGCTCACCTTGCGCGCGCAGGGCTTGAACTGCCTGCCATTGGCGCGCATCGCCATTCTCAACTACTGCAATCGCATAGCCAGATTTCGCTTGCAGCAAACCTAATTTGCTAATGGCGCAGATGTCGAGCGCAAAGCCAGTCGCTGGGCGCGCACGACCAAAAACTTCGCCGATATGATCATAACGGCCACCGCTAGCGATAGGGTTGCCAAAGCCGGGCGCATAGGCAGCGAACACCAGACCTGTCAGGTAGTGGTAACCGCGCAACTCGCCTAAATCATAGTAGAACTCGGCTTCGGGGTAGCGCTCCGCCATAATGCCGGCTACGTGCAACAGCTGGTCTACTGCCGCTACTGCATTGGGAATCTCTGCAAACAGGCCACGCGCCTTGGTGAGCACATCCACGCCGCCCGCCAGGGTTGGCAAAGCGAGCAACAAGCTAGCGCATTTAGGGTCGGTGACTTTCGCCGCAACCCATTCGCGGATTTCAGTTACGGCTTTGCGTTGCAGCAAATCAAAAAATTCATCTTCCTGTGCTGGATTTAGCTTGGCACAAGCTGCCAGAGCGCGGTAAATACCTACATGACCAAGATCGACGTGCAACTTGGGCAAGCCAGATACGCGCAAGGATTCCAACAAGAGGGAAATAACTTCTACATCAGCCGCCAAGCCAGCCTCACCGTAAAACTCCAAACCTACCTGCATGGGCGTGCGTGTCGCCAGGGGATTTTTAGGTTTGGTATGCACAACATTACCGGCATAACACAGGCGGTTGGCACCTTTGGCGGCCATGCTGTGGGCATCAATACGGGCGGTTTGTGGGGTGATGTCGGCGCGGATACCGAGGGTGCGACCGGTAAGCTGGTCAGTCACTTTAAAGGTGAGTAGGTCTACATCTCGGCCGAGGCCGATAAGCAATGAATCGGTGTATTCCAGCAGTGGTGGAATCACCAGGTCGTAGCCCCAGGTAGCATAAAGATCCAGCAACTGGCGGCGCAATAATTCGATAGGTTTAGCTTCGGCAGGCAGAATTTCTTCCACCCCATCGGGCAATAACCAGCGATCGGCGTAAGTCATAAGGAGACTCTAAACTTCCAGAATTCGGGAGGCGTTCAGCTGTAGGCGCAACCAGAACATAAGAATAAGGCGCACCCTGAACATAAAAAAACCGAGCTTTCGGCTCGGTTGCGGCATTTTAACACTGATTGAGGGGGGATTTGTAGGTAAGAATACAAATTCCCCCTGAAATCATTATTTCTTGCCTTGCGGATCGTTCAGGTAACGAAAGAAATCGCTTTTGGGATCAACCACTATCAAGTCTTCCTTACCTTTAAAGCTCTTGGTATAAGCATTAAGGCTGCGCAAAAAGGCGTAAAACTCAGGATCCTTGCTGTAAGCCGCTGCATAAATTGCTGCTGCTTTGGCATCACCTTCACCGCGCAAACGCTCTGCATCACGGTAAGCATTAGCTTCCAACACGACTTTTTTACGATCTGCATCAGCGCGGATCACTTCAGATTGTTCTTTACCTTGCGCACGATATTCACGGGCCTCTTTCTCACGATCTGCCGCCATACGCGCAAATACGGATTGGCTTACCTCAGGCGGGAAATCAATACGCTTAACGCGGATATCAATGACTTCAATACCCAGCAAACTGTTTGCTGTTTCATTGATAGTCGCTTTTAGCTCCGCCATCAATTCATCGCGCTGACCAGACACTACATCGTGCAAGGTGCGGCGACCAAATTGGTTACGCAAACCATCAGCAACACGTTGACCCAAGCGATCCTCAGCCAAACGGCTGTCGCCACCGGTGGTACGGTAGTAGGTGCTCACGTCTTTAATGCGCCATTTGATGTATGAATCCACCACCAAACGTTTATTTTCGATGGTGTAAAAACTTGCAGGAATCATATCGGCAGTTTGCAAACGGCCATCAAATTTACGCACGCGATCAGTGAACGGAATTTTAAAATGCAAACCGGGCGTTACGTCAGATTTAATCAAAGCACCGAATTGCAAAACAACAGCGCGCTCATATTGGTTGACCACGTAGGCACTGCTGGAAATTAACGCCAGCAGAATCAACGAGCTCATTACGGCAATTAGACTTTTAGTCGACATTAGCGAGACTCCCTACGAACGACAGGCTTGGCTTCTATTTCACGCGCAGGACGTGCATCGGCAGCCTCCTCGAGCACTGTTGCCGGAACTGACCTGGTCATTTTATCCAGCGGTAAATAGAGCATACTGTTGTTGCTTACATCGACCATCACTTTCGATGATTTGGTCATCACAGATTCAACGGCATCTATATACAAACGTTTGCGAGTGACTTCAGGCGCGCGCTTATATTCAGCCAATAAATTTTCGAAACGCGCTGATTCACCTTCTGCGCGGGAAACCACTTCAGATTTATAAGCTTCAGCTTCTTCCAGTAAACGTTGCGCTCTACCACGAGCTTCTGGAATTACACCATTGGAATAAGATTCCGCTTCGTTTTTCAAACGGGTTTCATCTTCTTTCGCTTTGATTACATCGTCAAAGTTAGCGCGAACTTCTTCTGGCGGTTGTGCCTGCTGGATGTTCACGTTAATAATTTGAATACCGGCTTGATAATTATCGAGATAAGTTTGCAGACGCAATTTAACTTCTGCAGCCATTTTTGCGCGACCTTCTGACAGCACTTGCTCTAACTCAGTTGAACCCACTACGTGACGCAGGGCACTGTCAGTTGCGTGTTTCAAACTGGTTTCTGGATCAGCAACGTTCAACACATAAGATTTTACGTCGGCAACGTTCCATTGCACGGTGAGCGGCAACTCAACAATGCTTTCATCTTGCGTCAGCATCAAACCTTTAGAAGGATATTGGCGCTCGCCCGTCACATTCACTTTAAATACCTGGGTCAACAGCGGAGCGGACCAATGCAGACCTTCCGTCATAGTCTCCTGGAAAACGCCCAACCTAAGCACCACAGCGCGCTCTTTGGCGTCCACAGTGTAGATACCGAAAAAGCCGTAAAGAACCACAGCCACTAATGCGATCACTGCGAAGATTGCGCCGAATGAACCATTGTTGGACGCGTTGCTACCGCCGCCTGAACCACCACCAAACATGCCGTTGAGCTTGTCCTGCAGCTTTTTAAAAGCCTCGTCCAAATCCGGCGGGCCGTCATTACCACCACCGCGCCCACCCCATGGGTCTTTGTCTTTTCCCGGTTCATTCCAGGCCATACCACATCTCCGACATGTTTAAGAAATTTTACGTAATGTGAGGGCAACCTCTGGTCTTTTCAACCAAAGTGCGAAATTAACATTTTATTGCTGTTGAAACGACTACTCAGCCCAAACCAAATCGTCGAACTGAATGCGCAAGGCGCTCAATATACGCAATAAATCGCTTTTAGGGACACGCAAATTTACCAGCCCTACACCATCGTCGCGAAAGGACTCTTCTGCAATGGCTTGCTGCTCGTACAGCGCTGCGCGCAAACGACCATCTTGTGGACGCAGCAGAAGTTGCGCAACGATCATCTCAGTGCCAAGCAACTCAGCGACCGCCTGATCCAGTAGCTCAGCGCCCACACCCGTTTGCGCCGACAGCCAAACCGCAATCGGTTTACCCGCGTCATCGCGATCAATACGCGGCTCGGCGGCATCCAGTAAATCAATTTTATTGTAGATTTTAAGCTGCGGCAGTTTAGCCGCGCCTATTTCTTCCAACACTAACTCAACTTGTTCAATGTTACGAATACGTTCATCGGCGGCCGCATCAATCACATGCAAAAGCAACGTTGAGTTTGCAGCTTCTTCCAAAGTCGCGCGAAAAGCCTCAACCAATTTATGCGGAAGGTGGCTAATAAAACCTACGGTATCTGCCATGATCACCGCACCTACATCCGCAAGATCTATGCGACGCATAGTGGGGTCGAGCGTGGCGAAAAGCTGGTTCTCGGCATAAACATCCGAGCCGGTAATGCGATTAAACAGCGTGGATTTACCGGCGTTGGTGTAGCCGACTAAAGACACCGTAGGAATTGCGGAGCGCTGACGTGAGCGCCTGCCCTGCTCGCGCTGGGAGCGCACTTTTTCCAGGCGTTGTTCAATCATGGTAATGCGATTACGCAATAAACGACGGTCGGTTTCCAACTGGGTTTCACCGGGACCGCGCAAACCGATACCACCTTTTTGGCGCTCAAGGTGAGTCCATCCACGCACCAAGCGTGTGGACATGTGGCGCAACTGCGCCAACTCAACTTGTAATTTACCTTCAAAGGTTCGCGCGCGCTGGGCGAAAATATCCAGAATCAAACCCGTGCGGTCGAGCACACGGCATTGCAATTCTTTTTCGAGGTTACGTTCCTGGCTGGGCGAAAGCGTGTGATTAAAAATCACTACTTCAGCTTTATTGTCGGCAACAACGGCTTGCAGCTCTTGCAACTTGCCAGTGCCAATAAAAAATTTAGCGTTGGGGGAAATACTTTTTCCTGTAATAAAAGCTACAGGGTCACCACCAGCAGAAAGTACCAGCTCTTCAAATTCGCGGGGGTCTTCCGGCTCTTGGCCATGGGATAGGTTCAGGTGAACTAGCACCGCTAGCTCACCTGATTCGGGGCGATCAAAAAACAATTAGCAACCTCGTAGAGGGTTGATTACTCGGCTTGCTCGTCTTCTTCGCCATCAACACCATCTGCTTCGTTCAGCAGCGGTACGCGCACAGCGCGTGATGGAACAACGGTGGAGATTGCGTGCTTGTAAACCATTTGGCTTACAGTGTTTTTCAACAACACAACAAACTGATCAAATGATTCAACCTGACCTTGTAACTTAATACCATTTACCAAATAAATGGATACAGGTACACGTTCCTTTCTCAGAACGTTCAGGTAAGGGTCTTGTAAACTATGCCCTTTTGACATGTTTATTCTCCTAGGGAAGATAAAATTTAACCCACCTTGTTTCCGTCTTTTTTAATAATTGGGAAGGGTGGAGGAATTATAGAAAACAGAAACCTGTTCTCAGCTCGTATTATATGGCTGCGATCCCTATAAAATTCAAGGCGCAACGCACAATTTCTTCTTTAGACAGCAAATTTCCAGCCTCGTCATCAGTATAAAGCCAATTCAACTGAGTATTGGGATAGTTTTGCCAACCCCGCAACCAGGTGAACTGCCGTTTCGCCAACTGACGAGTAGCGATAATACCGCGCTCCAACATTTCATCATGCGAAAGTCGACCCTCAATAAAATCCCACACTTGACGGTAACCCACTGCACGAATTGCCGGCAAATCTGCGTGCAAATCGCCTCTATCGTACAGAGCTTGTACTTCCTTAACCAAGCCCGCATCGGCCATCTTACTAAAGCGCAAAGCAATTCGTTCGTGCAGTAGCGCACGTTCGCGCGGTGCAATTGCAATCTGGATTAGATTGAACCGCTCGCTAAACAGCTCAGTTGAATTTCGCACTTGCTCACGGCGCAGCTCACTCATGGTTTTACCGCTTAGGCGATAGACTTCCAACGCACGACTTACACGTTGCGAGTGATTAGGATGAATCTCTGCTGCGATTTCCGGATCAACTTGTGCTAATTGTTGGTGCACAAAAGGCCAACCGAATTCTTCTGCATCACGCTCAATTTGCGCGCGTACTTCAGGGTCGGCTTCTGGCATATCGGCCAAGCCATCTAACAGAGCTTTGAAATAGAGCATAGTTCCGCCCACCAGCAACGGAATCTTGCCTTGTGCATGAATATCCGCAATTTCGCGCTCCGCATCAGCCACAAAATCAGCGGCGGAATAGGGTTCAGAAGGATCGCGTATATCCAGCAAGCGATGGGGCGCCGCAGCCTGCTCTTCCGCCGTTGGCTTGGCACTGCCAATATCCATACCGCGATACACCAGCGCCGAATCCACACTGATTAATTCCACGGGCAAATGCTGGCGCAATGAAATGGCTAAATCCGTTTTACCGGACGCCGTTGGGCCCATAAGAAAAATAACCGTGGGACGTGAAGGGGACGACATGCTTGCTCGACTCTGCTTATCAATCTAAAGCGGCAATGATACCATCTAGCGCAAATTCACCGCTGGAATTCACACCGGGCGGATATGACAATAAAAAATACGTATTTCGTGCAGATAAAACCAAAAGCCATTCATCATTCTGCAATATTCAAGGCATGTAAGGATTAGCTATGAGCGACTCATTGGAGTTATCGGAAATATCAAAAGCGACAGACGCATCAAAAATAGCGGAAGCATCAGAAGCTGCCCATGCAATAGCACCCGCACAATGCGCCAACTGCAATACCCTGCTCGCGGGCAACTATTGCCATGAATGCGGCCAGACCGCACATGTCCATCGCTCTATTAGCCACATGATTGAAGAATTGCTGCACGGAGTTTTACATTTTGATAGCAAAGCCTGGCGCACACTGCCCGCACTGATTATTCACCCCGGCAAGCTTACGCGCGATTATATTGATGGCAAACGCACGCGTTATGTTTCACCACTGTTTCTGTTTTTGTTTCTCAACCTGGTGATGTTTGTAAGCTTGTCTTATTTAGGCAGCAGTCTTACACACGACAAATCCTACAAGTCTTACATCACAGGCGGCATGATTAACGAGATCAGCAATACCAAAACAAGACTTGAAGAGCTCAATGTAAAACGACAATCGCTTCCCGCTAATGACCCGCAGCTTGTTGCCATCAACAGTGAAACGGAACAATTAAAACTCAAACTGGCGGGCACAGAAAAAGCGTTAGCTGCAAGCCGAGCGGCAGATGATTTTGAAGCCGCCGCCGATAATGCAAAAGATTCCACACAACAAAACCAACTGACATGGTTGGAACGCAACATTAATCATGCATTACAAAATCCCGATTTAGTGCTCTATAAAATGAAGGGCACCGCATCTAAATTTGCGTTTATTTTAATTCCAATTTCATTGCCGTTTATGTGGCTGTTATTTATTCGACGCAAAGACATAGTATTGTTTGACCACTGTATTTTTTCGCTTTACTCACTGTCGTTTATTTGCCTGCTCATTATGTTGGTAGCGACATTGGCAAGAGTGGGTTGGGCCGGCTGGTCGTGGGTGCTAATCCTGATAGTTCCGCCTATACATATGTTTATGCAATTGCGTGGCACCTATCAATTAACTATTGGCTCAGCCCTGTGGCGAACCCTCGCATTATTAATTGTTGCCGGTTTTGCACTTTGCGTTTATTTCGTTGCGATTACCTGGTTTAGTTTATAAATTTCTGCGGATAGTGTTGTGTTCGAACATATTCTTTCACTGTTATTTTTTGCCGCCGCTACCCAAGGTTTTTTATTAGCGGGTGTGCTCGCTATTCATAAGCGCAATATTCAGGCGAACCATATTCTGGCGCTTTGGGTTGCGCTTTTGTCGCTGGATTTATTAGGACAAATTTTTTACGCAGAAGATATTTACAAACAACTTCCACAATTGATTGGCCTCACTAATTGCCTGCCGCTGAGTTACGCCGGATTTTTCTTTTTATATGTTCGCAGTTTTACCACCGGCCAACCGATTCGCTGGCAAGATATTTTCCACTTCGTCGGATATTTTGCAGGGATACTCTTGATATCGCCTGATCTTTTATCGTCCCCGGAATCCAAACTGGAACTCGTCGCTCGAATCACCGCTGATCAAGAACCTTGGCAATACAGATTGATTGACTGGTTTATGCCGACCTACGCAACCATCTACGCCATCGCCTGCATAGTGCTGCTGAAACGCAACCAATCAGCCGTAAACAAAGCGCGCTTTAAATGGCTGCATGGATTGCTGCTCATCAATATCACCATCTGGCTGGTGGTGTGGCTGTGCACCTTAGTCCCCTATTTCCATATCCCGAGCAACAATCAACTGGTCTATTTCCTGGTGAGTTTGTTTATCTATTTACTGGGCTATGCCAGCCTGCGCCAACCCGATTTATTTAGTGCGCCGACCAATGATCTTGTCAGCGAAACCAAAGACAGCGTGCCCAAATATGGCGATAACCGCCTACCCGATGACCTGCGCGAACAAATCCTTGCAGCACTTGAGCAGCATATGCGCGAACAAACGCCCTGGCGCTCCAGTAACCTGACTCTTTCCCAATTAGCGGAAAGTACGGGTTTAGCGAGCCACCATATTTCGCAGGTATTGAACGACCACCACGGACAATCCTTTAACGACTACCTCAACCAATATCGTGTCAACGCGCTTTGCCATATGCTGAGCGAGCCTCACAGCCAAAACTTGCTCGACCTTGCACTGAGCTGCGGTTTTTCATCCAAATCCAGTTTCAACGCCATTTTTAAAAAACAAACCGGTAAAACCCCTTCGGAATACCGCAAATCCGTCCAAGCCTAAGAGTTTGCACGTCCAATCTTAGAAAAGCCGACGTTTTTGGCGATTCAAACCCGCACCATGGCCCCACTCACAATATTAACGAGCGGGTTAATTCATGCGTGCACCTCTACAAACATCGTTTAAAAGCCTGTTCTTGTTACTAGCCTTACTCATCTCACTTTATGCATTGGGTTACGACTGGATTTACGCAAACGCTACCCAAGGCATAGCTGTGAAATTCAAAAGCCTGAATCGCTTTTTTGTTTACTGCCATCTAATAGGCGGTGCTCTTGCATTGTCTTTGGGCGCCATACAACTCTTTAGTAAACAGGGATCGCGCTGGCATCGCCGTTTAGGCATTGGTTACTGCCTTGCCGTTTTGATCGGCGGCCTAGGCGGAGGTTATTTGTCCTTCTTCGCCGATCTCGGCCCCTCCACCGGTGTGGGATTTTTTATCCTTGCCCTGCTTTGGCTCTACACCACATTTATGGCCTACAGCTTCGCCCGCGCGCGGCAGATCGTACAGCATCGCCGCTGGATTATACGAAGCCTCGCCATTACCGCAGCTGCTATTAGCCTGCGCATTGAATTGCCGATATTTGCCATGCTGTGGGGATTTGAAACTGGCTACCTGATCGTTGCCTGGAGCGCCTGGATCGGCAACCTGGCCCTGGCCGAAATTTATCTTTACCTAAGTTCCCGCACTCTCCCACTCTCTAAAGGAAATGCCCCCCTATGAACATGCGTATTTTTTCCCTGTCGTTTTTAAGCATGGCGAGCCTTGCTAGCAACTCTTATGCAGACCTGGCAGTAGGCCTCGGCATTGCAAGTTTCCAAGATCCGCAAAAAGGTATGGATACTCGCCAATTGGCTATTCCGCTGGTGTCCTACACGGGAGATCGCCTGAGCTTTCAAGTAACCACCTTGAGCTATCGCCTTGTGGAACTGGGTGATGTACAGATCAGCGCGCTTGCCTCTGGTCGATTACAAGGCTATGAAGTCGCTGACAGCCCTTACCTCGCCGGAATGAAGGATCGTTCAAATACAGTGGACGGTGGAATCAGTTTGGAATGGAACGGTTTCAGCCTTTCCTACACTCACGATTTATTATCTAAACACAAAGGTGATGAAGTCGCATTCGCGTATACCAAGGGTTTTGGCGTGGGCAAAGCCGAAGTGATGCTCGGTGCAGGCGTGACTTGGCAGAGTGAAAAACTGAACCAATATTATTACGGCGTTGCACCGTCAGAAGCGCGGAGCTTGATCGTAGAAAACAAAGTGTTTAATCGCACTGCTTACAAAACCGAAGATGCAATTTCACCTAAAATCAATGCGCTAGTGAAATACCCGGTGTTTGATTCATGGACATTAATTGCTGGGGCTGAAGTTAATTTCTTACCCAAAGAAATTACCAACAGCCCGATTATTGAAAACAAAAATGCCTGGGGTGTTTTTGCGGGAATTGCAAAAGCGTTTTAAAAAATAAGGAGGAATAGCTGTGCAAGAGCTTCGCCATCTGGATAAACAATTTTTCATGTTGCCGGTGTTTATGCTGATGATCAATTGCGCTTGCTACAGCATGATTTCTAAAGCAGAGAATTTCGCAACACAGAAAAGTTCAACAGCAATTTTCCAGAAGAATCTGCCAAAAAAGTTGCCGCAATATCGAACGATGTGTGATGGCGATCGCCACAAGAACCCTTCGACAAGTTCAGGTTGAGGGGCGCGCAGTTATTTAATTCGCCCCCCTCTCCCACAGAAGGATCGGGAATTCGATCAAGCCTAAACTCTTACCCCACACAAACCTTGTCGAGACCAACCACCCATCTTCCATCACACCTGTTTCAGGACAAACAAGAAAAACATTGACTTGGTTAGACGCCTAACTATAATTAGTTAAACATCTAACTAAATTCATTTTTGATTAAGGATTTCTTATGCTGAGCAGAAGAGGGTTGTTAAAAGTTGGGGCGGCAAGTATCGCCGTTTTGGGTGCAGGTTCAGTTGCTTGGTGGAACACACGTACTCCCACCGCAGCTTATGCACCTTGGACAATGGCTGGGCAAAGTTTTGGCGATCCTCGTTTGGATGCCTTGGCCTATGCCATTTTGGTGCCCAACCCCCACAACCGCCAACCCTGGAAGATCGCCTTAAAAAATGAATTGGGTATGAGTTTGTACTGTGATCTTGAGCGTAGACTCCCTGAAACCGACCCCTTTGATCGCCAGATAACCATTGGCTTGGGCTGCTTTTTGGAAGCCCTGCGTATGGCTGCCGAAAACAAAGGCTACAGCTTAAAAGTGGATATTTTCCCCGAAGGCGAACCAGAACCACGCCTTGATCAACGCCCTATTGCACACATTGAGTTAATTAAGGGCGATGCAATTAAAGACCCGCTGTTTGAACAAATGCTACTGAGGCACACTCACCGCTTTGATTTTGATACTAACCGTGAAATAGCCCCGGAGGTTTTTCAATCACTCTTAACAACAGTAGGCGCCAAAGGTTCTATAGATCCAACATTGCGCGGCACACTGCGCGAAAAAGCCTGGTCAGCCATGAAGGTAGAGCTAACCACTCCCCGCACGGTCACCGAAAGTGCGCTTCTGACCCGCTTTGGTAAAGAGGAAATTATTGCCAACCCCGATGGCCTCTCTATGACCGGCCCCATGTTTGAGTTGATGAACAAAGTCGGTTTTTTAACACAGGAAGCAATGAAAGATCCCAATTCTTCGGCGATGCAAAGTGGTTTTGCCAGCATTGAGACCAGAATGGCTACCGCCATGGGCTACGTATGGCTAGATTCAGATAACAACAGTCGCGCTGCGCAACTCAATGCCGGTAAACAATGGTTGCGTCTGCATTTGAAAGCCACCGAGCTGGGACTTGCCATGCAACCATTGAGTCAGGCTTTACAAGAGTTTCCAGAAATGCAAACTCACTATCAACAACTGCATAGCCTGTTAAATATTGCTGCGCCAGCACGCGTGCAAATGTTTGGGCGTATTGGTTATGCTAAATTTGAAGGTCCAAGCCCACGCTGGCCATTGGACACTATTTTTATTCGTAGTTAAATGTTATTGGCAGGTTAATAAATAGGAACGGCATGAGTCATCCTGAAAATGTTTTTATGAATTTTTTTAAAGAAATTTTCACGCTCGAACAACTGGCGCGCAACCGCATGGAACGCGCCTTGCCCGACGATATGAAGGTTTCGCATTTCACGGCGCTTAGTTATCTTGTTAAAAAAGATACGCCAAGCAGCCCCGCAGAACTGGCGAGCGCATTTCAGGTAACTCGGCCAACCATGACCAACACCTTGCAAAAACTCGAAGCAAAAAATTATGTTTGTGTGAGTGCAGACTTGGAGGATGGCCGTGGAAAGCAGGTGATGATCACGCAACAAGGCAAAGATGCATTCCATCTTGCCGTGCAATCATTAGCAGAAATGTTTGGCGATGTCGCAAACGCTATGGGCGAAGAACCCTTCAAAGAAGCCTTGATCCCCCTGACAAATATTCGTGCGTTGATGGACACCTCTCGATAACTAATGCTATTGCAATGACTACTGCCCGCGCATAAACATTTTGTCGAGATCATCCAGCGACTGCAGTAACCAGGTTGGGCGACCGTGATTGCATTGGCCGCTGCGCTCGGTGGCTTCCATATCACGCAGCAGTGCATTCATTTCAGGAATCGTTAATTTGCGATTCGCACGAACGGAGGCATGGCAGGCCATAGTGCCCAGAATTTCGTTGATGTGATGTTGAATGCGTTCGCTAGTGCCATGCTCAATTAAATCTGACAACACATCGCGCACAAGCTGCTCTACTTTTGCGCGATTTAAAACCACCGGAACTTGGCGAATCAATAAAGTCTCTGGCCCGGCACGCTGCAATTCAAAGCCAAGGTTTTTAAAAATCTCGTAAAACTGCTCGGCGCAATCTGCTTCTTTTTGGCTAATGGCAATTGACTCAGGAACTAACAAAGGTTGCGTTTGAATTCCACCACAAGCAAAAGATTCTTTCATGCGCTCGTAGGTAATACGTTCATGTGCAGCATGCATATCCACCAAAATTAAACCCTGCGCATTTTCCGCAAGAATATAAATACCTTTTAATTGTGCAATGGCATAGCCGAGCGGTGGAATACTTTCATCGCCGCTGCTTGGAAATGAAGAGGCTGGTAGCGTAGCTGGCGATGAAAACGACGGTGTAGCTTGATGCAATTCGCCGTAAGTTTTTAATTGTTCATTCACACCCGATGGACGTGAAAAATTCTGCGGTGCAAATGAATAGGACGATGAGCCGGTAAACGGCTGCGCAGGTGTTGCTCGCAACCCGAGTGTCTCCTGCCCACGGAACTCACCCGCCGCAATTCCCTGTGGCGCAGCTGACGCTTGTAAAAAATCATCGCCTGATTCTGGTGAATTTTTAGCAAGAGAACTTTCAGGTGTTACATTCGCAAGCGCGCGATGCAAACTCGAATAAATAAAATCGTGCACACTGCGGTTATCGCGGAAGCGCACTTCGTGTTTGGTGGGATGCACATTCACATCCACAGTTGAGGGATCAAGCTCCAGATACAACACAAACGCAGGATGGCGACCGTGATATAAAACATCCTGATAAGCCTGGCGCACTGCGTGGCTTACAAGCTTGTCGCGAATACAACGACCATTTACGTAAAAGTGTTGCAAGTCCGCCTGGCTGCGCGAAAAAGTCGGCAAGGCAACCCAACCCCACAAACGAAAGCCATTGCGCTCCATATCAATATGCACAGCGTTTTCCATAAACGCCGGACCGCAAACTTGTGCAACGCGACGTTCTTGCTCCAATTGCGAATCGCCTGCACGCCATGAATAAATCGCACGTCCGTTGTGGCGCAAATTAAAAGCGACGTCGAAACGCGACAAGGCCAAACGTTTTACTACATCTTCCAAATGCGTGTATTCGGTTTTTTCAGTGCGCAAAAATTTACGGCGCGCGGGCGTGTTAAAAAATAAATCGCGCACTTCAACTGTTGTACCGCGTGGATGCGGCGCCGGCGAGACTTCAGTTTCCATATCGCGGCCTTCGGCCACTACCTGCCAACCAGCGCTGTCGTCATTGGTGCTGCTCAATAATGCCAAGCGCGCAACGGAACTGATGGAAGCCAAAGCTTCGCCGCGAAAACCTAAAGTCGCAACAGCTTCAAGGTCATCAAGTTCATAAATTTTACTGGTGGCGTGACGACTGAGCGCCAAGGGCAAATCATCTTTATCAATACCGCCGCCGTTATCGCGCACGCGCATTAATTTTATGCCGCCATCTTCAACATCAATTTCCAAACGTGTTGCACCAGCATCCAATGCATTTTCCAGCAATTCTTTAATCACCGACGATGGACGCTCAACCACCTCACCAGCGGCGATTTGGTTTGCAAGGCGAGGGCTGAGTAATTTAATTCGTTTCATACTGTTCAATTTGTTGCGCTAATTACTGAGCTGGAATTTTTAAGGTTTGGCCAAGTTTTACCACATCATTTTTCATGTTATTGGCTTTGCGAATTTTTGCGGCGCTCACTTTATATTGCACCGCAATGTCGGTAAGGGTATCACCACTGATAACCACATGCTTACGCTCGAGCGAAGGGTGCGGTTCTACAATAATCTTTTTCTTACTTGATTTTTCTACAGCATTTTTTGCAGCGGAATTTTTTTCAACCGGGGCACGTTCTGCCACCACAGTAGCGGATGATGACGAGCTAGCCGGTGGATGTTGCGCAAAATATTGGCGAACACCTTTAAATACAGCTTGCGCCATTTTCTCGCGATAATCGTCAGACGCTAATTTTTTAGCTTCAGCCGCGTTGGAAATAAAACCTGTCTCCACCAAAATAGAGGGCACATCGGGTGATTTCAAAACAACAAAACCTGCTTGCTCAACGTGTTTTGCATGCAAGGGCGCAATCGTAGATATTGAATTCAACACATTGCTGCCCACTTGCAAACTGGAATTCACCGTTGATGTCATGGATAAATCTACCAACACACCCGCAAGTTGCGGATCTTTATCTTCCAAACTCACACCACCCACACGCCCAATCAAATCCGAATCATTTTCGCGCTGCGCAAGGAAGCGTGCCATTTCACTGGTGGCTCCTTTACGAGACAGGGCAAATACAGAGGCGCCGTAAGCGCTCGAATCAGTAAAGGAATCTGCGTGTATTGATATAAATAAATCGGCTTTCATATCGCGCGCAAGATCGCGGCGCTTTTGTAATTCCACAAAATAATCGCCGTTGCGGGTTAAGCGCGCGCTGTAACCTGGCTGTGCATTAATGACGCGCACCAACTCTTTGGCAATCGCCAGGGTGACATCTTTCTCGCGCATATTCTTGGGGCCCAAAGCGCCCGAATCGGCACCACCGTGCCCCGCGTCTACCGCTATCAAAATAGGGCGGCCGCTTTTAGCTTCAGTTGCAACAGACGTATCACCAGATTTTTGCGTTGCGGGAATATCGCTTTCCATAACGGATTCAATATTAACCGGCTCGCTATTCGGCGCTACCGTAGCTGTCGATGACGCGGGTGCTGCATCAAACAAATCGAGCACGAGGCGATCATCATTGCCTTCCGTCTTTTTCAATACAAAACTTTTTGGCGATACTTTACGTTTTAAATCAAAAACCAAACGCAAGTCCGCATCATTCACCACTGAGCTGCGCACAATCTCAATAGGCGTGCCCGCGAGCGGGAGCTTGGTCAAAGGGGCTTTTAATTCGCTGCCAGTGACATCCAAAATAATGCGCGTGGGGTTGCTAGCCAAAACCAGGTTGTAACGCACGGGGGCGTCCAAATCCAGCACCACACGAGTGTAATCTTCTGCTCGCCAAATCCTCAGGGTTTTGACCGTCGCCGCTTGCGCGACATCAACGCAGCAAAATACCAGCGCGCACAAAACCAGGCGCAAAGGTCGTTTAAATATAGGGATTAAAAATCTCAACAACACCAGAAACCTATTCTTATGAGAACCACTTATGAGGGTCACTTAAACCACAGCAAAGAAGGGCTTTGCCACACTCGCACTCTACCGTAGCAGGTGCATGGGAACCAGTAAAATTGCCAACAGTTTCTCCTTTCCAACGCATGACCGCCCCCACAACCTGCCAAGCCCGCAGTGATGGTTTAAGCTGAGGCCATAAGCCTACGCAGCCATCAACCCTGTGGAACCCCTATGCGCAAAATCAACATGATCCCGTTCACCGGCAAAGCCTTAGCCAGCGCAATTCTGGCCAGCAGTTTGGCCCAACACGCATTGGCAGTTGATTACGGCATTTTTGACGCCCGCGCACTCGCCATGGGCGGAACAACACTGGCCGTTGGCAACACGGCCCAAGGGCAATATTACAACCCTGCGTTACTCGCTTTTCACAAGGGCGACGAAGACAAAACCCGCGACGGCCGTACCTATTTTCCAACCATAGTGGTACAAGCCACTGATACTGTGGATTCCGCTATTGATGCGGTGGACGAAGAGCTGGACTCCAAGCTAAGCAACGCTGTAAACACTTATAACAACCTACGGACAGCAGCGAGTGCAGGAGCAGTTGCCGCCGGTGCCAGTGATTTGCGCAAAGTATTGGATGAAATCGCCAATAAAGATGTTTCTATCAATGGCTTTTTTGGCTTGTCGGTTAGCGAACCCAGCGATCATGAAGGCGGCGCGTTTTACATAGGAGCACGGGTTATAGGTGCAGGTACGTCCAAGGTTACAGATACTGATCTGGCGCTTCTGGACGATTACATTGCCGCAATGACTGATCTGGCGGCAGGTGCAAATCCACAAACAGTCGCTGCACAATATCCCAACCTTGTGAACGCCAACGGCACCCTGAAAGATCCAACCCAAACGCTCAACTCCTCGGCCGACGTCAGCGCATTAGCAATTAGCGAATGGGGAATGGCAACGGCGAAAGAATTTACCTTTTGGGGTCAACCGATCTCTTTTGGTGTAACACCAAAACTGATGCGCGTGGATGCCTACCGTGACGATGCGAATTTCAACACATCAAGCACCAGCATTGACGATACCATCAATCAATTTTCTGATACCAAGAGCACCCACATCACCCTTAATGCGGATATAGGTATAGCGGCAATTATTGCCGAACATTACAGAGTCGGCATCGCCGTGAAAGATCTCATCAAAAAAGATTTTACGACCCATCAAGACGCTGATCCCATTACCGGATTAGAACGCCCTGACCTTACTGTAAAACTGCGTCCGCGTTCGCGCATGGGCGTGGGTTATGTAACTGAAAACTTCAGCGTGGGTGTGGATTACGATTTACAAGAATCAACACCCATGGCCAATGAAGCGCCCAGCCAGGATCTAAGCCTGGGAGCGGAATATCGCCTCTTTAACACCCTCGCATTGCGCGTTGGCTACCGCCAGGACCAAACCGGTTTACGCGAAAATGCAGCCTCCGCCGGTTTAGGTTTTCAATGGCGAAGATTTGTTATGGATATCGCCTATTCAGAAAGTGCAGATATGAAAGCAGGCGGTTTGCAAATGGGGTGGAAGTTTTAAACAAAATGCTAACGCTCAATTTTATAAATTACGTCCACGCTTTGATTTTTGCCTGACTCAGCTTCAAGCCGTAATTTTTCGCTCAATTGATAACGTACGCCAAGCGAAAACGTTTGGTCAAATAAGCCGACAATGTAGCGAATAAATAATTTTGGGGTCACGTATTTACCCATCCACAAGGCGCTTTGATCCAGGCCTTTATCTGCTTTAACGGTAATTTCATCGATATGGAAAAAGTGCGCTATATCTGAAGTCATTCCTTCGCCATTATCCATTCCCAAACTGCTGATGGCGCCAATTAAAGAATAGGCATCTGCCTGCGAAGATTCAGATAATTTTTTTCCGGTTAACAGCATTGCCATGGCTTGGCTATCGGTTGCGGCGGGAATCGCGAAGACACTACTTTTTGGATGTTGCAAAGTGCCGCCAATTTCCAACCCGGCCATGCCTTCATCCAATAGTCTTGTAGCGCGAATATCCAACCCAGGATTATCGTAAGGCCCCTGGAAAATCAAACGACCACGTTCGATAACCAAATCTTGCCCGTATGCTTTGTAATTACCCTTACCTACCGCTACAAAACCTGTCACAAAAGTTTGGCGATTTTCTTCTTTCAACACATTCACTTTGCCAAGCAATTGCGTATCCAATCCGAAACCTTTAAAGCGCACATCATCACCAAAATAGAGAATGATGTTGGTAAAAAAGGGAATAGATTTTTTTGCGCCTGCTGTTGCAAGCTGCTGCTCATTCTCAATCACCACGACATCACTGCTCACACGCGTCGCCGACGATGGCAAGGTTTTTAGCGCGGCTCGCGCCCAGGGAATTTCCGTGCTGCCGGTTAAATTAATTGCATCGGCATTTGCTGACAATTTTAAGTTAGGGCTAAGGGTGGCGGTCATTTGCGGCTGCTCAATAAAACGAATATTGGCTCCATAAATATTGCTTTGCCACGACCATTGTGGCGTACCCGGGTTTTGCAAATCACCGCGCAGCATGAGAGTACCGTCACCCGAGGTTATTTGCCCTTCCACATGTACCGGGCCCGCGCGCTGCGCGCTTACTTGCAAAGACGCATCGCGTAAAATTAAACCCAACTTGGGTAAGTTGGCGCTGCCATTATTTAACGCAATATTGCCAAAAACTTCTGGCTTGTCTGAAGTACCTGCAATAGTAATGTTGGCTGAGGCCGAGCCTTGAACATCATTTAAAAAAGGTAACAAACTTTCCAGCGGCGCCAAATCATTTAATGCGGCAGAAAATTTTCCCTGGATTTTTTTATCTTTGAGCGAATATTTGGTATCGGCATTAATTTGCCCGTAACGCGCCCAATCCATTTGCATACTCGCGCTTAATTGATCGTTTTTAATCGATGCATCAATAGTGCCTTTTTGCAGTGGATAGGTTTCCACCTTGCCGCCTTGAAATTGATATATAAGCTTTGCATCGCGCGTGCGCAAATGCGCATCCATAACCATGGGTTTGGCGGGTGGTGTTTGCAATTTAAGTTGACCATCCAGCGAGCCACTTAATATAGCTTCCGGCTTAAACCAGGCCTGGAATTGACTGACAGGAACCGCCGTTAATTCGCTTTCAACTTTCAAACCTGCTGCTGGATTCCATTGCCCAGCAACGCATAGCATAGGCTGATCTTGTCCACTGATTTTGGTGGTGGTCATGCAGAGCTTGCCTAAGTCTGCCGATTTTTTATTGGCTTGCGTATTGATTTCTATTTGGGCCGCTGACGATAAACTCCAGGGCGGCATTTTTTTAATATTTAGCGTAAAGGCTTGTAACTTGCCACGCCATATTTCGTTTTCCCAACTGCTGTTTACTGTTAAATCCGCATTACCTAAATCCGGGCTTTCAAGCCGGCCTTGAATGCTATGTTGCGCGAGTGAACCCTGACCTTTCACATTAATACGCGCAATATGTTGCGCCTGTAGTTGTACATGCGAGGCATCTAACACCAAATCATAATTCTGCATATCCGCTTTGGGATTCAAACCAAGCGACAAATTTTGCACGGCATAATCGCGCCATGAAAATTGATTAACCTGACCTTTTATGTGAATCCGCGGATTAGCTTTATCACCTGTAATGGTCCCACTGGAAACAATACTGCCGCGTATACCAGGATCGATTTGTGCCAACAAAGGCGCATCAATTTTCCACTCTACCGCCAGCTCATCACCGGTTTTACCTTTTAACAAAATTTGATTCGCACCAATCGCAAGATTAGCGTCGGACGAACTCCAATGGGTTCCATCAAAATCAACCTGGCCGCGGGCAGAAACAGCGAGCCCGCGCAAATCACCTTGCACATTTATTTTTTTCAGCGCGAGATTTAAACCATTGGATAGATTGTTTTTTTGCTGGGGATCATAAGCTCCGCTAACATTCATTGAAGCTTGCAAGTCGCTCGGCCAATTTTCAATAATATGATTAAGATTGAAATGCTCGCTTTGCACATTTAAATTCCACTGCCATGATTTAAAACCACGGATATTGCCATTGAGCACAATTGAATTGCTATTCACTGATCCATCTCTGGAACCATCTGAATCCAAATTGGTTTGCGCGAGCAAACTAAGTTTTTCTATATTAGCGCTAACGACTTTATCCTTCTCGTTAAAACCTCCTTGCGCACTTCCCACCAATACAAGACGGTTAGCATCAGTCGCCGCTTGAATCTGGCTGTTCAATTTAAATGCATTCAACCAGCCTGCAATTTTAACCTGACCTTGCGTTGTGCCATTTAGGTTTTGTTTAGGCGTTGATGTAGATTGTGGGTCAGTATTAACTTTAAAATTAATATAATCTGCCCATCCAGCCGGCAATTTTTGTTCGGACCACACTAGATTTATATCAGCAGTAGGCGAGAACTTCGGTTGATGTAGCGCTGGCGAAATATTTGCCGTTAATTTCATAACAAGCGGTTGCGATAAAGCTTGTTCCAATTTCAGCGTTTTAATATCGCCGCCTAATTTAACCCTACCGACCAATGTTTCGGCCGATATAGATTTATCTTTTAGCTGCCAGTCCGCGTTCAAATCCAGGCCGTAGGGATAGCGCAACCCCATAGCACCATTAAGGTTAATCTGCCCCTGCTTGTTGGCAATAGAAAAATCTTGCGCACGCAAATGAAACGAACCCAAGCCTAAACTACCAGTCACTGATGCTATGGGAATTAGGGTTTCGCCCTGTTGAATTTGTATATCGTGCAAATTAATTTTTGTTAATTTAATGCGAACAGGTTGCGCCAAACTTGGCCATTGATAATTCTCCGGCTCCGGTTCATTTTTTGAGGGCGGCAATTTAATACGAATTTTTTCTGCAGACAGGGAACCAACATTTATCGATGTGTATAACAGCCCGCTCGGCTGCCAACGAAAGGACAATTTTTCTCCTTGAACTGAAACACCATCTCGCTGATAACTAAAGCTGGATACATCCAATCCAGACAATAAATTTCCGTGCAGATCGCCTAATTTAAGCTCGAGACTGTTGGCAATTTTTCGCACCACCCAATGACTACCCACTTCGGTAGACATAAGGCTACTTAACAATGCAATTAAAATACTCAGGAATAAAATAAATCCGATGAGATACTTTTTAAGGCGCGAGAATGAATTAAGACGTGGTAGCTTCATGATTATAAATCCGGCCCCATGCTAATGTGCAAATTCCACGCTTTGTTATCATCCAGCGCACGCGCCACATCAATTCGCACTGGGCCTATAGGTGAAATCCAACGCAACCCCAAGCCAGCACCATGTTTTAAATCAAAATTAAAATCGTCTGATGCATTACCGACATCATAAAACGCGGCAACAGCCCAATTGGGGCGAACGCGGTAGTCATACTCAACGCTAGTGACCAACACATTTTTACCGCCGATAACCTCCTGAATTATCTCGCCAGTTTTTTCGTCTCTTTTCTCCAAACCGGTTTTATTATCTATAGCATCAACTTTTCGCCCTAGCGATTTGTAATCATAACCACGCACGCTGGTTCCGCCCCCTGCAAAAAAGCGTACGGATGTTGGCAACTCATCAAAGTCATTTACTTTGGTAGCGCCTATTTCACTACGCAATAAAAATCGACCGCCGCCAAATTCATGAATATATTTTCCACGCAAATAGAGCTGTTCATAACTCACGTAAGAACCAAAGGATTTAGGTGAACCGGAGAGACGTGCCAGCAGACTCCAACCTTGTAACGGATATGGAGTGGCATCCGTCTGCGTGCGCGAAAAAGTGACCGATGGGATTAGCAGATGTGTATATTTTTCTTTACCTGCTAACACGAAATCTTCATTCTCTACATTCACAGCGTAAGTATGAAGCCACTTGTTACGCTCATAATTGGTATAACTAACGCCATAGGTATTTTTATTACTGTAGGTATCATCGGTCACTTCTTTATCGTAACCCGCGTAAACTTTTAAAAATTCGTAAGAGGGATTAGCGAGTGGAATTGTATAGGCAACCTGTGCCGTGTTTTTTATGTTAGATGCACTTAAATCAGCTTTTAGGCTATGCCCCGCCTTGTTGACATAACGGTTTTCAAACCCCAATAAAACACGCGGCCCCGTGTCCGTACTTAAACCCGCACCTATGGAATAAGCAAAACGTTTGCGTTCCTCTAACTGAATATTGATATCAACCTTATGGTCGTGAAGGTTTTGCAGATCTGGCGATGCTGTTGCCACGGAAAAATAATTACTGGAATTGTAATAACTTTTTAACTCCAATAATTTATCAGTGTCGTAATACTCACCTTCATGAACATTTAAAAAGCCTTCCAAAAAATCCTTGCTTAAAATATTGTGCGTTATGTGTATTTCGCCAATGCGATAGCGCGTACCCGTGCTGTAAATTAATTCTACATAGGCAGTATTTTCAGCGGCGTTAACTGTGACGCGAGCCACATCAAAATGACCATCAAAATATCCATGACTGGTTGCCAGTGTCGTGATCCGGTTTTTAAAGTTTTCATAGCGGCCGTGGTGCAAGCTGTCGCCAATACGCATATCAGGCTTATCGTAGAGTTCTTTAAATACGTCGCCCTGCGCACCGTCATCGCGAATATTCAACGTGAACTCGGTAATTTTTACTTGTTCACCCGGCGTTAATTGAATATCCAGTTGCCAGCAATCATTGGTCTGTTTGAGATCGGTAGAAAAAGTGAGTTGATAGTAGCCCAGCGCTTGAGCCGCTTTTTTTATTTCATCCTCACCTTCCAGCAACAAGGATTTAAGTCGCCAATCCGGAGCAGCACAGGATTCTTCCGCGATAGTCAGATACTGGCGAATATTGTCCCGCAACTCGCCAGAACCGCCGTCAATATGAATTTGAGGTGAAGGTGCCGCTAACACTGGCAAACAGAAAATAACAAAGCCTGGCGCAAGAAAAAAGCGCAAAAGCAATTGAGGAAATAATCGAATCATTGCAGCAATCAATGGTAAATCCCTATGACTTGGAGCGACTAACACTAACCTTCAGCACTTTACCCTAGCATGAGAAACACTCAAGGGATTATTGTCAATTTCCGTTATAATCTGCCCAACCATTTTAGGGCTACTTAATCAGCACCCAGGATTCAGGCCCAGGCCTTAGGAAAAATCGCACATGCTCAGTTACCGTCACGCATTTCATGCAGGCAATTTTGCCGATGTACTTAAACACAGTCTGTTACTACACACACTTAATTACATGGTGCAAAAAGAAAAACCTTTGCGGATTATCGATACTCATGCCGGGGCGGGCGCTTATAAATTCAGCGGCAATCAACCCATCAAGAATCGTGAGTTTGATAGCGGCATTGGCAAGCTTTGGATGCGCGACGATTTACCTCCCGCCTTGAAAGACTATGTAACCTTTATCAAAGCCTTTAATCAAGGCGACCAACTCGAGTACTACCCTGGTTCGCCTTTGTTTATGCAATCTGCCTTACGGCCTAAAGACAATTTGTTCTTACATGAGTTGCATAGCACTGATTGGCGCCTATTAACGGAGGCAATTGGAGGCGACAAGCAAGTCAAGATTATTGACGATGATGGGCTTGCAGGCATGCAGGGATTGTTACCTCCGCCCGACAGGCGTGGCTTGATCTTTATTGATCCATCCTACGAATTAAAAAATGAATATTACGATGTGATTAAACAGGTTATAAATGCACATAAACGCTTTTCTACCGGAACTTTTGTTATCTGGTATCCCGTGGTTTTGCGCCAACGTATTGATGACATGCAAAAAGCTTTGGTGAAAAGCGGTATTAAAAATATTCAACTGTTCGAATTAGGCATTGCACCCGACAGCCCCGAATACGGCATGAATTCCAGCGGTTTATTTGTAATTAATCCACCCTGGACTTTATGGAAAGCAATGGAAGAAGCATTACCCTATCTGGCCGATACCTTAGGTGAAAATGGCGAAGGTTTCTATCGGCTTGAACAACTTGTCGCAGAATAAACGGACATTATTATGGCCATGAAAAAAGCAACCAAAGCTGCACTCTACTCTGCATTGGTCTTTCCCGGCGTAGGTCTTTTATGGCTAAAGCAATATAAGCGTGCCGCCATATTTATAGCGCCCACTTTAGTAGCGCTTTGGTATTTGTGCTCGACCCTATACAACTCTATTGCGCCTGTTTACGCAAGAATGCTGCGCGATGCCGAAGAGGGAATATTAATTGTAGACCCCTCAAATTTGGATGCACTTTATTTAAAACTTTACCAGGAAATTTTTCAAAGTATCGCAACCCATCAAGATCAGCTAAACATTGCCAAGGGTATTCTTATTGCCGCTTGGCTATGCAGTATTATTTCCTCGTATTTTGTTGGCAAGAAGCAGGATTTGCTAGAAGCACCCGACAAAAACCAATCTTAACAGAGCTATTTATGAACCCTACCATCATCACAATTCTGTTATTAATCTGCAGCAATATTTTTATGACTTTTGCGTGGTATGCGCACTTAAAAGAACTCAACAATAAGCCCTGGATTATTGCTGCACTGGTAAGTTGGGGCATAGCGTTATTTGAATATTTGTTACAGGTGCCGGCTAACCGTATAGGTCACACCGTAATGAATGTTGGGCAATTAAAAATTTTGCAGGAAGTTATTACAATTGGCGTTTTTGTTCCCTTTGCCATTTTTTATTTAAAAGAACCACTAAAGCTCGATTATCTTTGGGCGGGATTATGCTTGTTGGGTGCAGTATTTTTTATGTTTAGGGACAAACTGAATTAGAAAAAAATAATGCGCTGACCACAAGTAATCAGCGCATTATTTTTCAACTCTTATTCACACTAAAATTATTTCACGCTAATCACATCATGCAAGCGCACATCCGAACTGGATGCACCCACCTGCAATTGATACTTACCTTTATCAACCACATATTGTTTTGATGCGAGATCGTAACGAATTAGTGCTTTATTCGGCTTAAGCGTGAAATGCACAGTTTGTGTTTCGCCTGCTTTTAAATGTACACGCACAAAACCGCGCAAGTTTTTTATAGCCTGCTCTTTTTTGACTGCAACGGGTTGCGCATAGAGCTGCACCACTTCATCTCCATCGCGATTGCTGGTGTTGGTGATATCCACCGCTACCTGAATCTCATCCTGTTTGCGCACCGCTTTTTTATTCAGTTTTAAATTGGAATATTTAAATTCCGAATAGGATAAGCCGTGGCCAAATGGATAAAGTGCTTCGCCCGTAAAATAGCGGTAGGTTCTGTTGTGCATGGAATAATCATCAAAGGCTGGTAGTTTTTCATCACCTTTATAGAAAGTAATGGGTAAACGCCCTGCTGGATTTTCTGTACCCCACAAGACATCTGCCACCGCATTACCACCGCGCTGACCGGAATACCAGGCTACTAAAATTGCATCAGCATTTTTCTTGGCCCAATCCACCGCCAGTGCTGAGCCCGTTGTTAAAACTACTACAACAGGTTTTCCGGTTGCTTTCAAAGACTCCAGCAAACGCTGTTGGACTTGTGGCAAATGAATATCAGTACGATCACCACCAGCAAAGCCCGGATAATTCACCGTCATTTCTTCACCTTCAACATCACCTGTTAAGCCGCCGACAAACACAATAACGTCTGCTGCTTTCGCCAGATCCAAGGCTTCTTCAACGCCGGGTTTTGAATTAGGTAAGCGCCAGGACAAGCGCACTTCTGCATCGCGAATATCTTCAAAATATTCCAGTTTTATTGCATAGGATTTTCCGGCTTGCAAATCTATTTTTGCGGATTTGCTTTGTAAGCGCGCAGATAAATCCCAAGAGTCAATGACCAAAGCGCCATTGATGTATAAACGCATTCCATCATTTGCTGCCACGCTGATTTCATAAGCGCCTGAGGTGGGTGCAGTTAATTGTCCTGTCCAGCGCACTGAGAAATTATCTGCTGGAACGGCATCGGCAGTTTTAATTTCCCCGCGCGCCACTGCATCGTCAGTGGGAGATCCACGATCCCAACGAAACGAAATGCGTGAATCAATGCGTGTGAATATCGGCTTTCCTGCAAAATCGCGGCCGCGGAAATATTCGCCTTTTAAGCCCTGCTCTTTAGAGTTTGCATCGGGGCGCAAATAGCTGGGCTCAATAATAGGTGCGGCACGCGGGTCATCACGGCCCTCCACTAAATCTACACCGCGAGCATAGTTAACTTGTGTACCCGCTGGCGCAGCCGCACGAACACCTTGCAATATAGTGACAGGTGCCGCAGGCGTGCCGTAATAGTTGCCGAGCAATGACATAATTTCGTCAGAAGTTGGACCAATAACAGCAATATTTTTTTGCTTACTTGATAGAGGCAAAATGCCATTGTTTTTTAACAAGACGATAGATTTCTGCGCAGCACGACGCGCTAATTGATCGTGAGAACTGTCCTGGTTAACGGAATAAGGAATGCGCGCCCAGATTACTTTTTTGGCGTCATCAAACATGCCCAATTCAAAACGCGTTAATAACAAACGCTTGAGCGACACATCAATTTCTTGCTCGGTGATTAATTTTTTATCAACCGCTTCTTTCAGCGCCGCGTAGGTTTTTCCGCAATTCAAGTCGTCACCGGTTTTAACGGCAAGTGCAGCAGCTTCAGCAGCCGTTGGAACAATTTTATGGAACAAATAGATGTCTTCAACCGAATCGCAATCTGAAACTACGTAACCTTTAAAGCCCCAGTCTTTGCGCAAAATATCTTGCAGCAAACGCTGGCTTGCTGATGCAGATTCGCCATTAACACGGTTATACGCACCCATTACAGATTTCACATTGGCATCTTGAACCAACGCGCGAAACGCGGGTAAATAAGTTTCATACAAATCGCGTTCGCTCGGCTTGGCATTAAATTCGTGGCGATTTGCCTCTGGCCCCGAGTGCACGGCGAAATGTTTTGCAGTAGCGTCAAGCTTGCGATATTTGCCATCGGTTTGCTGCAGACCTTTTACAAATTCCACACCCATAGCAGCCGTTAAAAATGGATCTTCACCGTAAGTCTCCTGGCCACGGCCCCAACGCGGGTCGCGGAAAATATTTACATTGGGAGACCAAAAAGTAAGCCCCTGATAACGTAAGCGAGAATCCCGGCTGATAAAGTCATGATGTTTTGCGCGTGCCTCATCGCTAATTACGCTTGCCACATCGCCCATCAAATGGGTATCAAAGCTTGCAGCCAAACCTATAGCTTGCGGAAATACGGTAGCGGCCCCTGCACGCGCAACACCGTGCAACGCCTCATTCCACCACTCATAGGCAGGTATTTGCAGGCGCGGGATGGCGGGCGCTGCATTCATCATTTGGCTGATTTTTTCTTCCAAGGTCATGCGCGCCAACAAATCATCGGCGCGCGCCTCAAAACTACAATCCGGATTTTTATAAATGGCGGGCTGGTTAGGCTGCGTTTCACAGGCAATCGCCTGTATGCCAAACAGGGAACACACCGAAAAAATAGCACTGCGCAAAACAGTTGTTGAGTTCATATACGACTCCCAATGACTCGTTATTATTGCTCCGGGCCAAGCCGGATCGGCAATTGTCGATACCTGGTATCGACTAAATATTGTCCTATTTAAGACGAAACAACTTCGACGAGTCCTTGTAAGGCCACCCAATAATCCCACTCTCACCTGGTCTCACCCGGATACCCTGCAGATGGGGATTAACCCGATTCTGCCTACAACTAGTGTACTACTATCCCGATTTGATTGCGCAACCAAAAGAAAGAATGAAATCGGTTAAGCCATTTTTTAAGTGTGAATGCATAGGTTTTTCCGTTACTTACGCAGGCAAGATGCCCCAGAGCGGCGGCGATTTGAGCGGAATTTAATCTAAGACTATTAATGAGGGAGACAATGAAGTCCCGAAAATCTTGTGGCGTAAGAGCGATAATCCGCTGCTAAACGATTGAGTTTAGAAGGGCAAATGTGCGCAATCAGTACGGAGTAGTCGCAGAAAAGCGGCAAGAATATCAATGCGACAGAGTTAAATTTTTCATCCACTTTCTTTTTTGAATGCGGAAATAAACTGGCAGGAATTTTAAGGCATCTTCAAAAAACATGAGCGCATATAAAATAGTAAACGGCCAACCGCCTACAAATATCGCCAAAGCGTAAATAGGCAAACCAAACAACCACATCACAATAGTATCGGTAATTAGGCAAAATTTGTTGTCACCGCCTGCGCGAAGCACGCCGATAATGCGGATCATATTCAATACTTTTAACCACACTAATCCGCAAAAAACAGCGAGTGTTTGCATGAGCAACTGGGCAGTTTCATCAGCCATAGGCTTAAAAATATCTACCACCAAAGGTCGTGCAAACCACAATGTGCTGGAAAAAATAATTACCAGAAATAAAGTGATACGGTTAAAGAATTTTTGTAATCGCCATGCTTCTTCCGTTTGGTCAGCACCCAGCGAACGACCAATAAGAACCGCTGCCGCATTGGCGATGCCTACAAATAAAGCAAAGAATGTACTTTCAACAGGTACCACCATGCCCATAACTGCCAGAGCATCGGTGCCAGCAAAGCCGGTCAACACATGATAGGTTGCATTACCCACGGCCCAAATGCCGTAGTTAGCAACCAGCGGTAAAGAAAAAGCGAGATAACGTTTGATTTGCACAGGATCAATTCCCTGCGCGAGCTGTTTGAACTTCAATGCAAAACCGTGCCTGGTGCCATACACATAAGCCAGCATAAACAGAAGCTGCACACAGCGAGCAGTAAGCGTCGCCCAGGCGGCGCCTGCAATACCCAGGGCCGGGAAACCCCAATTGCCGGTAATTAACGCGTAATTTAAAGTCACATTAATGATTGCAGCAATCACGCCCGCGAATAACGGCATGGTGGTTTGACCAAGCGCGCGTAAAGAGGCTTCAATAATGACAATAATTTGTGTCAGCAAAAGTACGGGCGCGGTAATCACCAAAAATTGCGCAGCAAGTTTTGCAACTTCAGGATCTGGATTTATCCAGTGAATCCAGATTGGAGCGGCAAAACCACAAAGGAACATGATGGGAAGGATAATAGAAATACCAACCACCAATGTAACCGCCAGCATGCGCTGGCAACTCACAAAATCTTTTGCACCAAAATACTGGGCAATGAGCACGCTGCCACCGGTCGCGAAACCGCTCATCAACACCAACAATAAAAAATGGATTTTTGCAGCAAGCCCCACCGCAGCAATTGACTGTTCACCCAGCGGCGCGACCATCATTACATCTGCCATCCCCAGGAAGGATTGCAGCAACATTTGCCCGGCAACCGGCAGGGCAAGCATTAATAGGGTTACCAAAAAGGTTTTGGACTTTAGAGCGGGGGTTTCATGGGGGGCGGACGACACGAGCTGCTCCAGCACTGCGAAAGTTCGCATTATAGAGTGACCGCAACTAAAATGATTGCTGAATACCTATGTAAAGGGAAACTTAACAATTCTTGAAAGACACAGGAGTTCAACTTACCCAAAATAATAATCGGGCTAATTTAATCAACCTAACAAAGAATAAAGTCATGACTACATCCTCCCTTTTGCAACACCCGGATACACCCCAGCGCATCTCGCTGGTCGACGCGCTACGGGGCTTTGCCCTCATGGGTTTATTCCTGGTGCATTCCATCGAACTCTTTGAACTCTACTGGCAAAACCCCGTTGAGAGCAAAGTACACGATGTTATTTTCTTTTTATTTGCCGGTAAGGCCTATGCAATATTTGCCATGTTGTTCGGCATTAGCTTTTTTATCATTATGGATAAACAGGCGCAAAAAGGTGTTGACTTCCGTTTACGATTTGCGTGGCGTTTATTAATTTTGTTCGCCTTGGGAACGCTTAATAGCATGGTGTATTCCGGCGAAGTGCTGCAGGTTTTGGCAGGCTACGGTTTCTTTTTGATTCTGCTGTATCGCGTTCCAACTAAATGGCTAATTGCGCTGGCGATTTTATTTTTGCTCACACCAAATCTTATTTATCACTATTGGGCCGCCATGAACAATTTACCGGGCGCCAATGACAAATTGCTCAGCTCGGTTTTGTACGAACATACAGGCGAAATGTGGACAACAGGATCACTCACCGAAGTGCTTGCGTTCAATGTCACCACGGGCTCGCTAGCAAAATGGTTTTTCTTTTTTGATGGTGCTCGCGGCTTCCAACTATTTGGTTTGTTTTTTATAGGCCTTGTCTTGGGGCGCATTGGTTTCCTGGTGCATCCGATTAAATTTACTCACGTTCGCAAAACACTATTTGTATTTGCCATATTAGCTGCGATCGGATTATTCGCGTTGCAACAATATTTGAATACCCCGGCAATTAAAGCGCAATGGCCAACAACGGGTAATGCGAAATGGTTTTTAGATGAAATGGTCAATGGTTACTTCTGCGTAGCCTTTATGACTATTTTAGTCTTGTCATTTATTGCCATTTATTTGAAACCTCTTGGTCAAAAAGTTCTCGATGTGCTCGCACCCGTTGGCCGTATGAGCTTAACGATTTATGTTAGCCAAAGCCTGTGCAGTGTTCCTTTTTTCTACGGCTATGGCTTGCACATGTACGACAAGCTTTCGCAAGCGCAAGCACTTATGATCGGGATGGCATTTTTTAGCCTGCAAGTATTGTTTGCGCACTGGTGGTTAAAACGCTTCCATTACGGCCCTCTAGAGTGGGTGTGGAGAGCAGCAACTTATTTAACGACCAATGTTCCGTTTGTAAAACGCTAATCAAGAAAATAAAAGGGGCGCACAAGGCGCCCTTTTTATTGCTCAGCAATCGGTGTTCCCTTAACGGATTTGTTCACTCTTATCGACATAATTTTGCACAATCACGCTGCCAATCATATCGCCTTGCACATTCACCGCTGTGCGCACCGTATCCAATAAGCGGTCAATAGGTAATAAAATTGCAATAGCTTCAACCGGTAGCCCAACAGCTTGTAGCACTAATACCATGGTCACCATACCTGCACTTGGCAAGCCTGGCGCTCCTATAGATGCAACCATAGCCGTAAAAAATACCACCAACTGTTGTGAAAGATTTAAATCAATTCCCGCCAAATTCGCTACAAACAATGCGGCAGCGGCTTCATATAAAGCGGTACCATCCATATTCAAAGTTGCGCCCAAAGGAACCACAAAACCGGCAACATCTTTGCGCACGTTTAAATTTTTCTCAGTACAGCGCAAGGTAACCGGAAGTGTTGCATTACTGGAGCTGGTGGCGAAAGCTGTTATAAGAGCTTCGCGAGCACCACGCCAAAACCAGAAGGGTGATTTTTTTGTCACTAAAAATAGCAGCAATGGAAGAACAACTACGCCATGAAATAATGTTGCTCCCGTAACAATCACTACAAATTTTGTAAGGGTTGCGAGTAACTCGACATTTTGCGTGGCAGCCAACTTCAGCAAAAGTGCGCACACACCGAGCGGGGCTATATACATAATCCAACCGATGATGCGCATCATTACATCCAGGAACTCCTGGAATAAATTCAATATATTGCGGTAACGCTCGCCTCCCATTACCAAAGCAACGCCGAGAAATAGTGCAAAAACCACCACGCCCATAACATCGCCTTTTGCCAAAGCGGAAAAAGGGTTTTGGAAAATGTTATGTAAAAAGTGAACAAAGAATTCGGATGTCGTCATTTTAAGGGGCTGGAAATTCCCCATGGCATCATGGAACATCGCAAGGTGCATTCCTTCACCAGGACGAAATAAATTCATCACCACCAAACCCAACAGCATCGCCAAACTCGTGGAAGTAGCAAAAAAGATTAAGGTGGTTGTCCAGACTTTATGGATATTTTTATGTGCTTGTAAATTTGCAACGCCAACTACCAAAGTGGTAAACACCAAAGGTATTAATACCATTTTTAGTAAATCAACAAAGAAGTTGGCGACCAATGTACTGGCGTAGAGCACGCCGTTTTGGATTTCGCCTGCTCCACCAAATTGATTGAGTAAACTACCTACCACTAATCCGACAAACGCGCCTATAAAAATTTGCTGATTTAAACTCGGCATAAAATTCTCTGCTATAGATACCCCATGCGGCGATGTTTATCCTCCACCACCCGGTAATCATTTTTAAATAATTCCAATTCGCGCGCGGCGCGATCAGCATTGAGCGATAGATTGCGGATGTCCTGCTCTAACTCGTCAATACGGCGCATTTTGTAGCGGCGATCATTTTCATCACGACTGTTCACTATCTCGTATTTCAAGCGTGATATTTCGTTGTAATAGCTATCAATTTGTGAATTGTTGCCATTGATTTCATTGAGCATGCGATTCATGTTTTGTTGAATCCTGTAGAGCTCCTGGCCATCACGGTAAGCGCGCAAAAACTTTGGTTCCAACTCCACCGGACAAATGCCATTGTAAGCAGCGCCATCCCTGCCCTCGCTGTAGCCTTTTTCCGGCACGCAATATAAGCGCGCGCCCTTGGCGTGCCCTTCGCGGTACTCCTTCATATCGGGAGTTATTTTTATACGTGCACAAGCCTTGCCATGTTCAATAACGCGATCCAGCGGAAAGCCTTTGGTAGCGTCTTCAACACCTTTTATATACCAATCCGCTTGCTTACACTCTTCTTTACTCATAGTCGCACAGCCGGATAAAAGCACGAGCATGCAAACTATCCCGATATATTTATTATTCATTTGCCATCACCTTTAGGGCCAAGATCACTAAAAAACACGGTTGGTTCAATGTCGCCATATTAACAGTTCTACAACTGAATTAAGCCGGGTGCGCATTTCTCAACATTTGCATGCCAAAATAAAACATTCCCCTACATATTTATAGCAACTGAATTTAACCGCAAGATTCAGGATGTTGCCATTGCTGAAACAGGCTAAAGTAAGCCATGCATTCACTACCAGCTGTAGAAACTATGACTACATCAAGCAGTAAAAATGGCACCACCACTATTGTGGATTCGCGCTGGGCAGCAGTAATGGCGCGCGATAACCAGGCTGATGGCAGCTTTGTGTATGCGGTAAAAACCACGGGTATTTTTTGCTTGCCAAGCTGCCCCTCACGTCATGCAAAATTCCAAAATGTTTTATTTTTTTCCAACAACAAAGAAGCCATAGAGGCAGGGTTTCGCCCCTGCCAGCGCTGCAAGCCAGACCAACAGTCGTTCCACAAACAACAACAGCAAATGATCGTGGACCTTTGCCGCTTTATAGTGAGCGGAGAGCTAGAGCCAAGCCTTGCAGACTTAAGTGAACGCGCGGGCCTCAGCCCCTATCATTTACATAAATTATTTAAACGCATCACAGGTGTCACACCAAAAGCATATGCTCGCGTCAATAGAATAGCGCGCATGCGCAAATCACTCACACCAAACACTAGAGTTACCGATGCGCTCTTTACAGCAGGTTACAATTCCAACAGTAGCTTTTATGCAGAATCCAAACAATTATTGGGCATGAATCCTAAACAATATAAAGCCGGCGGATTGGCCACCGAAATTTATTTTGCGCTTGGCGAATGCTCTTTGGGTTCGGTTTTGGTCGCACAAAGTGAACGTGGCATTTGTGCAATTGCCTTGGGCGATGATCCCGATGTTTTGCTACAGGAGCTGCAAACACAATTTGCACATGCAAGATTAATTGGCGGCGATAAAAATTACGAAGCTACAGTTGCGCAAGTGATAGGATTTATTGAACAACCCCGTGCAAATTTTGATTTACCTTTGGACATTCGCGGAACTGTCTTCCAACAAAAAGTATGGCAAGCCCTGCAAAAAATTGCGCCCGGCCAAACACTCAGCTATAGCGAATTAGCTATGCTTATAGGCTCACCTAAAGCATCACGAGCAGTGGCTAGTGCTTGTGCAGCTAATGTATTAGCCGTAGCAATTCCCTGTCACCGCATAGTGCGCAACAATGGCGACCTATCCGGTTATCGCTGGGGTGTAGAGCGCAAGCGTAAATTATTGGAACTTGAGCGCCCATCATGAACCATGCTTTCAGCATAAAAATTCCACACAATTATCGCTGCGCCGATTTTCTTGCGTTTCACCAACGCGATTCGCAAATGATTGCCGAACAAGTACAGAACAAAAGTTTGATTAAGGGAATTATGTGGCAAGGCCAGCCGGCAAAATTGCAAATCAACTTCCAGAAAAATCGTGCTGACATTAAGTTGAATACAACCAACACACTAAATTTTGAGCTGGAAAAATTTCAAGCCAGCATAGAGCGTATGTTGGGCTTACAGCAAAATGTTAAAGAATTTGAAGCAAAATTTTCAGACCACCCACGACTTGGATTGCTGATTAAGAAAAATCCGGGTTTGCGTGTCGCAGTAACCTCCACACCTTACGAAGCTATAGCCTGGGCAATCATTGGTCAACAAATTAGCTTAAGCGCGGCTATTAGCATTCGTCGCCGATTTATTAAGCTTGCCGGAATACAACAGGCGTCTGGCTTGTGGTGCTACCCCGATGAATACTGCGTAATAAACATAACTGAAGAACAACTTCGATCCGCAGGTTTTTCAAAGGCCAAAGCCAACACAATATTAATGTTAAGCAATCATCTTGTTGCGCAGAAGATAGATTTAAACAATCTAAAGCCGAACACAGAATCCGTTGCTCAATTATCCGATCAACTTATGCAAATACGCGGCATAGGCCCTTGGACCATCAATTATGCTTTACTGCGCGGCCTCGGCTGGCTTGATGGATCACTACACGGCGATGTCGCCGTGCGAAGAAGCTTGCAAACTTTATTAGGTGCGAACGATAAAATCTCAGAAAAGGAAACTCAACAATGGCTGCTGGATTTTTCGCCCTGGCGCGCTCTAGTTGCAGCGCACTTATGGGAAATGCATAAACAGAATTAAATATCCCCGCGACCCAATGGGCAACGGGGATATAATTGCATAATTAGGTCTTGATTATGCGACTTGCGTCTCTACCTTGCCCGACAAGCGTCTCAATCTTTCCAACGCTGTTTCACCTGCAGTTTCTGGTTCTGCTACCGATTTACGGATTGCATCCAGCTCTGCTTGTTGATCCCGCGGTTTTTGATTGATATCTGCAATAATTTTTAAACCTTCGGCATCGTTTGCTACTTTTTGTGCACGACGAGTCAAAGCATCCAGCGCTGACGATTTCGTTTTTAAACCACCCAATTCTGACAATTGCTGTTGACGTGAAGCGCGCAGCTCTTGCAAATCGCGTTGTGCGTGGGCAGCAGCGAGCGACTTTAACGCCTTTTTCGCTTGAGCGTCAAACTCGGCCAATTGTTGCGAAAGCGCATCAACTATTTTTTGCAACTCATTCATATATTCCTGAGCGTCGGCTTCCTCTTGCTGCTCAATAGGCAAGCGAGCTTTGTTAGCTTCCAACTCATCGCAAAACAGGTTTACTGTTGCTTCTGTAATCGCCCCGCTTTGCAAACGGGTAGCGAGCACATCAAACGCTTTTTCATCGTTTTCGATAAGTGTGCGTAGCTTTGCTACATCCTGGCGCTCTTTTTCAAAAGAACTACGCGCTGCTGCTAATTTTTGTGCGGTTTGGCGCAAAGTATCGGCCAAATTATCGCGATCTGCTTCGGTGGCGGTTTCGGGGTCGAAGTTAGCTATGGCTTCGGAAATTTTATCGCCCAAAACACCAAAATGTTTTGAGATTAAACGTGCTGTTAAATTCCAACCTTTTAAATTACTCATGATCAATTCCTCGAAATAAATTTATGTGCTTAAACTAATGAAATTCACTATTGAATGACTAAGCGCTCAAGCTCTACAGGAATGCCCACCATAAAATCCACGTGAATCTCACGCTGGCTGGCATCGCCGTTTTTGCTTTTTACTAATTCAGTTGTAATGAATAAATATTCGGTATGTCCTTTCACCTCCCGCTTATATGGCATAAAGTAAATTTCCTGTTGCAATCCCTGCTGCCCTTTGGCGTCATCCAAACGCACCTCTGAACCTGTGAAGGGCACGATAAATTCCTGATCTATATCGCCAGCATCGCGGCTGTAATCAATCGTTTCATCGCCGCCAAAAATCACTTGCAAATCAGATTCTACGTAACCCAGCTCTTCCAACTGAAAACGCCACAAGCTATAGCGCTTATCGCCCAGACCGTAGCCCGCCAAGCCCATAAATATTTGTTGGTCTTCATCGGTTTCCGGAATCAAACGCGTCAGCTGTGTGCAATAAATTGCTTCACTTACCTGCCCCAACTCATCGACATATACTTGTAGAAAAATTTCTTTTTCGTTTGTGTCACCCGTTTGCAGATAGTAGCGATACAAACTTCCAGATAAATTTAACTTCACTCGGCTAATCGCTTTAACTACGCTCTGCGCGTCAGTCGGCATATCGATTAAAGAGCCTTCTGATACAGCGCGAATAAATGGCGATTTTTGCAAACGAATAAATCCACCTATACGCGCGCCCAAAGGCAAATCTTCATCTTGCGCGCTCTCGCCTCCGAAACCGTGCTTTTCTGCGATATCCTTTGCGTAGCTCACTGCACTTTTCCAACTCATGATTAACTCCTTAAGCTATAGTTTGCTGCTTGATGCAAATTGCGGCTGCGAAAATTCATAAATTTTCTCACCAACCAAACCACTCCACTGATCATTGCTATCCACAATGCAAAGCGCAGTAGCTTTACAAAAAAAGATTCTGTTTCAACAACAGGTACATCTTGTGTCGGTTGAATTGCAACTCCATCAGCCGTTGTCGAATTTATTGCGCCAGTATCAGTTCCTGCATTTTGATTCGGCTGTTGCACATGCGCCGTATTTGCATGTTGCTGCGCCAGCGAATTTCCAATCATAAAACCGATCAACCCTGGCAAAAGCCCACTACTTTGCTGCCCACTGTTATGCTGTGGCGCCGGTTGGTAACGCGTCGGTTGCGAATTTGTTGCACCACCGGCAACTGCATTTGGCTTTTGCGTTGTTGCATTTTGGTTACCACTTCTAAACCAACCGCTTTCACTGTTGGTTGCGTTATTCATTCCGTTCGCATTTGTTTTGGTGCGTGCATCCGCTGTTTTTAACGCGTTGGACTGCGCAGCCGTTGCACTCAAATCTTTACTCATTTGCGACTGAGGAACATTCGCAACTTTTTGGTCAAGCTTGGGATTCGAAGCCCCAAAAGAACCGAACGCCGTATTTTTCGCTTGCGTGTTTGTTGGAGGCGCCTGATACGTAGAAGGAGCCGGTTTTGGCGCGGCACGCTTCTGTGACGAAAAGCCGGTTTTGAATGATCCGCTGCGGCCTTTAGCTTCGGCGACACTAACAAAACTCATGCATACAACTAACGCATAAACAAATAATTTGATTGTTTTCATTTACTCCTCCTCATGGTTAAAAAAATCCGTTCAATCCCTGATACAAATCCGTTGCAGATTCGCTACAATTCCCCAATCGCAATCTGTTGACGCAGCATAAGTCGCAGTTGCTTCAGTCGCATCGGTAAAAAACAGGAATAATCACCATGACGCGCCGCTACTCAGATATGAACCAACACGACGCTCTCTATAAAATTGCCCGCGCTTATCCCGGCGGCATTGAAGCGCTTGCGCAAAACCTGAACATGTCTGCCAATGTGTTGCGCAATAAATTAGCGCCGGGCATTGCATCGCATTACCCGTCGTTTGAAGAAGTGTCGAACATTATTAGCTTGTGCCAGGAGGCAGGGGTGAAGGATGCAACCTTGCCATTGCATGCGCTTATGGCTCGTCACGGTATGGCGGCGTTTTTGGTTCCTGAGCCCTCTAAAATCAGCAATGACGATTTGTCACAAATCGTTTGCAAGGTGATGAGCCAGGTGGGAGATGTTGCTGAAGCTGTTTCTGAAGCATTAATGGATGGTGTTATTACCGAGCGCGAAGCAGATTTAATCGAGCGTGAATTCCAGGGCGCGCTGGCGGCTTTGGGTGAATGGCGGGCCAGAATCCATTTGCATCGCGAGCAGTCTTAACCATCCTTGGCTAACTCTGAAATAACACTTATTTAAACAATAAAGTCGTAGATGATGCAGGATGATTTTTCGCATCTTCTGCGATTGTTTCTTCAGCTTTTGGCATAAGAGCAGCTACTTGCGCTTGCTCTTCCGCCGTCAGCAATTTATAACCGCGCGGCTTTCCAGCATCTAAATAACTCCAACCGTAGCCCCAGCGATAAGGCGTTAGCCAGAGAGGGCTGCCGCCCGTGCTCACAAAAAAATACATGTAATTGGCCATGCCATCGCCTGCCAACTTCGCAATGCAAGCCTGCAAATCTTTATCGGCCTGCACGCGCAACTGCTGCGAACCACCCTGCCAATAAGCTATATCGTGTGCGACACAACAATGACGCCATAAATAGGGAGCCTTGGGCGGACCATCAATCCAGACAGAGCAACCATCGGTAGTGAATGGCTTTAAGGTGTCTTTTAAAGTCCCGCCCGGTTGGGCGAGGCTTGGTTGCGCACAAATCAACGCCAAGATAAGGCTAAAGGGTGCTATTGCGTAGGAAATACGCATTAATTCATTTCTCCCGACTTTTATATTGGGTGTATTAGGCGGGCATTGTACAATAGCCGCCACATTTTTAAGGCGGCCTTTTTTATGACGAACGACCAAAAAACAACGCATTTCGGATTTGAGCAAGTAGCCGTTGAGAAAAAAGCTGAGCGCGTTGCGGATGTATTCCATTCGGTAGCCGCCAAATACGATTTGATGAACGACTTGATGTCAGCCGGCATTCACCGTTTGTGGAAGCGTTTTACCATTGAAGCTTCCGGCGTTCGTGCTGGCCATAAAGTGTTGGACATTGCTGGCGGTACCGGTGACTTAAGTTATCAATTTTCAAAATTGGTGGGCAAAGATGGTCAGGTGATTCTCGCGGACATTAATGCCTCAATGCTCAATGTTGGTCGTGATCGTTTGATAGACCGTGGCGTAGCTGGCAATTTGCAATTTGCCCAAGCCGATGCGCAGTATCTACCTTTCCCCGATAATACTTTTGACTGCATTACTATTGCGTTTGGTTTGCGCAACGTAACCGACAAGGATTTGGCTTTGCGCTCCATGTTGCGAGTACTCAAGCCCGGTGGCCGTTTATTGGTACTGGAATTTTCAAAACCACAGCACACAGCCTTGGAAAAAGTTTACGACACCTACTCATTTAAATTGCTGCCGCTAATGGGCAAGCTCATTACCAATGACGCCGATAGTTATCGCTATTTAGCCGAATCCATCCGTATGCATCCCGATCAGGAAACCTTGAAAGGCATGATGCGAGACGCAGGCTTTGTGAATACAGAATTCAGCAACATGACCGGCGGTATTGTCGCGCTTCATAAAGGCATAAAGCCCTAAGGAATTTGCGTATGGACCCAATGCTTAGCACTGCGGCAATTGCCAGCGCTGAAAAAATTATTAATTCAGCGCTCGCTTATGATCCAGCCTCGCGCATTGCGCTCGAACAACTGGCACCGCAGGTGTTGGCCATACAATTCATCTCGCCCGATTTCAAATTATTTGTGCTACCCACTCAAGATGGCGTTAATTTGCGCGGCCATTACGAAGGCGAGATCACCACGCAATTGCAAGGCACAATACCGGCATTAATCAGCCTGGCAAAAAGCGCCAGACTGAATTTAAAAGATACAGGTGTTCAGATATTTGGCAGCACTCATTTTCTCGCAGAACTACAAAGAATATTAAAAAATCTTGAGATTGACTGGGAAGAAATGCTGAGCCAGGTTTTCGGCGATATTGTGGGCCACCAAAGTGCAGAATTAATTCGCGGGAAAATGTCGTGGGCGAAAGATCGCGCAGCTAATATCCAACGACTGACGAGCGAGTTTCTCACTGAAGAATTGCGCATATTACCCAATCAACCGGAGTTGGCTTTTTTTAACGCACAAGTTGACGAATTACGATTAGGTGCAGATCGCGTAGCTGCGCGCATTGAGCAAATCCTCGCACGCATAGAGCGCCAAGGCGCCCAATAGGAATTTATTTGTGACCGTTTTTTTTCGCTTCCTAACCATTATCCGCATCTTCTCGCGTTATCGATTGGATGAACTCATTCCCAAACAGCATCTGCCCTTACGCGCCAGGTTGCTGTTATCTCCGTGCGCACTTTTCCCCGCCGCCAGATTAAGTCGTGGTGAAAGGCTACGCCGCGCTTGCGAGGAGCTGGGGCCCATTTTTGTAAAATTCGGCCAGTTACTTTCCACCCGCCCGGATTTAGTGCCCGACGATATAGTTGCAGAATTAAATTATTTACAAGACAGTGTGGCTCCTTTCCCCAACGACGAATTCCGCAGCATTGTGGAAAGCGCTTTGGGCGCATCAGTTGACGACATCTTTAACGACTACGATCACGAGCCATTGGCCTCAGCATCTGTAGCGCAAGTCCACACTGCCACTTTAAAAAATGGCAAAGCGGTAGTGATTAAAGCTATTCGACCTAATATTGAAAATATCATCGCGCAAGATGTTGCACTTTTACTAAAGCTCGCACAACTTTTGGAAAAATACAGTACTGATGGTCGCCGTTTGCGCCCCGTTGAAATTGTAGAAGATTACCGCAACACCATTTTCGATGAATTAAACCTGCAAAAAGAAGCGGCTAACGCATCACAGCTGCGTCGTAATTTCGCCAACTCGTCGTTACTCTATGTTCCGGAAGTTTATTGGGAATACACACGCAGCAATGTCATGGTAATGGAACGTATTCACGGCATTCCCGTTACCAATATTGATGAACTTAAAGCGCAAAATACCAATATGAAAAGATTGGCCGAGCGCGGAGTAGAAATATTTTTTACGCAAGTGTTTGATCACAACTTCTTCCATGCTGATATGCACCCCGGGAATATTTTTGTTTCGCGCGAGCATCCGGAACTCCCACAATACATGGCTGTTGATATGGCGATTGTGGGTTCGCTTACCCGCGAAAACCAATATTATTTAGCGCGCAATTTGCTCGCCATGTTCCGCCGTGATTATCGTCAGGTCGCCGAGCTTCACGTACAAAGCGGCTGGGTTCCCGCACATGTCAGGGTAGATGAATTTGAATCCGCCATTCGCACCGTATGCGAACCGATTTTTGAAAAGCCATTAAAAGATATTTCCTTCGGCCACGTCTTATTGAATTTATTTCGGACTGCACGCCGCTTTGATATGGAAGTGCAACCACAACTTGTCTTATTGCAAAAAACACTTCTTAACATTGAAGGCCTGGGGCGCCAGCTGTACCCCGATCTGGATTTATGGACAACTGCGCACCCTTTCCTGGAGCGCTGGTTGAAAAAGCGTTTTCACCCCAAAACATTGTGGAGCGAACTCAAGCGTTACGGCCCAGACTGGATGGAAAAATTTCCACAAGTGCCACAGCTCATTTTTAACGGCTTGCAACAACTGCAAAATATCGGTCAGCTCGCACCAGAATTACATAAGGCCGCACAGCAATTGCAAAAGCGCACTGCACAATCCACACGCCGCTATTGGGTAGCAGGCAGTTTATTAGTAGCCGCAATTGCGCTGGCGCATCCGGTAATTTACGAAGCGGTTGGCACCTATCTCCATCACCTCAATTTCACTGCCACCAGTATTATTCTTATCGGATTGGGAATAGCCGCTCTGATTAAAAAGTCATAAAAAAACTATTTTTATGATTCCACATTCGTTTCTCTCAAAAAGAAACGCCTGAAGTAACAAACCCTACAATTTCTCAGGCGTCTCAAAGCGAGCAATAGTGCAATTTAGCTAGCCTCTGTTATTATCAAACCGCATTCATAGGCTACACTTTGTAAGCTCTTCTCAAATGTGGCCCATAGAAAATAACGATGGAATGAGGCTGGTTATGCTTGCGAGTTCACGGATACTGCTGGTTGACGATACCCCAGAAAATCTGGATGTGCTAAGCGCAATCCTGGAAGATCTTGAGTGCCAACTTATTGTTGCCACCAACGGCGAGCGCGCTATAGAACTCGCCCAAAAACAATCCCCCGATTTAATTTTGCTCGATGTCATGATGCCGGGCATGAATGGCTTTGAAGTTTGCAATCTATTAAAAGCAAATTCAGCCACCGCTGAAATTCCCATTATTTTTGTCACCGCCCGCACCGACGATATCAGTATTGGATTTTCTGTAGGCGGTAATGATTATATTTCAAAACCTATTAATGCCGATGAGGTGCGTGCGCGTGTGCGCCATCAACTTGAGCGCAGACTTTTACTAAACGAGTTGCAAACCCTCAACAAGGAACTCGAACAAAAGGTACGCGAACGCACAGCAGACTTAACGATTGTAAACCGCCAGCTGCGTGAAGAAATTAATGAACGTCGCTACATGCAAGATCGCTTGAGCTATTTAGCCACCCACGATTTTGTCACGCGTTTGCACAATCGCAATTCATTAGAAGCTTATGTTTGTGGCTTGCTAGCAAGAGTTCAAACCGCGAGCATTAAAGCTTCGTTTCTATTAATTGATATAGATCGCTTTCGGGTAATTAACGAAAGCTGTGGTTGCATTGCAGGCGACGAACTTTTGCGTCAATTTTCTGATTCTATTGCGGGCCTGCTTTCACGCGACGATTTTTTTGCGCGCATTGGCAGTGATAAATTCGCCATTGTCACGCATAAGTCTAACGTCGATAACAGCAGCGAACTGGCAGAGCTAATACTGCAGCACATTAAAAACTTTAAATTTGTTTGGGAAGAACGCGAATTCAGGCTAGTAGCATCCATTGCATTGGTGCCGCTGAACCGGGAAATTGTCAGCTTTGACCAGGTTATGCTCATGGCTGACGAAGTTCTCTTTCTCGCCAAACGTGAGGGCCGTGGATTAATTCGCACCTACAACGAAGCCACCAAGCGCTCCAGTGATGACAAAGAAAACGTTAATTGGGCGCAGCGCCTGGTGGATGCCAATCACAACAAACATTTCCGCGCACATTTTCAACTGATCGAAGACTTTATACCTGATAACACCAAGCCGAAAAAGATTCGCATTGAAACGCTTATTCGCATGTGGGATCCAATTCAGGAGCGCTTGATTCCACCGGGTGAATTTATTGGCCCGGCCGAACGTTTGCATTTAATCCCCGAGCTGGACAAATGGATGATTGAAGAAGTATTTCATTTACTGACCCAACATAAAGATCTGCTCACGGGTATTGAATCTGTATCCATGAATCTCTCTGCGCTGTCGTTGCGTGAGCCACATTTTGCCGATCACATTATTCATTTAATAGATTTATACAAAATCCCACCATCCTTAATTAATTTTGAAATAACTGAAACCGAAGCCATCACCAATCTGGAAGTTGCTAACGAATTTATGCAGCGCTTGCATAAGTTAGGTTGCTACTTTTCTTTAGATGATTTCGGTAGCGGGTTTGCCTCCTATGCTTATTTACATAAGTTGGCTTTCGATACTTTAAAGATCGATGGCATTTTTGTACGTGACATGGACCGCGAACCCAATCACTACGCGATGGTAAAAGCCATTGTAGAGATGGCGCATTCACTTGAAAAAGAAGTGGTTGCTGAATTTGTCGAAACGGCTGAAGTAGTAGAACTATTGAAAAAACTCAATGTTAAATGGGGACAGGGATTTTTGTACCATAAACCAGAAGCATTGAGTTATGAAGCTCTGCTTAGCCATTTGAAGAGCTAGTTTTTGATAAATTACAGATCCGATAAGGGCAAGTATTAGAGCATCAATACAAAAGAATTCGCATAACAAATAACAGCTACACACAAAGGCGGAGCTTTGAAGGATTTCATTAACAACACCATTACGCTGAATGTCCTGCTCTGTGTCAGTTATTTTCTATTGGCTACTCTAGGTTTTCAATGGGGTGCGTTAACGGCTAACGCCACGCTTTTATGGCCACCCTCAGGCCTCGCCGTTTTTGCATGTATTGTTTTTGGTTATCGTGCGCTACCGGGTTTGGTATTGGGCGCGATTATTTCCAGCCAGAGCATTTCGTTTTCGAACCCCGCTGGCGCCAGCGCCTTTGCTTATTTCATTGCAAGCATCACCGGTAGTGCAAGTATTTTACAAGCGTTTGTTATTGCGCGCTTTTCAAAACATTATTATTTAAACAATTTCTGCGTTACAACATCTTCTGCAGTTTATTTCACGCTAAAAGTCTTAATTTTTTGCACTATTGCGGCAACCATTGGCAATATCACACTTTGGCAAGCCGATATCATTAATCTTGCTACAGCCTTGCAAAATTGGGCAGTCTGGTGGATGGGCGACAGCATTGGTGTGTTAATTATTAGCCCATTGTTGTTGTGGATTTATCACCGCAAAGCTTTTTCCCAACGTCCGCAAACCCATGCGTTCCTTATTTTTTGTGCCGGCATCGGCATGGTGCTGCTTACAGTAGCCGCAGTAGGCCATAACGAACGCGAAACTTACCAGAAAAACTTAATCCACGAGACAGAAAATTTACAGACGGGAATTCAATCGAATATTGATTTAGCAATTCGCGATCTCAGCACCTTGCAGGAATATTTTTCAAATAATATTCCCAATCAAGATGAATTCCGCAAGCTGACAGAACCTTTGCTAAAACGTAATCCGTCGCTTGATTCCTTCAGCTGGATACCGGCAACCAACAGCAAACAAGCGAACCTGGCGCTCAATTTTAACGATGGCTTCGAGCTTGCTCGCAGCAAAGAGACAAGTTCATCCTGGCAAACCGCTAACGATCAAGGTTTCACAAATGATCTTCTTGCGGATTTAACCAAAAAACTTTCAATCGCTAATAGCGACATTTTTTTACGAAGTGATGCTGACGGAAAGCAAAGCGCCAGCCCAATAATTAATTTAGCGGCCCCTATCTATAGTTGCAGCCATGCCCAAAAACACCAATGCAAAATTCATAACGTGGTCAGCAGCGCTCTCAATTTAAACTCGCTTATGCACTCTGTTACAAGCCGAAACCCGTTGGTGAAACTCGACATTCAACTCGCAATCAACAGCTCACCACACCAAATCACTTATTGGCAATGGAGCGGGGATCAATGGATTAAACAAGCCGAAGGCAATCTAAGTCTCGTTAAAAGTTCAACCCTGCTACATGGAAGAATTCCTGTTATTAAAATAATGGATAGCCAATGGCAATTACTGGTTAGCCAAAAAAATATTTCCATTTGGTTTTTACCAAACCTGCTGCAATGCTTTATCTTCGTTATCGGATGTGCACTGGTATGTTTATTAAGTGCTTATTTACAAGCGCTCTATCGCCAGGATCAATTAATTATTGATAGCAGGGAAAAGCTCAAAGAAGAAATCAATAGCCAGACAGAAGCATTGCGTGCTGCGAATGATTGGCTGTTAAAAGAGATTGAAGAAAAACGCACAACACAAGACCAGCTCAAAGCGAGTGAAGCGCACATGCGCGCGCTCTTAGACAACATACCTGATCCTATCTGGTTTAAATCTCCCGAAGGCGTTTATTTAAGCTTTAATAAAGCTGTAGTTGCGCTGTTTAAACGCAACGAAAAGGAAATGATAGGAAAAAAAGCCGGCGACTATGTTGACGCAGACTTCGAAGCCACTATCAAAAGATTTGAAGCCAGCGTATTAGCCAGCAAAAAAGCTGTCAGACGCGAGCTGTGGATGCACATACCAGCCAGTAACGAAAACCGTCTGATGGATACCATTAAAGTCGCAATGCGCGATGAAAATAATAAACCTACGGGCATCCTGAGCATTGCGCGGGATATTACCGAGCAACATTATTTAATTGATGAACTGGAAAAATTTAAACGTTTTTCTGAATATGCCAGCGAAGGCTTTTCAATTATGTCCTTGTCTGCCGAAACCTTGTATATGAATCGCAGCATGCAGCGGATGTTATTAAGCGACAATACATTTTCACACAATCACTTCCTGAACTATTTTCCAGCAGACCTGCACGAGCAATGGCGTGAAGATATTTTTCCCTATGTATTGTTAAAAGGGTATTGGCAGGGCGAGTTGGCGGCGCTAAGGGCAGATGGATCGCGTTTCCCCACCAAAGCTACTTTTTTCGCACTGCGCGATGATAAGGGGAAACCTTTATACATCGGCGAAATCATGAGTGATATTTCCGAACAAAAACAAATTGAAAAATCTTTGCAGGTAGCCAAGGAAGCAGCAGAAGAAGCCACACGAGCCAAGAGCCGTTTTCTCGCTAATATGAGCCACGAAATCCGTACACCGCTTAATGCTGTTTTAGGTTATTCACAATTATTGATGACTGAGCCGCAGCTCTCTACACAACAACACGAGCGGTTGCAGGCAATTCTCAATGCAGGCCAACGCCTGCTACATTTGATTAATGATGTTTTGGATTTATCGAAAATTGAGGCCGGCGTTTTACATTTCCGACAAGATCTTTTTGACTTGCGGCAGGAGTTAAATGACACCATTGCTATCATGCGCACCAAGGCAACTGCAAAGGGCCTGGCTTTGCATTACGATATTCAATTGCCAACACCTGCCATAGTGAAAAGTGACCGACAAAAAATTGGTCAAATCATTTTAAATCTGTTGGGCAACGCTATTAAATTTACGCACACAGGCGAAATTAATATCAAAGTGCAAACCGATAACAAAAGCCTGGTGATTAATATTATCGACACAGGCCCAGGGATTACTGCACAAGAATTGCAATTATTATTCGCCGTATTTAAACAGGGGAAGGCCGGCGAGGAATCTGGCGGCACTGGCTTAGGATTAGTTATATCCAAACACATTGCAGAAAGTTTAGGTGGCGATATCACCCTGGATAGCGAACCCGGCAGAGGCACGCGCGCATGCTTGCGTTTGCCACTTGAGATTGAAGAGGACACCGAAATTGATAGCGCACCTTTAGTCGTAAATGCCAAATTGGCTGAAGGTCAAGAATGCAAGGTGCTGGTTATTGAAGACGACCCGGCAAGCCGCGATTTGTTAGTGAATTTATTGCGCGACATGGGTTGCGATGTAAAAGAAGCACATAACGGCAAGGAAGGTCTTTTTAACGCACTGGCGCAAAAGCCGGATATTATTTTCACGGATATTCGCATGCCGGAACTAAGCGGGACTGACATGCTCAAGGAGTTGCGCAAAACTTTTGCAAAATCAGATTTACCTGTCGTGGCCGTATCCGCATCCAGCCTTGAACATGAACGCAACTTTTATTTGGGTGAAGGCTTCCATGAATTTATTGGCAAGCCTTACCAATTTAGCGACATTTATAGCGCCCTGCAAAAATTTACCGGCGTAGCATTTGTTGCTACCGAAGATAGCTTGATAAGTCACGACCAGAACGTGATTGAAAGAGGCATCTGGCATATTCCAGATGAATTAATGGCGCTACAACAACAGCTTCAAACACTTAAATTAAGCCTAAATAGTGGCGATATGAATAACAGCAAAAAGCTTTTTGCTTTGCAGAGCGTGCAAACACTGGGTAAAAACTCCTACCAAAAGATTCACAATGCTATGCGCCAGTATGATTTGGTACTAGCAGAACAATTTCTTGATGAACTAATGGCGGAAATAGCAAGCGTCATTGATGCACAAAAAAATTAGGTTATTCCATATTTAATATAAACGTTACCGGCCCATCGTTTACAAGACTCACCTGCATATCCGCCGCAAATATTCCAGTAGCAATTTTCTCATGCTTGCTACCCAATTGAGCCACAAAATAATTGTACAACTCTTCTGCTTCCGCAGGCGGCATGGCACATGAAAAACTGGGGCGCAAACCTTTTTGCGTATCTGCAGCTAAAGTAAATTGCGAAACGACCAAGACCCCGCCATTAATTTGCTGAACACTGCAATTCATTTTGTTTTGCTCATCGGCAAAAACTCTATAGGCCAGCAACTTATCAATCATTTTGTTGGCCGTAACTTGTGTGTCGGTTTTTTCCAAACCGAGAAACAACAACAATCCTTGCTCAATATTTCCTACACATTCGCCATCAACATCAACTTGCGCTTTTTTTACTCGTTGGATTAAGCCTAACATTTATAAACCTGTCACTTGCGTAATATTGGATTGTGCCATTGATTGCTTACGATATTCAGTGGGCGTCATACCTACTTTTTTCTTAAATAAAGTATTAAAGGTGGCCTTACTGTTAAAACCAACATCATACATGATATCCAGCATATTTTTTTCTGCGCAAGCCGGATCAGTCAATAAGCGTTTGGATTCTTCGACACGGTAGGAATTAATGAACTCAAAAAAGTTGCAGGAAAAGTGGCGATTAATAAGATGCGATAAAATACGCGGCTGCATTTTTAGTTGCGCCGCCAATTTATCCAAGGTCAAAGCCGGAGCAAGATAAGGCTTTTCCTGCTTCATATAATCGACTACCTGTTTAATTTGGGCATCTTTTATTTTGTCCTTAGGCACATCGGCTTTTGCAGAATCTGTGTGTTTGGCTTCTATTCCCTCAAAAACGGACGAATGACCCAAACCAAAAAAGATCAGCATGCTTACCATAATGAAGGTGGTGTAATTACCAAGTAGCCCCATAATTTCAAAATTAGTTGTTACCCCAAAGCTTACCGACAACAAAATTAATACACCCACCAACACTGCCCAGACTCTGATTCCGAGGAAACCTATCGCCAGGATTTTCAACCAGGTGAGGTCTATTCGATCTATATCTGAAAAATTGGTTTTGATGTGCTGACTGTAGCGCTTTATCTCCAGAATACACATCACCCCCAGCGCCGCACGAAACACTTCCCTAAAGAGAGTTACATAATTCATATAGTGAGGTGCAGAGAATAGATTGTAGGCCTCCTGCAAATGGAGCTTGTCATGCCACGCCAAGCGGTAATAAAAGAGGATTTGATAAACGAGGTAGCTAAAAAACGGAATCAAAAAAATGAGATCTTTTTTTGTGAGGCGATAATCTTTGTAAATTAACGACCGCGTGTACCACAACAAAAACGGCGCCTCTAACCAATAGCCAAACCCAAAAACATAAAATAGATTGGGAGACCAACCTAAGGCTACATGGCGAAATTCAGCGCCAAAGCTGATAAGGATATCTAATGGAATTGCCGCTTGCTGCAACAGAAAAAAAGCCAAAAACACATTGCTTAGGGGCTTTTCACGCTTGATCGTCAGTAGGAGAATCGCAAACAAAATGCATTGATATGCCGTCATCAATAGCACGACATCGTGAGTATTGAAAATCACTTGATACATAGTCCCTCACACTCTTGTTATAAGAAGGTTGCACGCCAGGAAACTTTTTGGATTTTATTGTTGTTTTGAACTTTTAATGTTTTTTTAGATTTTAGCGAATTACTTTTTTATAAAGTGTAACCGCTAGATATGACTAAATGCACTCTGCTGAACTCAACTTAACTATTAGTTCTCACTTAAGCGTGAGAAATCTATTCGTGCGAGACCGCCACAAATAAAAATGGAGCCTTAAGGCTCCATTCAATTTTTTAACTTTTTGATGACTAGGCCAACTGATCAGGTCTTTCACCCAGATCTTTCGCCATATCATTGGTGGCTCGAATTAGTGCATCAACAATACCGGCTTCGCGCGATGCATGCCCCGCTTCGCGAATAATATTGAGCTCTGAACCAGGCCAGGCTTTGTGAAGTAAATAGGCGTTATCCAAGGGGCAAATTACATCGTAGCGGCCATGAACAATAACGCCCGGAATATCGGCAAGCTTGTGGGCGTCGCGCAGAATCTGGTTTTCTTCGAGGAATGCATTGTTCACAAAATAGTGGGCTTCAATACGTGCAAGGGAAAGCGCACGATGCGGCTCGGTAAATGACTCAACCACCTCTTGATTGGGGCGCAAAGTGGCAGTACGACCTTCCCACAGGGACCATGCTTTGGCGGCAGTCATTTGCTGGATTTGGTTATCGCCAGTGAGGTGGCGATAATAAGCGTTCATCATGTCGTGGCGTTCTTCTTCTGGAATGGGCTGGATAAAATCCTCCCAGTAATCCGGAAACAAACGGCTCGCACCTTCCTGATAGAACCACAACAAATCGACCGGGCGACAGAGAAAAATACCGCGCAGAATCAAACCTAAAACCCGCTCGGGGTAGGTTTGCGCATACACCAAACTCAGGGTTGAACCCCAAGAGCCACCAAACAAAACCCACTTATCAATTCCCAGGGTTTTACGGATAAATTCAATATCCTCAACCAGCTTTTGGGTACTGTTGGTTTGCAATTCTGCATGGGGACGCGAGCGACCCGCACCGCGTTGATCAAATAAGACTATGCGATAGATTTGAGGATCGAAAAAACGGCGGTCGAATTTGCCGCAGCCTGCTCCGGGGCCGCCGTGTACAAATAACACTGGGATACCATCAGGATTTCCTGATTCATCCACATAAAGTTCATGAGGTGGTTCAACTGCAATGATATGACGCTGGTAGGGTTTTATCTCAGGAAAAAAAGTATGCATAGACTGACCTTGTTATTTGCATGAAACTTATGTGAACCAAAGCAAGTTGAAGCACAAAGCGCCCCAGCACAAGGCCGGGCAATGTCTAAAGGTAGCACAGAGCGCCCGGCTTTAGGCGGACTTTTTGGTCCATTCCTCCTCCAAACCAACAAATAAAAGACCAATGTGCGCGCTACTGACATTTATTGGCAGCGGGTCGTGTAAACTTTGCTCAACCTCCTTAACTTTAACGTTGTAAAACCCGATTCAGGAATTCCATGCAACGCGCCGAACGCCTATTCCAACTGCTGACCTTGCTGCGCAATCGCCGCACGGTTATGACCGCCAAACAGTTGAGCGAGCATTTACAAGTCTCCGAGCGAACCGTGTACCGCGATATCCAATCGCTAAGCCTTTCTGGCGTTCCGGTTGAAGGCGAAGCAGGTGTGGGCTATCGGCTTTCGCATCGTTACCAACTCCCACCCCTGATGTTTGATCGCCATGAAGTTGAAGCGCTATTGCTGGGCGCGCGCATGGTAAGCAGTTGGGGCGACATGGATATGGCTGCACACGCCAAACAAGCCATACAGAAAATTCTTGCTGTACTGCCCGACCACTTGCGCCATAGCGATGAAAACTTACCCCTGCTCGTCCCGAATATGGAAGAAATACAAAAATTTTATACGGCGCACAGCCAACCTATCCGCGAAGCCATACGCGCCCGCCAGCGCATTAAAATTGATTACACTCGCGCCGACGCACAAGCTTCCACGCGCACTATCGAACCGCTGGGACTTATCTTTTGGGGCAAGGTGTGGACACTGGTTGCCTGGTGCCAACTCAGAGTGGAATACCGCACCTTTAGGCTTGACCGCATCAATACACTCGACGTGTTGAACGAAATTTTTGAAACCCACGATAACAAAAGCCTGAAACATTTTTTAGCGTTGCAGGATGAATCTTGTCAGGATTGGAACAATGATTGAAAAAATTCGCTGCCCCTGGTGCGGAGATGATCCCCTTTATGTTGACTATCACGATAACGAGTGGGGCACACCGCTGTATGACAATCAAACGCTGTTTGAGTTTTTGATTCTGGAGGGCGCGCAGGCCGGTCTTTCATGGATTACAGTTTTACGCAAACGTGAAAACTATCGCAAAGCATTTGATAACTTTGATCCGGCAAAAATCGCTCGCTATAGCGACGCCAAAAAAGCCAAGCTATTGCAAAACGAAGGCATCATTCGCAATCGGTTAAAAATTGAGAGCGCTGTTAAAAATGCCCAAGCCTACCTGGCCATGCAAAAAAACGGCGAAGACTTTAGCGAATTTTTATGGAGTTTTGTTGGCGGAAAACCCAAACAAAATAAATTAAAAAATATGGGTCAGGCAGTAGCCTCCACGCCAGAGTCAGATGCTATGAGCAAAGCATTGAAACAAAGGGGCTTTAATTTTGTAGGCACTACAATTTGCTATGCGTTTATGCAAGCCACGGGCATGGTGAACGATCACATCACCACTTGTTACAAATATAAAGCCAGCAGTACAGGTAAATAGCAGAAATGTACGACTCGCACTTTAACGAAAAACCCGAAAGCCATTATTTGTTTGTCTACGGCACACTTCGCAAGGAATGCGAAACAGGAGCGCATAAGGAATATTTGGGCAATGCAGATTTTGTGTCGCCAGCCAGAATTCGCGGACAATTATTTATGGTGGACTACTATCCAGGCTTGGTGTTAAGTGAAACCGAACATTGGGCCATCGGTGAAATTTATTTACTGGAAAACGAATCGCAATTGCACGATCTCGATGTCTATGAAGGTTGCGCGAAAAAATCACCACAACCGCACGAGTATGAACGTCGCGTGGCAGAAGTTGTTTTAAGCAGCGGCGAAACTATACAAGCCTGGACTTATGTATATCAACAAGACACCAGCGAATTAGAGGCAATAAACTCAGGCGATTTCCTCAATCGCTATTAGCTTCTTCCAGAGGAAGCTCAACATAAAAACAGGAACCTACACCTTCAGCGGAAGTAAAACCTATTGTTCCATTCATTTGCTGAATTAACTCTTTCGCGATAGCAAGCCCCAAGCCAGTACCACCGGCAGCGCGCGAATCAGAAGAATCTACTTGCGAGAATTTTTCAAATATCTTGTCCTGAAATTCTTCAGGAATGCCTTGGCCGTGATCCACCACTTCAATTCTCACTTTATCAGCGTGCACACTTGCGTTGATGACGATCTCATCACCCTTGTGAGAAAATTTTGCAGCGTTGGATAAAAAGTTGACCAACACCTGACGCAGCCTTCGCGCATCAACATTCACCAAGGTATATTCAAAACGCGGACCAATTAAAATATGCACACCATATTTTTGCGCGTAGGACGTCATGGATAAGCAGGCATCATCAATAATAGGCATTAAGGGTTGAACACTCATATTCAACTCCAATTTTCCTATAGAGAGCTTATCTATATCCAATAGATCATTAATAAGCTCCGTTAAACGTGCAGTATTTTTTTGGGCAATATCCAACAATTTTAAAGCCGACCCCGGCATAGTACCCAGCTGACCACCCACAGCTAATGACAAGGCGCCACCAATTGCTGTTAAAGGCGTACGAAGTTCATGACTCACAGTTGAGACAAATTCACTTTTCAAGCGATCGTTTTCTTTAAGCTTTTGCTGCATGATTTTCACTTTACCCAACAGCGAATCTGGATAAGCAGTCTCTATTTCACAATCCAAATCACCATGAGTAATAGCCTGCACGATTTCGGCAGCGTAATAGGGTTCACCACCTAATTGACGCAACAGCCGACGAACAAATCCAATACATATCACCGCGACAACCAGAGTCAAACACAGCACATAGAAAAGGAGCGCCAGCATTTGATGCTTCAGAGTCGTGATACGGCTGTATAAAATTGAATCCAATTGATCAATTGAAAAATGGGCATATCCGTAATAGCTATTCACACCTAAGGTAAACGCAGAATAGTATTGATTGGGGCTAAGACTAAATGCCTGTTTTGCCAGAATTTCGTTTTCCGCGAGATCAACAGCGTTTTGATATTGGCTCTTGGTGGCTTGGTAGTTTTCATAAATATTTATTCTACCGTTCTGTTTAGCGGCTACAGCTTTACCAATACTGAGATCCAAATAATCCATTCTGGATTTGCTGGCCAACAACAACGCTTTTAAGTGCGCACGCTCATCAAAGGTTGCGTCGCCTTTGGTTAATAATCCTGTACCGTAACCACGAATTTGCCCCAGGATTTCTGCCAGCTCCGGCAGTTGCATCAGGCTTGCTTCAATTAAAAAGTAGCCATCTGCAGCAGGGTCCAAACTCAACTGGTAATAATCCACAAGGCTACGCAAATATTGCAGCTGTAAATTAATGAGATAAGTGTGCTGTTCAAAGCTTTGTGTGTAATCAATATTTTTATGAGCCACTTTGCGGTGAATGTTGTGCCAATAATTAACGGTTTCAGCAAACCCGGCTTTAAGCTGCTCATTGGGATTCTTATCCAAATACACTTCGTACGCAAAAATCGCAGCTTCCAAATCTTCAGCTTTGGTGCGCTGCTCATGTTTGGACATGGTTGAATCTTGCAGGTAACGCGCGCACAAACCACGGTGCTGTTGGGTGCGCTGAATAATATTCAGCATCAACTGAACTTGCGGAAGCCCCTGCTGTTCTTTAGCGGCAAATTGGAGATTTTTTTGCACCTCTTTCCAATACAAATAAGTTGGCAAAAAGATGACAGAAAGGCACAAAAGCCCAAGAAAGGTGAATTTTTTCCACAAAGCTACTCGCTTCAACCGCTTGCCAATATCCATAATGCGCCTGAATAATCAAAAGTGAACAGCACCATATTGGTCAGCTGAACAAGATAGTGATTCATAAAGCTTAGCCCAAAATCCTCCGAAGAAGACTTTTGCGTGATAAAAACATCCCTGTTAGAGTGCCCGCTTATTGCTGAACATAGCTCCGGGACCAAAACTGCATGAAGAACAAATTCTCCGCCGTTACCGACGGTGCTGATCCACTATTCCACCAAGCCAAGCCCCCGGTTACTGGCGTTTTATTGGTCAACCTAGGAACTCCAGACGCCCCGACCGCACCAGCCTTGCGCCGCTATCTCGCAGAATTTTTAGCCGATCCGCGCGTCATAGAAATTCCGAAAATCGTTTGGAATCTGGTTCTGCACGGTATTATTTTGCGCGTGCGCCCTAAAAAATCTGCTGCAAAATATAAAACCATATGGACTGAAGAGGGTTCGCCACTGCTTGCCATAAGCAAGCGTCAGGCTAATGCGATTCAAACGCAGCTGGGCGAAACTGCCATAGTGAAATTAGGTATGCGCTACGGCAATCCATCTATTGTCAAAGCGCTGCGCGAATTCCAACAGGAAGGTGTGCGCAAGATCATTGTACTTCCGCTCTACCCTCAATATGCAGCGGCGACCACCGGTTCCACTTTCGATGCTGTGACACGCGAAATACAAAAGTGGCGATTTGTACCTGAATTACATTTCATTAATAACTACTGCGATCACCCGCTATTTATTGATGCACTGGCAGCAAGTATTCAGGAAGACTTTGCACAACATGGACAGCCTGAAAAATTATTGCTGTCTTATCACGGTATGCCCAAGCGCAACCTGGATTTAGGTGACCCTTATTTCTGTCTCTGCCAAAAAACTACACGACTCGTAGCGGCAAAATTGGGTTTACAAAAAGATGAATACCTAACCACCTTCCAATCGCGGTTCGGTTACGCAGAGTGGCTTCAACCTTATACAGATGCAACACTGGAAGAACTGGCTAAAAGTGGCGTGAAAAATGTTGCCATAATTTCGCCCGCTTTTAGCGCAGACTGCTTGGAAACACTTGAGGAATTAGCGCTAGAAAATCGTGAGATTTTTTTACACGCAGGCGGGTTGCACTACCGTTATATTGCTGCCTTAAATGATCGTAAAGATCATATAGAGGCACTAGTAGCATTGATTAACAGTAAATTGTAGTAACTTCTGAAACTACCTGGCTGTCACTCATCTCGAGTTAGAACTTCCAGCAATTCAATCTCAAAAATCAAATTGGAGTTGGGCTTTATTAAAGGGCCCATTTGTCGCTCGCCATAGGCCAAATGCGCAGGGACAAAAAGTTTGCGCTTGCCGCCCACTTGCATACCTATAATGCCCTGATCCCAACCCTTAATAACGCGCCCCGTTCCAATTACGCATTGAAATGGCTTGCCGCGATTATGAGACGAGTCGAACTCGGTACCATCATCCAGAAAACCGCGGTAATGAGCGGTAATTAAAGCACCTTTAACAACGGCCTTGCCGTCGCCTTTCTGAATATCTTCAATAATTAATTCAGTTGTCATTAAGCTTTCTCCCTCATTAAAAATGCCATTTTACCCGGATCGAAAAATTTTGCGCATTAATCGACATAGGATATTCGAAATAGAAAACCGTGGAAGTTTGTTCATTCGCAATTCAGCCTCGGAGTCATAATCTGCAAGCAAGACGATCCTGACAAGACGATGATAAGGAGCTTGCAATGATGACAATTAATGAATACTCCACCGAATTAGCTTGTGCCCTTAACGGCTACCGCGCATTAATCGTTCCCGACTTAGGCAACAGCAACGAACACGATTGGCAGAGCGTATGGGAGAAAAGTATCCCTCGCACTCGCCGCATTCTCATGCATGATTGGAATACGACTGACTGGGTAAAATGGCGCAACAGTATTATTGCTGCTCTGATCAGTATTGATGAACCCGTTGTGTTAATCGCAGAAGGTTTTGGTGCGCTGGCAGCTGCAAGCGTTGCTGCAGAATATCCCGGGAAAATTATCGCAGCCTTTTTAGTGGATCCCGCTAATCCCGACGATTTCGATCTGCGCAAAAAAATTCCAAAACAGGCACTACCCATTCCAACCCGAATTGTTATTCGCAATCAAACAGACACAAAGGCGGCTTTGTTGGCAGCACTATGGAGTACAGATTTATCACATTCAATTTCTATAGAAGCGCCACCTCATCAATCAACCATAGACTATTGGCCAGAAGGTATTCGCACACTAAATAGATTAATTGGAAAAACCCAACGCAAAACCGATGAAATAACGCAAGCCCGTACCAAAAAAATATTGGCTTACTTACGCGCAATTAAACAAACACACTCAATGAAACAGCTGGGCTGTCAGCCCAGCTAATGCATTAGACCTACAAAAATTATTTGGCTTGCGTTATTTGTAAGCTGGTGAGTAATTGATTGGTACGCAGGTCGACAATATTGATCTGATAAGTTCCGTTGATAAACGGATGCTTGATTTTATAAGCACCGCGATCTTTAAGATTGACCATGCCTTTTCCTTCATGATAATAAAAATACGGTTGATCAATCCCGACTGAATACAGTTTTGTTCCCGCGGAATCCACTATATCGGCACGGAGTTCACTGTGCGCTGTAACTGGCAGCAAAGTATCCAACAAATAATATGGTGTCGTTGTCGTTAGTTGATGTTCGCCATTACGAATATTGATTGTATGGCTAACCCAATGATTACTAACTACCGCAAGCCCGGAGTTTTCAGCTGCTTGCTGCTTTTGTAATTTCGTTGACGCAGCTTTGTCGAACGTCCAACTCTTTTGAAAGCTTTCATTTTTCTTGTCTTTCCAACCGGGAACAAACAAATCGCCATATGCAACATTATTAAATGACGCATAGGCATTTGGATTTTTAATGTATCCCAACAAATCCGTCAGTTCAGCCCTTACCGTGTAATTCGCAGTCGTTATGGTAGCTTCATCTATCGCGATGGAAGATTGGTTTGTTAATGCATTTTGCTTAACGTCGTTAATGTACCAATCAATTTTGGTTACATCACTATTCCATTTTTTTGCGATAGTGAGACGGCGTATACCAGATTCTTTAGTAGAAGTTACTGAACCCAAAAGTCCCAAGCGCTCATAAGTGGCCAATACCCAGGCCTCAGAATTAACGGGGCCGAGTGGAGCTTCTGTATTACGCATTAAGGAATCATACATCGGACGATAAAACTTATTGGGCGCATAAAAAGCACCGAGAAAAGCACCCACACCGTCAAAACCTGCTGTATTTACACCGGGAATTTTTGTCTTATCCGCAATCCAATGCTTCCAGGGAATCGAGTCGTAATCGTTAAAATTCGTTACGTTGGGAGTAGAGCCCTCTGTATAAACCGGATTTGGATTAAATATTTCATCGCTATATTCATCGGCCAACTTGCCATGAACATGACCGAACTCATGCATGATAACGTTGATAGGACTGTAATTAATGGTCATGGGGTAACCGCCCGTCGCCCTGCCATCCAAACTGGTATTTAAAATAATCCAATCTACATTGGGCACATATTTTTTCACATAGGCTTCGCCAGTTGTTTTTAAATCACCAATCAGAATCTTGCTTTCTCCACTCGAGAGGCTTGCATAATTCTCCGGAGCAGGATCTTTAATAACCGCAAGATTCCAATAGCTGCTGTACTGCGCCACTATGGGATTGCTTAATAATTTGGTGAATTCTTTGGTAACCCAATCAAGATATTTTTGGCGCTGCACCGAGTTTTCCGCAAACACGACATAGGTAACACCAATCCTATTCTTGTCACCCATCCAATATTCCACATCAACATAATCAATTTTGGATGAAATTTTTCGCGTTAAATGCTGAGGTTTGTTTTGATAATCAAAATCCAAGCTCAATGTTTTTACACCAGCAGCAACTTCTGGAGGAATAACAAATGCAATACTTTCAGAATCAATTGAGTACGGAATAGGCACATCACCTATCGACAATTTAAACAGGGTTCCGGAAGCTACCGGGGCCTGCGTATCGGGGTGATATGGAAGACTGAGGCGAATCTGATCACCAGTTGTAAATAATTTCTCGTTATTAATTTTAAACTTAAGACTTTCATCTACAACCGCGCGCACATGAAAATTAAGTTTGACTGCCTGTGCATTACCAGGCACTCCGTTTGTATATTTTGTCAAATATACAATGGCTTCGTCGTCTCCATAAAAATCTTCCGCCGGCGTGTAATTCAAATATAGTTTTGGATCAGCCCCTTCAGGAATAACAATTTTTACATTACCACCCTTGAGTGTATTTCCTTCTTTGACAAATTTATCCTTATCGGTACTACCCCCTATGTAGTCGTAGTTAGTTTTTATTTCACCACTTAAAACGCTATCTTCATCAAGCGTAAAAGACTGATCGTCCGGGGCAATTGCGACGGGTGTTGTGACAACTGAACTTGAAGAGGAGCTAGAACTTGAATTTAAGACGGAACTTGAACTGGAATTTGCAACAATTTGATTCCCTGTATTTCCTCCGGCACCTCCACCACCACCGCACGACGAGAGCATAACGACGAAAACAATTAGGGATGTATAACAATATTTTAACTTCATATTACTATCCTTATTTACTTCATACTTATTGTGTAATTAACCGATAACCATCGGTCTACGCTAACAGAGCACTATAGCGAATACAACGATTTCCATTTATTAGCCACACCAAATCAATTCATAAATACGAAAACTCCATGCACTAAAATTATTGCGCCAAAAAATATGATTCAATCATTTAACAATGGACTCGCAGCAAAATCTCTTAGCTCAATTTTTACGTAATCGACCCGAACCACTCCAGAAATGTTTGGCCTCGACGCATGAATACATAAACGGAAGAAGGGTTTAAAGATGGAATTTTTTTAGCTGAATCCAATTAGCAAGTATATATTTTCAGCAGTGAACCGAAAAACAAACCTATTATTCGAAGCTGCCAGCAGCGACACATTAATTTACAGGCACAGTCGGAGCGTGAAATAAAGATATACAGCGTGACAAAGGGGCAGTATTGACAACACTAACAGTATTTTATTTTGTGAAATTCCGGGAAATATTGCGCAGCTTTAAATAATTATTTTTTATTCAGCACCGCAAGAATTAATACCCAAAAACAAAGCACCAAATTAAATAACGGAATTTGCAAATATTGCGGCATACAATAAACAACGGAAACTGCTGGAATCCATACCAACCAGTTGGAGAAAATTACCGTGGGTATTTTTTCTAGAAAAAAGGATCGATTAAGCGCTTTACCACACGCACGGAAATTAAAATGGTATTCAACCCATAGGTAGGGAATGGTAATCGTTGGCGCTGCCCACAATGCGCTGTAAATAAATTGATCCACAGCCACTTTGGTTGCGATCGTTTTAACATTATTTTCATAACCAAACCAATAGCCCTGTAGTTGATAAAAAAAATCTACCTCAATTCCTTTCACACCCCAAAAAATTACATAAAATAAAAATAGCGCAAATGCGTTTTGGGAAGGATCAATACGTTTACTCGCCCACAAATACATGAACGGAATGAACCCACCAAAAAAAGCGGTGGCGACAAACGCATAGAGCGACCCATATTCCAGCTTTAATAACGCAAACCACGCGTAAACAGGTTGCGACGCAGGCACAAAAAAATAAATTAATACAATCGCCAACGCAAAACATTGCAACACCAACCCCGGCAACAGATTTTGCTTGAGCGCGGTAATAATTGATTTTTTTATAGACATATTCAGTGACCAACTACAGTGAATAACATTTGCAAAGACAAGCTTATCAACAACACAGCAAAACATTTTTTGAGCAGAGGAATTGGTAAACTATGCGCTAACTTTGCACCAAGAGGCGCTGTAAAAAAACTTGCAGTCGCCATTGCAAAAACAGCAGGCCAATAAATAAAACCTAAAGTATGCGCAGGTAAATTAGCGACGGACCAGCCATTTATTGCATAACCCAGCGCACCCGAAAACGCGATAGGCAAACCAACCGCCGCTGATGTACCAATAGCTATAGGCAATGCCACATTACACCAGGTTAGAAAGGGTACGGTAAGCGTGCCTCCACCAATTGCAACCAATGCAGAAACACCCCCAATACCTGAGCCCACCCCCATTAATGCAACACTACCCGGCAGCTGTCGCGATGGCTTTGGTTTTTGATCCAACACCATTTGCAGGGCAACGAACGCCATAAAGCACGAGAAAAAAATTGCCAGCGGAGTTGCCGACAAATAGCTCGCTAAAAAAGTACCGGCAAAAGTACCGAATAAAATCCCCGGCGCTACTTTATAAACAACTGGCCAAATAACTGCTCTACGTTTGTGATGGGCACGCAAGCTGGCGATGGCTGTAGGCACAATCGCAGCCATAGAAGTAGCAAGCGCCATGTGAACCAAATGCTCAACGGGAAATGCTAATTTAATAAATAAAAATGTGAGCACCGGCACCATAATACCGCCGCCACCGATACCAAAAAGGCCGGCAAAAAGGCCGGTAATGGCTCCGAGCGAGAGAAAACATAACAAATCAACGAAATTCAAAACAAATCCAAATAGAAAGGAGAAACAGACAGCAGTTTACTGGAAGCCTCGACAAATCCGAACGCGTAAAAAAAAGTAAACCGGTTACATAGCGCTTTTCACGCAAGTTTTTATTATGTTATCTTACAAATATGATAAAAATTTACAAAAACCTCGACCACTACGTTAACTGTCGTCAGCGCTGCTACATAGACAGGAACAAATCTAATAAAAATACCTAAAACAATAATCAACCGAGAAACTCCATGAACAGACGCTCCTTTATAACTATCACCGGTGCAGCGTTAGGCACAGCATTACTACACCCCCCCACAATGGCGGACGGTAATAGCACTAACCACACTCAGATATCAACCCCAGATACAGTTACTGCACTCATTGACGGGAAGCTAGTTGAGCTGACCAGCCAAGATGGCAAAACATGGCAAAATCAAGGGGTAGCTGCTTTTTTAAGTGCCCACGGCGCCAATACTCATATCGCCATTCAAGCCCCTCGCGGTGCGCTGAGTACGGTAACCCTAAGCTGGAAAATCCCTATCAGAAGCTCCGCCAAAATTTTAAACGATCACTGGGAACGCACCTATGGGGATATAAGCTGGCACTCGCCATCCACTAGCGAGATCCTGCCCTGGTATTTTTTGGAGCGCGACGGAAAAGCCACAAATGGCTTTGGTGTGAAAACCGGTGCAGCAACTTTCTGCTACTGGAAAATTCTAGGTGAGGAACTTCAACTCACTCTGGATACACGCTCCGGCTCGCAAGGTGTGGTGTTGGGTGATCGTATTTTGCATGCAGCAGAGATAGTTACACTGCGCGGACATGAAAGTGAATCGGCCTTTCAAGCAGCCCAGCGCTTCATGAAATTAATGTGCGATAAAGCGCATATGCCCAAAGCTCCCGTATATGGCATCAATGATTGGTATTTTAGTTACGGTGACACCTCGGAAAAATTAATATTGCAACACACCGCCATGATGGCACCCCTGACAGAAGGTCTAAGTAATCGTCCTTTTTCCGTCATAGACGCGGGTTGGTTTAAAGGTAACCCCGCACAAATAGATGATTGCTGTTGGGGTGATGACATGAAAAATCCCGATGAGAAATTTCCAGACATGGGGGCGCTCGCTCACAAAATTAAACGAATGGACATGCGCCCTGGCATATGGACCCGCCCACTTTGTGGTAGTTACAAAGATGCCAAATCACTGTTGCTCCCTTCTGTTCCGGGCCGCGATAACCCCAACAAACCTGTACTCGATCCGAGCATTCCAGAAAACCTTAATCGCATTAAAGATTATTTTAAACTCTATAACCAATGGGGCTATGAAATGGTGAAATTCGATTTCACTAGCGATGACATATTTGGCAAATGGGGTTTTGAAATGCTGCGCGATGGCCGTATGACAGACAGCGATTGGCGCATGTACGATAACAGCAAAACCAATGCAGAAATTATTTTGGAGCTCTATAAAACAATTCGCGCAGCAGCCGGTGAAACTTACATCATTGGTTGCAATACCATCAGCCATTTATCAGCGGGATTATTTGAGCTAAACCGAATTGGAGATGACACCAGTGGTTTAAAATGGGAAACCACACTGAAGATGGGTGTCAATACACTTGCGTTTCGCGGAATTCACCACGGAACTTTTTACGCGGCTGACGCTGATTGCGTAGGCCTTACAACAAAAGTACCTTGGAATAAAAATAAACAATGGATGGAACTACTTGCACGTAGCGGCACCCCTATGTTTATTTCAGCACAACCCGATGCAACGGGCCCAGAGCAAAAATCATTTCTCAAAAAATGCTTTGAGATTGCATCGAAGCCACAAGCACTTTGCGAACCACTAGATTGGATGGAAACACCTACACCATCGCATTGGAAGCTGGATGGCAAAAAGCAAAGTTTTAATTGGTCGTGAATTTAATAGCGCAGATAACCACCTGCGCTATTAAAAACGAGCCTTTCACCACACAACACCCCAAAGTATTAACGCTGATTGTATCTTTTATAACGTCTTGCAGAAGCTTGCTCTCCTTGACTCCGCTCTCTATTGTTAGATGATATTACTGGCAAGCGTTTTAATTTCGATCACAGCAACCCCCAAAATAACTCGAAAAAAAATCCCCAACACTTTCATATTGGGGATTTATATCTAACAAGCTACCACAAAAAAAATCATTACTTACTCGCGCGTTTACGCTCGTTTTCAGTCAATAATTTTTTACGGATACGGATGCTGAGCGGGGTTACTTCTACCAACTCGTCATCTTCGATAAACTCCAATGCCTGCTCAAGTGTGTGGCGAATTGGTGGAGACAAAGTCAACGCATCGTCAGTACCGGACGCACGCACGTTGGTCAATTGTTTAGCTTTGGTTGGGTTTACCACCAAGTCATTGCTGCGAGAGTGAATACCCACGATTTGACCTTCATAAATCTCGGCGCCGGCGCCGTAGAACAGACGACCACGCTCTTGTAATGGGTGCAAACCGTAAGCAAGAGTTTTGCCTTTGATCATAGAGATCAACACGCCGTTTTGACGCTTGGCAACTTCACCTTCTTTTACCGGACCGTAATGATCAAAAATACTAGTCATGATGCCGGAGCCAGAGGTCATAGTCAGGAAGTTACCACGGAAACCGATCAAACCGCGCGAAGGAACAATAAATTCCAACTTGATGCGGCCTTTGCCATCCGGCTCCATATTGGTCAACTCGCCTTTACGCAAGCCGAGTTCTTCCATCACTTTACCTTGATGCTGTTCTTCTACGTCGATAACTACTTGTTCGTAAGGTTCGTGGATTTCGCCATCAACTTCTTTCTGAATTACTTCAGGACGAGAAACACCTAGCTCGTAACCCTCACGACGCATGTTTTCAATCAGTACTGATAAGTGCAATTCACCGCGGCCAGACACCTTAAATTTGTCCGGAGTCTCGCCTTGCTCAACACGCAAGGCAACGTTAGCAATTAACTCTTGCTCCAAACGATCTTTAATATTACGGCTGGTCACGAACTTGCCTTCTTTACCCGCAAACGGCGAATCGTTTACCTGGAAAGTCATACTTACGGTTGGTTCGTCGATAGACAAAGCAGGAAGAGCTTCAATTGCATCTGGCGAGCACAAGGTGTCAGAAATACCGAGCTTATCTACACCGGTAATACAAACAATGTCGCCCGCGTAAGCTTTGTCAGTTTCGATACGTTGCAAGCCGTGGTAACCCATCACTTGCAATACTTTCGCTTTGCGTTGGTTGCCCTGGTGATCAACCACAACGATTTGTTGGTTCGGAGACAAAGAACCACGAGTGATACGGCCAATACCGATAACACCCACATAGCTGTTGTAGTCCAAGGCTGAAATTTGCATTTGGAACGGACCGTCGATATCTACTTTCGGCGGTTGAACCTTATCAACGATCATTTGGAACAGTGGAGTCATGTCTTCGGCGATGTCATCTGGATCTAAACCTGCAACACCATTCAGCGCAGAAGCGTAAACAATCGGGAAATCCAACTGCTCTTCAGTCGCACCCAAACGGTCAAACAAATCAAATACCTGGTCGATAACCCACTCAGGACGTGCGCCTGGACGGTCGATTTTGTTGATAACAACAATCGGGTTCAAACCTTGTTCGAAGGCTTTAGAGGTTACGAAACGGGTTTGTGGCATTGGGCCGCCAACGGCATCAACGATCAACAACACAGAGTCAACCATCGACAAAACACGCTCAACCTCACCGCCGAAGTCGGCGTGTCCGGGGGTGTCCACGATGTTGATACGGTAATCATTCCACTTGATGGCTGTGTTTTTCGCCAAAATGGTAATACCGCGCTCGCGCTCTTGATCATTGCTATCCATGATCAAATCGCCGCTGTCTTCGCGACGATCAAGGGTGCCAGATTGACGCAACAACTGGTCAACCATAGAGGTTTTACCGTGGTCAACGTGAGCGATAATGGCGATATTACGCAGTTTTTCGATTTGCGAATTGGTAGTCACTGTGGTGATTCTCTGTGAGGATAAAAAATGTGGGTCAAAATTGAGGTCGCGCATTATACCCATGTAAGCGTGTCAGGGATATGGCTAAAGCAGGAAAGTTGGTGATTTTTTAGGCGGTCGCACCCAATCCTCAGCCAGCAACCGCCCAAACGAAAGGAATATACCTAAATCGTACAAGCACTCTGAGGTTCCGGCCTATACACCCCCACATTCAAATGCCCGGCATCTTTTAAATTCGCTGCGTGCAGTTGGCTCATTACGCCTTTTTGGCAGTACAAATAATATTGTGCGCCCTGCTCAAGTGTCGGGAATTTATTATTTAAGCCGTAAAACGGAATTTTTAAAATGTTTACGCCATCCAACCTGAGGGGATTTACTTCTTCTTCATCGGGATGGCGAATGTCGATAACGATTTGGCCTGCACCAATATCGGCCACCACTGGCACGGATAAATCTGCATCCAGCTCATTCACAATTTCATCAATATTTTGTGCACGGCGCTCAGCGATGGCGCGTTCTAAAATCGCCATATCGAAATTAGCTTCTTCGCGCTCAACTTTGTGCAACTTTGCTTTGGTGGTTGGATTGACCGAAATCACACCGCAGTATTCGGGCATTTGCGCCGCAAACGTTTCTGTGCCGATTTTACGGGCGATGTCGATGATATCGCCTTTATCCATAGTCGCGAGTGGGCGTAACACAACAGTTTCAATTGCGCGATCAATTACGTTTAAATTGACCAGTGTTTGGCTGGATACTTGCGCAACACTTTCGCCGGTTACCAGCGCGGGAATGTCCAAACTCTCCGCCACTTTTTCAGCGGCGCGCAACATCATGCGCTTGAGGGTTACGCCCATGTAGGCGTTATCCACCTTTTCCAAAATTTCGCGCACTACATCTTCAAACGGCACCGTCACAAATTTTACGCGATGCGATGCGCCGTATTTATTCCACAAATAATAAGAAACTTCCTTCACACCAATTTCGTGCGCGCGGCCGCCAAGATTGAAAAAGCAGTAGTGCGCACGCAAACCGCGCTTGATGCACAAATAAGTTGAAACGGTTGAATCGAATCCACCGGAAATTAATGACAACACCGGGTCTTGCGCACCGAGCGGAAAGCCACCCATGCCCTGGGTTTTACTGGCGATGACAAACAGGCGATCCCACTTCACTTCAAGCGGCACCGTAATGTCGGGCTTACGCAACTCAACGCCTTTTGCGTCTGTATGTTGCAACAATCCTCCACCCACATATTGCTCAAGCTGGGTGGAAGTAAATTCGTGATTACCGTGGCGGCGAGCACGAACGCAAAAGGTTTTGCCCGCCAAGGCATCTTTCCAATGCGGCAAAACTTTCTGGAAAATGTCCTCAAGGTCACCAACAGGATAGGCCTTGATCAGAGAGAAATTCGCAATCCCCGGCGTATGCGCCAGCACTTCAGATACCTGCGCGATAGTCGCTTCGTCAGCATCGGGCGCGACAATCTCAATCTTCTCCCAATCCCGCTGCACATCCACATTCACGCCTTTATCAGCCAACAATTTGCGTAGATTATCGCGCAGCTGTTTGATAAAGCGTTTACGTACAGGCGGGCTTTTGATGATGATTTCGGAGAAGACTTTTACGATGAAGTGCATGGGAATACCGGTTAGCTAAATAGAAAGGGCAAGCCCGCTGGCCTGCCCTCGAAACGTCGGCATTATACCGCAGCATGAACGGTTATGGCCGTCTTTACTTAGTTGGCGAGGCCACTGGAGGTGTGGCCGCAGGAACCATGTTTCTAAACTCCTCCATCTTATCCTGCAGAAGTTTTGCATCTTTGTAGGATGGGTAGAGGTGCAAGAAGCGTTCGTAATAGGCTATCGAATCCTGCTGACGCCCCAATTTGACCATCAAATCACCTAGGTTCAAATAGACAGCAATACGCTTTGGGTCCAACTCGACGGTACGATAATACCATTTGAGCGCCTCATCATTTTCGTTGAGTTGGTCCAGCATATAGGCGTAGTTATTGAGCAGCATGGGGCTGTAGGGATTTAAACGCACAGCCTCAGCGAGATCACGTTTAGCCTCCAGGTATTTTTTAACTTTGAAGAAACCCAGAGCAGATTCATTCAATTGATTCGCTTTCAATTTACGGTCAATAGTAACGGCTGCTGAAGAAGATTTGGTCGATTCAACCTTAGCCTGCTCAGCTTTCACTGGAGCAGAGGATGGATTAGAAACTGCGGCAACCCGCTGAGCACTGGAAGCAGTAACAACCTCACCCTTACGTTCTTTTTCCAGTGCAACCTCCAATTCCAAACGACGCTTCATATTGGCACTAGTGTTTTGTCGCAACGAATTAATTTCGTCTTCAACACGTTTGGATTCTTCCACTAATTTTTGATTGATCTCTGCCACAGCGTTACCCTGAACTTTAAACACAAAATCGCCACCTTCGCTGCCAAGTAAATTACCGAACGCAGGTGTTTGATCTGAATAGCTTGCGACTACCGGCGCAACATAGGTTCCAAGTTCAGAAGCAGTGACATAACCGTTGTTATCTGTATCAGCCAAACCTTCAAGCGCTTGCAAAAAAGTCCAGGTAAAAATTGAATGTCCGCCCGGCCCGCCATCGGCAACTTGTTGATCAGCACCACCGGCAGTCAAAATTTGACGCGCTTTGCGGCCAGTAATTTGTTGAATGTAATTTACGGACTGCCCAACACTTACACCTGAGCGGGTCAAAGCTAAACCGCTGTAGCAACTATCCATCACAAAATACACATGCTTTGCAGGAATCAACGCAGAAAAATCATTGAGTTGCGTCATGCTTATGCCACGGGTTTGAAATTTTTCTGCATCAGCATCTACAGGAATAATGTAGCCGAGCGATTTTCCGCCGGGCATTTCACGTGTGGCGCCGTGGCCGGCGTAAAACACAAATACGCGATCATTTTCTTTGATCACTTTTGGGTCAGCCATTTGGTAGCCGAGCACTTCGGTGATGCGTTCAGAAGTCGCATCTTTATCAAACAAAGTAATAATGTTTTCTTTCGCAAAACCGAGCTTGCTACTCAAATGTTCCGCCACCGATTGCGCATCGTTAACGGCATACTGCAATTTGGGCCATGACTGATAATTATTAATTCCAATGACCACTGCCCAGCTTTTTCCATAGGTATTTGTAGGGGCTGCTTGTACCCGTGGCACACCGCTGGAGTTTTCGCTAAAGCTGCGGCCATCGAGTGTAACTACACGATAACCTTGCTCAGCCAGTGCAGCTAAAATATTCGGCAATGCCAGCATGCTTTGCTTATGGATATCGTGAAATAACAAAATACCTTTTTTGGTTTTTTCCAATTCAAGCATGGTGCGATCAGCAATGGATTCAGGAATTGGATCAGCCCAATCCATGGAATCAATATTCCACATCACCGATATCATGCCGTCTTTCGCGGCGAGCGCATCCAACTCTTTATCGTGGGAGCCATAAGGTGGACGAAATAAGCTATTGGTTTGGCCATTACTTTTATTAATCAGCAAATTGGTTTTGCTGAGTTCCCCGGCGCGCCCATTTTGATCGAGTTTGGTGAGAATCGCATGGCTGTAGCTGTGATTAGCCAGTATATGGCCCTCAGCAACAATACGTTTTACAACAGCATCGTTACGTGTTGCTGTGACAGATTTACCATCGCTATCACCCAAATTTTTACCCAAGCTAAAGAAGTAGCCACGCACATCATATTGTTTAAGGATGTCGAGAATGAGAGGTGTGTTGCGCGCATGTGGGCCGTCATCAAATGTCAGTACAACGGTTTTTTCAGGAAGATTATTACCCCAGATAATTTTTGGAGCCTGATCAACTAGCGCGTCAGTTTTTGTTTTTGCATTATTCTCACCGCGCGTCATATAGCGAAATAAATGCGGTTGTTCTTTTGCGTAAGTTTGTAGCAGTTCATTTACTGTTAGCGTGCTGTTTAAAAATTTTAAATAGTCGCTCCAAGTCTCGAAACTGTCACCACGCTTTAAGCCTTCCACTAATTTCCCGTAGTCAGCACGATATCGCTGCAATACAGATTTAAAATATTTTAATGAAGCATCAAATTTCGCTATTTCATTCGCTGGCAACTTGCGCTCTTTTTCAATAGCCTCCAGCTCATCGTAAAGATCGCTAAAGGCAAGCAAGTCTGCCGGATGCTGTTTGACTCGTTCACTGTAATCAATCAGCGCTTTGCTCGTAGCAGTCAATGCCTGCTTACTGTTAGCAGCTGATTCTGCACCACTCAACAATTGCTCAATCAATTCCTGTTTTACTGAGTAAGCATTGCGCGCGGCAAAAACATTATCGGCCAGCGGATCATTGGAATTACCTTTTGCCAATAACACCACCATGGCCCGGTGTGCATCCAAAATTTGATCCAGCAACACTTTTTCGTTAGCTTCGCTGGCGTAGCAACCCAAACAGCTGAATATAGCAACCGCGAAAAATATTTTTTTTATCATCTTGTCTAGCATGTCCCTAAGCAGTGGAGCGCAGGCTCGGTAAAAGCGGCGCGGAGGATTTCTGTGACTGTTGTTACAGGCACAGGCTGCCATTATTAAAGCAGTGCCACCTGTAAAAGCAAACCCCTTCCACCGCACCAACACATTATCGAATAATAAGATTCTGCTGCTTCCACTGTGGATCTTGCCAACGATAAAACGCCGTCAGGTTTTCCGGTTTATCCGCCGATTTTTCAGTTTGTAGGCTGGCAATGTTCACCAAATCAAAGCTACGCTTGAAACGACTATCCACTTTGATTTCACGCGCGACCAAAAACTTGTCGGTCGCAGGAACCCAACCCGCGAACTCCACATAACCCAACTCCGGGTCGCTTGCAGCGGGCGGCAATACGTCAATCAACCAGCCATTTTCGGTGCGATGGAACAACCACAACTCACGCCATCCCGCCATAGGTTGCACAGCTAAGGCCAAAGCAGATGCACTGCTGTTTACGCGTGCAGAAGCCAGCCAAACTTGACTATAAGTGCAGCGTTTAGCTAAGGGATTTTCAGCTGAATGCTTGGCATCGGTAAGCAACACACAGGTTTCACCCGGCTCGCCAGCACGAGAGACAAGACTGAGATTTGCTTTGTTTACAGGCAAAGTTTCTGCCGCCCAGCGGCTTGCACCTACTCGGATTGCTGCATCCGTGTAAGCCCAATTATCTTCATCGGTAAACTCCATCTTGTTCACGCCCATTAATTCAAACAGTGCGCGTTTTGCCGCGGCCTGGGATTTATCTGCATCCTGGCGTGCTTGCTGGTGCGCAATTGCCGCCCATATTCCAGCGCGGCGCATACGCACGCGATTCTTAAGGTATTCAGGTAAATCATCCGTCAAAGCTACCTTATCCATTACCTCTGCCCGCCATGCATCTATGCTCACTCTTTGGCTGACTGTCATTGCAGGGTCTAGGCAATCCTGCCTCGTCACCGCCAATGCGGCGCGCGCTTTTTGTACTGATGTAGCATCCATACCCAGCACACGACGAAAGGCTTCGCCCTCATAACATAACTGCACTCGACCATCGCGCTCAAAGCTTTGGATATTGATACCGTAATAGGCAACCACTTCCAAATGTGCCGCTATAACCGTGTCATCCTGCTTGGCTTTACGTGATGAAGCGCGCTTCGCCAAACGCTCGGCCATAACACCCATTGCATCAAAAACTTCTGCCCCTATAGCTTCAGCAGGTGCTGCTTTTAAGTAAGTCGCCACGTAGCTGATGCCCAAGGCTTCAGCACCGGGGGTATCGCGCAGGAAACGCACCACTGCGAGGGATTCAGGTGCCGCGTCTGGTTCAATTGAAACCTGGCGAACTTGCGATGCTTTCACATAACCAGCGCGCTCGCGCCTGTGATCGTACACCTGCAGGTAATCTGCTTTTTCACCGCGCACCTCAAGACTATCGCCCTGCCAGAGCACAACTTGTTGCTGGGCAGAGTCACGTGGTGATGCACGCAAGGGAGCTTGATCGAGAGTTACTATGGCCAGAGCAGCGGCCAGCAAAGTCATCATGATGCGCCCCTTACTGTGCCGCTACAGCTTTGCCGGAACCCAGCAAGCCTGAGCCAATAAAACCACCGTCAGCTGGCGGTGCAGCGATAATGACTGAAACCTTATCCGACAACTTATCAGCCATGGTCTTTTGAATCAGCAGCGGATTTTTCGTTAATAAGGCACCATCACGCTCTAATTGCTCGCTCGCAATTTTCCCCACCAAATCCTGGCGATAGGCTTCTGCATCAGCCAATTTACGGCGTGAGTCAGCTTCGCCTTGCGCTTCAATCACACGTGCCTGCGCCATACCTTCAGACATTTTGATGCGCGATACTTTGTCTGCCTCGGCCTCAAGTTGGCGCTGCTCAATTTGTTTTTGTTTGAACGGAAGAACATGCTTCATAGCCTCTTCCTGTGCTTTTGCAGCGATAATTTGCTCATTGGCAGAAGCGGCGGCTTCAGTCTCGCGGCGAACTTTTTCAGCAGTGGCTTCCAGCTCGGTTTCCTTCACTCGTTTTTCCTTTAATTCGAGTGTGTAACGCATTTTTTCGCTTTCCAATTCAGCCGATAAAAGATTTTCCATCCCACGCTTATAATCAGCAGGTAAATTAATTTTGCCGATCATTACACTGCGTAACAGCAAACCTTGCGCACTCATCTTGGGCTTTAATTCCGCTTCAATTTGCTGCTGGATTTCCGCACGCTTGGACGAAAAAATTTCACGCACTGTGTAGCGGGTAAATATTTTATAAATCACACCCTGTACTGTGGGATCAACCAAATCGCCTTCAATATCATCGGGTAAGTTGCGCGAAGTCTTCACCAACATATCGGGGTTAATCGCGTAGCGCACCGTTAAATCCACGCCCAAAGACAATCCCTCAATAGATTGGAAAGGTGCATCATCCTCAACTTTACTTGGGCGATAACTCATATCTTGCAACAAGTATTCACGCAGCTCGTGCAAACCCGGGATTACCCATGCAGTACCTTCATGCAAAAGCACCACATCACCATTCAATTGATTGCTGCGCACACCAATATACCCATGCGAAATTGTCTGCACCGGAGGATGGTTGTAAACAAAGTAAATTGATGCACCAGCTAACCCAAGCGCAATCAATCCCCCCCTGCCGGGCATGCTCTCACGCACAAGGCCCGAAGCAGAACGTAAACCACTACCCACACCGGCCGCACCTTTTGATGCACCAAATGACAATGCAGAAATAATTTTTTGTAAAACCTGCTTAAAACGTTCAGACATGATGGGCTCCCTGAAAAATAAAACAGCGAAAATGAAACGGCAAATCGGCGAGCAGGTAAATTTTCCTGCACATCCTTAAGGCCTATCATGGTTGGTGTTCATCGGAAGGTTCAACGCAGGCGCAGGGCAACAAACTTCATCATCCATGAACAGTTATTCGTGCCCATGAAGGGAAAATCCAGCGCGTGAAGAAATGCTCACAACCGCATCATGCCACTTCGTCTTAACCAGAGTTATACTGTGGCCTGCACTCAAAAACGGAGATGATTGTGAGTAGACCTATAAAAGTTGCAGTGATTGAAGATGACCTGCCCACCAGCAATCAGCTAAAACTCTGGATTGAATCTGCCAAGCCCGACATAGTCATTGAGCAGTGGTTTACCCGCGACGATGCAGAAGCCGCAATTGAACGCGAGAATTACGATCTGATTGTGCTCGATATCGAACTCGGCCGGGAACGCCACGCGGGTGTTGCTATCATCAATGCCATCAATAAACTAAAAGCAACACCAGTGTTGGTGGTGTCAGCTATGCCTGCCACTATTTATCGCAGCATTATGAAAGCGTTGGATGCGTGGGATTACCTGCAAAAAACCACTTTCGAAGAAAGCGACTTTATAGATACTTTTTTGGAAATTTTGCGCGCGGTAAAAGAACGCAAACAGCACCAGGAACAAAACGTGAAAAGCAAAAATTCAGCAGAATCTGAATTGAATATGGACCCGCTCCGTCAGCGCAGCCCTATTTGGCGCGGACAGCGCATTAATTTGCCGCTCACCGCACAGCGAATTCTCGCAACTTTGTTTGCCAAACGCGGGCAAGTTGTTTCCTACGAAGATTTATATGAAGTGGTAAAAAGCGGGCGCAACCGCGAAAACATTCGCAAACATGTCAGCACAATCCGCGAAGCCTTTCGCGAAATTGATCCAGATTTTGAATGTATTGAAAATGTGCCCATGCGTGGATTTCGCTGGGCAGATAATTCAAATACGGGAAAACAATAATCATGTTCGCGTGGTTAGCTCGCTATAGGTTGCGGCTGGTTTTTCGTGGCGCATTCTTATTATTAGCCTTATCGACTCTAGCGCTGGCAGCATCGCTGCTACAACAGGAAAAACAACTTAGCTACGACAACTACTTAATTAACTTTAAAAAAACACAGCAACAAATCTCAGCTACCCTGCGCCATCCCACCGGGCAAATGGCATTGCTAAATCCACCTGCCACTGGCGAAAGTGCACAACTGCATCCTCTACTATTACCTTTCTCTGCATTGGATTTTGACGATCAAAGTAAAGTTCAACAAGCCATCGCTATGTCGGGGTGCCTACTACAATATGGAGACAAAGGATCGCTCTGTGTAGGTATTGGCAACAATCCTTGGGCAGGCGGCTATATTTATGTCGCAGGTAATTTCGTTAGCGAAGATCTGGTTTCACACAAACGGCGCGAACAAATATTTTCACTCGCACACCGCGTACAAGTACGTGTATCACTGCGCGGCCAAACTTATAGCTGGGTCGCATTATTTGAAGAAGAACCGCTCACCAGTCCTGCCCAGGCTGCACGCGGTCGCTTAACCGGGTTTTTAGCAAGTAATGTTGACAAAGAAGGGGCAAGACCTGAACGTGATTTTCGCGGTTGGATTTGGCAAAAGGCGAGCTGCGCCCAACCCGGCCAGACTGAAGACACTTGTTTAAAAGATGCTTTCTTTTCTTTGCGCTTGCCTATAGCAGCGTTTCAAGAAGCTTTATTTGAAAAGCGCAAACCTGTATGGCCGCCAGAAGATCTCAACCAAATTCAGGTTGAACTGCAAGTACTCGCACCCAATAGTGATATACCTATTTTTGATAGCCGGCACAAAACAACCTCAGTTCCCTTCTCACTAACAGATTTACAAAATCTTCTATTGCCGGGTGAAACCCTGCAAATCAAAAATTTGGGCGATGATCGTACACTGGTAAAATTAACTGGCGCGATTGAGCAAGCAGATGAGTCATGGAATTTATTAACAAAGTTTATTCGCCATCTACCGGTAAACGAATACGATAAACCTCTCGCTAGCCGTGAGGTAATTACCACACCATTAAACAATTATGAGATTGCGCTAACCGGAGACCTACGCAGTGTTAGCAAAACATTAAGCGTGGTCGCCACCCGTGTCTCCTGGTTCGTGGGCGCCATGTTGATTGCGCTTTTTCTCGCCTGGTTATTAATAGAGATTCGCATCATTCGCCGCATTACTATTTTGACAAAACGTGCAGACGCACTTTCAAAAACAGTAATGGGCGCAAAAGGATTGGAGCGCTTCGATGTCAATGATTTACGTAATAACGATGAACTTGGCGTGCTCGCCACGTGTTTGCATAATTTATTGCGCCGCGTAAAAGAAGATGTAGAACGCGAAGCTATTCGCGCTGAGCAAGAAAAAGAAATGTGGCATGCAGTCGGCCATGAAATTATGTCGCCGCTGCAATCTTTAATGGCGCTACACAATAACACCGACGACCAAAGCCATCGCTACATTCAACGCATGCAACAGGCTATTCGCGTACTTTACGGCAGCGCCTCACCCAGCGAAGCATTTCAGTCAACTACCTTACAAGTGACCGAAATTGATTTGGTGAACTTTATGCGAAACATAGCGGAAAACGCGCCTTGCGTTGGCATTCCCAAGGTCGAATTTATCGGCCCTGCAACCGCCGTTATGGTGCGCGCCGATGAGTATTCTTTAGAAGATGTAGTCACACATATATTGCGCAACGCCGAACGCTACCGAGCACACGAAACAGCAATCACCATAAACCTTACCACTAGCGAAACCCTTGCAAGCTTCACTATTCACAATAAAGGGCCGCAGATAGACGCAAGCTTGATAGATAAAATTTTTGAATACGGCGTATCCGACCAACCTGACTCAGCGGCCAATGGCAACCGCGGCCAAGGTCTCTTTGTAGCGAAAACCTATATGGCGAAAATGGGGGGAACTATTGTTGTGGAGAACACTGTGGATGGCGTGAGCTTTATTCTTAGTCTTCAACGCGGGCGCTCAGCCTACACCAAGCAACAGCACTGAAACGCCTATACACCTCCCACATCCCCTTTATTCGCGAAACCAAAATGAGCGCTTTTTGACCACACAACAAAATCCAAGATGCACCACAAAAGCGCAAAATGCACCATAATGATGCCAATGCACCATCTTTAGCACCACTTTGGTGCCCTCAACAAAATAGCTGTTTTTCCGAGCCCTTATTTTTAAAGACTTGTTGCTATTTTCGGTGGATGGCATATATTTTGCCCCTTTTCGAACACCCTAACCTCGCCCGCTCATTGCAAGTGGATGAGCGGCGGATGAAAGCGGGAAAAATTTCACTGACCTTAGCTAAATCAATAAAGCTATAAACACTTGGAGGCATTCAATGTCTAAGACTTTAGACCTGATCAAAGAACACGAAGCGCGCTGGATTGACCTGCGTTTCACCGACTTCCGCGGTAAAGAACAACACGTTACTTTCCCGTCTCACGTTGTGAATGACAACTTCTTCGTTGAAGGCAAGATGTTCGATGGTTCATCTATTGCTGGCTGGAAAGGCATCAACGATTCAGACATGATCCTTATGCCTGATGATTCAACCGCTGTGTTGGATCCATTCTACGACGAAGCTACTATCAATATTCGTTGCAACATCGTTGAACCAGCTACTGGCCAAGGTTACGACCGCGACCCACGCTCTATCGGCTTGCGCGCTGAAGAGTACTTGAAATCAACTGGTCTGGGCGACAAAGCATTGTTCGGTCCAGAGCCAGAATTTTTCATTTTCGACAGCGTTCACTACAACAGCTCAATGGGTAGCGCTTTCTACAAAATCAAATCTGAAGAAGCTGCTTGGTCGTCAGGTGACGACGTTGAAGGTAAACACGGCCACGCTCCACGCATCAAAGGCGGTTACTTCCCAGTTGCTCCAGTAGACTCATTGCACGACATCCGTGGCGCTATGTGTAACGCTATGGAAGCTATGGGCCTGGAAATTGAAATTCACCACCACGAAGTAGCTAACGCTGGCCAATGTGAAATCGGCGTAGGCGCTAACACTTTGGTTAAGAAAGCGGACGAAGTACAAATCCTCAAGTACTGCATCCACAACGTTGCTCACCAATACGGCAAAACTGCTACCTTTATGCCTAAGCCATTAATCGGCGATAACGGTTCAGGTATGCACGTTCACCAGTCTTTCTCTTTGAATGGCAAAAACCAATTCGCAGGCGACGCTTACGCTGGTTTGTCTGAGACTGCTCTGTTCTACATCGGCGGTATCATCAAGCACGCTAAAGCATTGAACGCTTTCTGTAACGCTTCTACCAACTCTTACAAGCGCTTGGTTCCAGGCTTCGAAGCTCCAGTAATGTTGGCTTACTCTGCGCGTAACCGTTCTGCTTCTATCCGTATTCCTTACACCGTTGGTGAGAAGGCAAAACGTATCGAAACTCGCTTCCCAGACCCAACTGCTAACCCATACTTGTGCTTCGCTGCACTCTTGATGGCTGGTATCGACGGCGTTCAGAACAAGATTCACCCAGGTGAAGCAGCAACTAAAGACTTGTATGACTTAGAGCCAGAAGAAGAAGCAGAGATTCCACAAGTGTGTGCATCTTTGGAAGAAGCTTTGTCTCACTTGCAAGCTGACCACGAGTTCTTGCTGAAAGGCGGCGTGTTCTCTAAAGACTTCATCGATGCTTACATCGAATTGAAGAAAGGCGAGATCCAACGCGTTAACATGACTCCGCACCCAGTAGAATTTGAACTCTACTACAGCGTGTAATCAGCGAAAGTTGATACGAGTTGTGAGAAAGCCCGCATCTGCGGGCTTTTTCTTTTTGGCGATGGCGAGTAATCTTTTGGGTAAACCTCTTGAGATACTGAATATGCCCCGAATGATTTCTTACCTAGCTTTTTTATTTATCTGCCTGGTCTCCAGCTTCGCGAGTGCCGAGATTTATAAAACAGTGGATAAAAATGGCAAAGTCACCTTTAGTGATACCCCCCCTCCAAACACTAATGCGAAGCCGATCGAGCTTAAAAGCCTTAATACGACACCACCACCGCCAGCTGCACCAGCCTATATTCCCCCCAACCCACGAATTGATCCATTGGACTATGAGCTCCATCTCCTTGCACCAGAAAACGGCAAAACATTGCTTCCAGATGAACGCTCCGTAACCATCTCGGTTACCTTGAATCGGGCCCTTCAAAACGAAGATATCCTGGCTTATAAACTGGATGGAAACCTAATAATCAAAACTGCTGAGCTTTCATATACCCTTGTAGAACCTCCACGCGGAGAACATTCTGTCAAGGTTTCCGTTGTGGATAGGGACGGCAATGAGCTCGCCCAATCAAAAGCTGCAACCTTCGTTGTGATGCGCCCTTTAATAAAGCGTACTCCCCCACCCGTGCCCAAGAAATAACGCCAAGCACCAAAATGAGGCGCTTAAAATTTAGATTCGCTAGAATAGAACGCTGAAACGCCCCAATTTCAGGCTTTGTGGCAGTTGGTTTGCTTTTTGCATTTCTTTGCATCAAAGCAACTGCACCTTCCCAAGGCATTTTGGAGTTTGAAGCGACTTGACTGACCGCGATATCTACAAGCCCCTGCTCGATAGCTTAAGCACGGCCATAGTTCTGGTTGATAACAACCTTCTGCTGATTCATATGAATCCAGCGGCTGAGGCGCTCTTGGCAATGAGCTGTGAAACCAATCGCGGCGAACCTATCACTTATTTCTTCTTTGAAACTGAAGAGACGGAAAGACAGCTCAAACTTGCAGCTAGCAAAGCCAATCACTACACCAAACGCCATGCCGAATGGCGCTTGCTCCACAACGGCCATATCACAGTTGACTACACAGTAACTCCGTTTGGCGAGCAGGAAGGCCTGATTATTGAGATTCAACCTATAGATCGCCTGCTACGTATCAGCCGCGACGAAATGGTCACCTCATCACATGAAACCACCCGCAATTTAATTCGCGGCATGGCACACGAAATTAAAAATCCACTGGGCGGAATTCGCGGCGCGGCGCAACTTCTATCGCGCGAATTGCCGCACTCAAACCTGACCGAATACACCAATATCATCATTGATGAGGTGGATCGCCTGCGCAATCTGGTTGACCGCATGCTCGGCCCCAACCAATTGCCGAAATGGGCAGAATTAAATATCCATGAAGCTCTGGAGCGCGTTGCCTCCATCATCAAAGCGGAAAGCAATGACGCGCTTAAGTTAGTGCGCGATTACGACCCCAGTATTCCCAATATCATGGGCGATAAAGAATTGCTTATTCAGGCGTGCCTGAACATCCTGCGTAACGCCATGCAAGCCCTGCTGGAAGCAGGAATGACCAACGGCGTGATTCAGTTGCGTACGCGCATCCAACGCCAATACACCATCGGCCGCAAACACCATCCGTTAGTGTGCCGCATCGACATTATCGACAACGGCCCCGGTATTCCGGCGGACATGATTGAAAACATTTTCTACCCAATGATCACTGGGCGCGCCGAAGGCACTGGTCTGGGCTTAACGATTTCGCAACACCTGATACATCAACACAACGGCCTCATCGAGTGCCACAGTGAGCCGGGCAAAACCCGTTTCTCACTCTACCTACCAATGGAAGCGTAACATGCAGAAGTCTAATAAGGTTTGGATCATCGACGATGATCGCTCAATCCGCTGGGTGCTGGAGAAGGCCCTGCAATCGGCCAATATTGAAACTCGCGTTTTCGACTCAGGTGACAGCGCCCTCGGCCAGCTGAACCGTGATACGCCCGACGCCATTATTAGCGATATCCGTATGCCGGGAACTGATGGTTTGGTGTTGCTAAGCAATTTGCACAACACCCACCCGCACATTCCGATCATTATTATGACGGCGCACTCGGATCTCGACAGCGCAGTAGCAGCCTATCAAGGCGGCGCCTTTGAATACCTGCCCAAACCCTTCGACGTGGACGATGCTGTCGCTGTGACCCAACGCGCCCTGGCCCATGCGCAAGAGCAAAAGAGCGACCAACCAGTCGTAGCCGAGCTCGATGCCAACACCGAAATCATCGGTGAAGCGCCAGCAATGCAAGAGGTTTTCCGTGCGATTGGCCGCTTGTCACAATCCAATATTACCGTGTTAATCAACGGCCAATCAGGTACTGGTAAAGAGCTGGTAGCGCGCGCACTGCATCGCCACAGCCCACGCCGCAACGAGCCTTTTATTGCACTGAACATGGCGGCGATCCCCAAAGATTTGATGGAATCCGAACTCTTCGGCCACGAAAAAGGCGCCTTTACGGGAGCTGCAGCACAGCGCCAAGGTCGCTTTGAGCAAGCCAACGGCGGCTCATTGTTCCTCGATGAAATCGGCGATATGCCCGCTGAAACCCAAACCCGCTTGTTGCGCGTTTTGGCCGATGGCGAGTTCTACCGTGTTGGTGGCCACACGCCGGTGAAGGTGGATGTGCGCATCATCGCCGCTACCCACCAAAACTTGGAAACCTTGGTAGCCGACAACCGCTTCCGCGAAGACTTGTTCCATCGCCTGAATGTTATTCGTATCCACATTCCAAAATTGGCGAATCGCCGCGAAGATATTCCCAAGCTAGCGCGCTTCTTCCTCCATAAAGCAGCGACCGAATTGAACGTAGATACCAAAGTTCTGTTGCCGGAAACCGAAGATTACTTCTGCAGCCTGCAATGGCCAGGCAACGTGCGTCAGCTGGAGAACACCTGCCGCTGGATTACGGTCATGGCTTCTGGTCGTGAAGTTCATGTGGAAGACCTGCCGCCCGAATTGCTTGAACATAAGGAAGGCAGCGCGCCAGCAGACGATTGGGAGCGCGCTTTGCGTCACTGGGCAGACCAAGCCCTGGCAAAAGGCCAACACCAATTACTCAGCGAAGCTGTACCTACATTTGAACGCGCACTCATCGAAACCGCACTCAAATATACTGCCGGTCGCAAGCGCGATGCCGCCAACTTGCTGGGCTGGGGCCGTAATACCCTAACTCGCAAGCTCAAAGATTTGGGCATGGCCGGCGGTAACGACGAAGATTAACCTGTTACAACTCTGACACCCCTGCGGTGTCAGAGCCCCTCCCCTAGCCTTCAACCTGCCTTAAATCAATCACTCCCCCCGCAATTATTTGTCTGATTAAATTCTTTACGCTATTTGACACACAATAAGAAAACCGCATCTATACTCAGTAAACGCACCTGAGTGACGATTTAAGATCATTCCATAATTTAAAACACAGGTAGCCGTTAAAGCTTGGATAAGTCAGGCCGCTAACCTGTGATACATCCAAAATACGTTTAAGCATGTCGGGGGACACGATGGTACAAAAATCATTACTAACAAAACTCATGGCAACCTTGTTTGTCACTATGGTTGCCATATCCTTGGCAGTCGCGGTAGTTAATTACCAGTTCGCCAATAGCAAGCTGGAAAGTAATTTCGATGCTGATAAGGCAGCCATGATTGAGCTGACCAACTCATCCATTAAAGAAGCTGTATTTGCCTACGACTTCGACCAAGTGCAAGCCATTGCAAAATCTTTAGTGAACACTGATCTGATTACATCAGTATCTGTTGTTGACCACCGCGGCCAAGTGCTCGCGAAAGCACAAGATGATGACAAGAGCGAAAATCAAGTTACATCCCAAGGCGTAGAAATTAGTTATAACAACGCCAAAATCGGTAGCTACGACATCACCTTTTCCAAGCGCGCCATGCAAGCAACTTTGCGCAACCAATCTATTAACAACATCGTAGTGGTGGCTTGTTTATTACTCGCCAGCCTTATCGCTGTTTATTTGTTAATGCAAAAATTAGTATTGAATCCTGTAGCGGAAGTAACTCGCTCGCTCTCCAGCATTGCTGATGGTGGTGGTGATTTAACCAGAAGACTTTCTACTGACAGCCGCGATGAAGTGGCCGCACTGGCACACAACTTTAACCGCGTACTTGAACATATCGCACATATTATTCGCAACGTTGTAAACGTGAACGAGAAAGTTCGCCACAATGTTTCTACTATGTCACACGCAACTGAAAGCACTGTAAGCTCTACCTCTCAACAGCTGCGCGAAATTGAATTGGTTGCAACTGCGGTAGAAGAATTGTCTGCATCTGCGAACGAAATTGCACGCCACGCTGGCGATACTGCTGAGCGCACCAACGCTACCAGTGTATTGGCAGAACAAGGTAACGAGATCGTTAATAGCTCGTTAGAAAACGTAAATCGTTTAACTAATCAAATCGAATCAACTGCTCAGAAAATTCAAGTCTTGAAAAACAATTCAGTCAATATCGGTTCAGTAATGGAAGTAATTCGTACCATTGCAGAACAAACTAACTTGCTCGCATTGAACGCTGCAATTGAAGCTGCGCGTGCGGGTGAGCAGGGCCGCGGTTTCGCGGTGGTAGCTGATGAGGTTCGTTCGCTTGCGCAAAAAACCCGTTCATCTACCGAAGAAATTGAATCGATTATTGTGCAGCTGCAACGCGCCGCCGATGAAGCACATCAAGCAATGAATACCAGTACCGCCGCTGCGCGCGACACTATCGAAACCGCCTCTAAAGTAGGTGGCGCGCTTGATAAGATTCGCTCAAACATCAGCGTAATTAATGACATGAACCACCAAATTGCAACTGCATCACATCAGCAAAGTTCGGTAGCCAATGAAGTTAGTAAAAACGTTACTGCAATTCATGCGCTCTCTGAAAAAGTTTCCGAGAACGCGCAAATTGTTAACCAAAGCGGTAGCCAATTGACTCAGGAAAGTGCTGAACTGCAAAAAGAATTGAACAGCTTTAGATTGTAATTAGCTTTTCAATTCCCCCAACATTATCAGGCTCCCCACATAAACGGGGGAGCCTTTTTTATTTTTGCTAAAAAATCAAACGAATTAATGTACCGCCTTTTTCTGCCTGAGTAGCGTATACGGAGCCCAAGTGCGCCTGCATGATTTGCTTTACTAAAAACAATCCAATACCTGTGCCTTCACGCTTCGAAGTATAAAAAGGCACAAATATTTGCTCCAGTTTATCGCTCGCAATTCCGCAGCCATTATCGGCAATATCAATAATGACATTGCCACCATCACCAATGTACGCCTGCAACATTATTTCGCCGTTCGAACCCGCCTCAATTGCCTCAACCGCATTTTTTAAAAGGTTAATCAAGGCTTGCTCAAGCTGAATAAAATCCGCATTAAGCACCAAATTTTCCGGCGTAACTTTATATTTCAGCTGAATTTTTTTAGCCTGCCCCTGCTCACCAAACAATTGGCATACATCCGCGAGCAGGGGCATCAACTCACGCGGCTCACATTGCAGCTGCGGCGGATTGGCAATGCGCCTGTAGGCCTGCACAAACCCCATTAAATTATCGGCGCGACGCCCAACTATATTGATAGCCTGCTGCGCATCCGCTATGCACTCTTGCGATTTCACAAAGGATGTTTCATCAACATCTGCCAATAAATCCGCTGCCGTTTTACTGAGACTCGCCACTGGCGTCATGGAATTCATAATCTCGTGAGTAAATACTTGCACCAGATTTTGCCATGCCATCATTTCCTGCTTATCTAATTCGCGCTGGATTGGATTTAAGCTGACGATTTTTTTAAGCCCATCCGATAACAGAATACTCGACGCCGACAAACTTAACGACGTAGTCGTTTTATGCAGCTGCAATTGCGACCGACGCTGCTCCCCCGGCTGAATAGCTTTTACATCCTGCGCCAATTGCGGTCCAAATTGGTGAAGATAATCCACACGCTCCAGATGGCTGCGCTGAAATAATTTTTGCGCTGCTGAGTTAGCGAGCTGCAAATTTTCACCATCAACAATCAAAATGGCGACAGGTACTTTTTCAAGAAGCACCGCATAATAGCGGATCAATTCCTCATGCTTGAGTCGCAGCGACTGAAACTGTTCCTGCACACGCTTGATATTCTTGTACAACGCCTTGGCAGTTTCCGTGTCGAATTTTTTTGAGCCATCGCGGGTGAAATCATCTGCAGCCATAGCTTCAAAAAAATGGTTGATTTCCGCATGGGTTTTTTCAATATAAATCAACAATCGCCATAGCTGAATTACCAAAATCACAAATAGGGCAGCACAACTCAACCAAAAACTAGTTTTCTGAATTAAAAGAATAAACCCCGCCATACTCAATAAAATGAGTAGCAGCCTTATCACGATATTTAAACTGAAGGATTTATAATTCATATTTATCCATCCTTCGATATAAGGCTGTTCTTGTCAGCCCCAATTCTTTTGCAGCTTGCGAAATATTACCGTCGTATTTTTTTAAAGCCTCAGCGACGGCATTTTTCTCTAGCGTTTCCAAATGCAAAATATTTTTTGGTGCAGGAGCGTCTGTTTTAGTCCTAGACGAAAGCGCAAAATCAGATTCATGCAATTCATCACCATGACATAAAACCACGGCACGTTCCACCGCATGACGCAGCGATCTTACATTACCAGGCCAATCATAAGCGGTTAACGCATCCAATGTCAGGCGGGATATTTTTGGTTTCTTACGTTGATATTTTTGCGCATAGACACCCAAATAATAATCAAGCAATAGAGGAATATCGTCGCGCCGTTGGCGCAAAGGTGGCAAGGTGAGCTCTACCGTATTCAAGCGATACAACAAGTCCTGTCGAAATAGTGTTTCGTCAGTCAAATCTGTATAGGGTGCATTGGTCGCTGCAATAATTCGAACATCCAGTGGAATAGGCTTTTCATCCCCAACAGGAATTACCTGCCGCTGCTCAAGCACTCGCAACAATTTCACTTGCAAGTGCATGGGCAAGTTGCCAATTTCATCTAAAAATAATGTTCCGCCGTTCGCTGCAACTAATCGTCCAACACGCGCTGTTTGAGCGCCAGTAAAGGCACCTTTCTTATGGCCAAACAATTCAGATTCAAATAGAGATTCGGAAATTGCGCCCATATCAATTGCCATAAAAATATTATCTGCACGGGCTGATTGAGCGTGAATTTCGCGCGCGAGCAATTCCTTGCCGGAACCGTTTTCGCCCAGAATTAATACATTGGCTTGTGTGGGCGCACAGCGCGATGCTTTTTGCATCAGCTCGCGCATCAAGGGGGACTCACCAATAAAATATTCTTGCTTTGAATTTAACGCATCGCGGAGCGCGGAATTTTCGGCGCTAAGTGAGGATAATTTTTTGCGTGATTGCGCCAATTCAAACGCAGAATGCAAAGTTGCAATTAACTTTTCGTTACTCCACGGCTTAATCACAAAATCCGTCGCCCCTGCCTTTATCGCCTTCACCGCCAGTTCAACACCGGCGTAGGCAGTCATAAGCACAATGACGAGATGCGGGAATTTCTGTTGCAGTTGTTGCAACCAGTAAAAGCCATCTTCTCCGCTGTTATCACCCAAGGTGAAGTTCATATCCAGTAAGACGACATCAACAACTTGCTTCGCCAAAAAGTCCGGCAATCCGGTAGGGTCGACCAGGCGACTGACGCTATCGAATTGCCGTTTCAACAGGAGCTGTGCCGATAGCAAGATGTCCTCATCATCGTCCACAACCAAAATATGCCCTGCAATCTTCGCCATAAAACCACCCGGAAACACAATTTCAGGGGAGTTTAATTCGTCCGAATACGAACAACAAGTGTACGAATACGGACACCTCAACATAAAGCAGATCGGCAAAAGTTAAGTAAGTGATTGAAATTAAAAAACAAATATAGCTGGCCCCGAGATTGCAATGTACTGAGAAAATAAACACGAAGATTGCAATGGACAGACCTTTAACCAAAACAAACTGGCAACGCCTGCGTCAACCTTTAAGCATAGGGATTGGCATAGCCCTGCTTGCAGCACTCTGGCTGGTAGCAATCCCGCGCGGGGGCAAGACGCTACAAGTCGCCGGTGAAAGCATCCAAATCGCCAGCGTAAGCCAGGGGATATTTGAGGACTTTACGCCACTACGCGGTCAGGTCATTCCGCTGCGCACGGTTTATCTGGATGCAATTGAAGGCGGGCGTGTGGAGAAAATCCATTTGGAAGATGGCGCTGAGGTCAGCGAAGGGCAACCTATTGTCGACATTTCGAATGCGCGATTGAAACTCGATTCCATAGGCCGCGAAGCACAGGTCAGTGAGCAGATTAACAACATGCAAAACCTTGAGCTGTCACTGGTACGCACAGAGCTGGAACACAAACGTGCACTCAATGAGCTGAGCTATCAAATTAAAATCAAAGAACGTACACACAATCGCAAACTAGGCATGGGCAAATCGGGTTATGTTAAAAAATCTGAGTTAGATGATGAACAAGATGAGCTGGAGTTTTTAAAAAAGAAACAGGCCTTGGAACTGGAAAGCCGCACAATCGACCAGGCATTACAAAAAGCACAAATGAAACAGATTGGGGACTCCGTTAAAAATTTGACGAACAATCTGGAGTTCACGCGTGAAAATTTGGATAGTTTAAATGTTAAAGCACCTATCGGCGGCAGACTTACCGCTTTCGATGTGGAGATTGGTCAATCGCTAAAGCCCGGCGAGCGTTTTGGCCAAATTGATGATCCGGTAAATTTTAAGCTGGCAGCGCTTGTAGATGAGTTTTATATGTCACGCGTTTTTATTGGCCAGACTGCAGAAATGACATTTGATGAAAAGCTTTATACGCTTGAAGTTAAAAAAATATACCCACAAGTTAAGGACGGGCAATTTCGCGTAGATTTTGTATTTCGTAAAGATCAACCCAAAAACTTAAATCGAGGCCAAACATTACAAATGCGCTTGCAACTAGGCGAAAACATAAGCGCACGTTTGATTCCCAATGGTTCGTTTTTTCAAGAAACCGGAGGTAATTGGATTTTCGTTGTCGCATCCGACAAAAAAACGGCTGTACGACGAACAATTCGCGTGGGCAGAAGAAACACTCATTTTATCGAAGTGTTGGAAGGGCTAGATGTAGGCGAACAAGTCATTACCAGCCCCTACACCAGTTACGTCGATATAGACCGACTTAATATTAACCAATAAAAATAGCAGGAATAACACGATGATAAAACTTAACAACATTCAAAAAATATTTCGCACCGATGAAATTGAAACTATGGCTCTAAGCCAGGTGAGCTTTGAAATAAAGTCCGGTGAGTTTGTTGCCATCATGGGGCCTTCTGGTTGCGGAAAATCAACATTGTTAAACATTCTTGGCATGTTAGATAGCCCTGACGGCGGCGAATACGAATTTAATAACGAAAACATTGCAGCATACCCGGAAGCCAAGTTAAGCCAAATTCGCAAACAAAACATTGGATTTATTTTCCAGAGCTTTAATTTGATCGATGAATTAAATGTTTTTGAGAACATAGAGCTAGCTCTGCTTTATCACAAGATTTCTGCTGCCGAACGCAAACAACGCGTGCAAGCCGTTATCGAAAAAATGGAAATCCAACACCGCGCAAAACATATGCCCAGCCAGCTCTCCGGCGGCCAACAACAGCGCGTCGCCGTAGCCCGAGCTTTAGTTGCCAACCCAAAACTTATTCTTGCTGACGAACCTACTGGAAACCTCGATTCTGCGCGCGGCCAAGAGGTTATGTCGCTACTGAAAAAATTAAATCAGGAAGGTTCCACCATAATCATGGTAACTCACTCAGCGGAACATGCTGAGTACGCACAACGCAGAATCAATTTGTTTGATGGAAAAGTAGTAGCACAAAGCCAACTTTCGGTGGCGTAAAGGAACTTAGAATGTTTAAAAATTATTTAATAACCACCTTACGCAACCTGCTTAAGCATAAAATTCACTCTGCACTAACCATAATAGGTTTGGCTGTAGGTTTTGCAGCAAGCGCAATTATTATCATAATTAACTATACGGAAATGAATTACGATCGCCATTGGGAAAATAGCGATCGTATTTTTCAAATAGAATCAACGGTTAATTTCCAGAATGAAAATCGAAAATCGCCATTTGTATACACTGACATTTACGAAATAATAAAGGAAAAAATTCCCGAGATTGAACACATTTCCCGTCAAAATCAAAATGAAACAAAAGTAAGAATCATAAGAAATGGAACTAACAATAATGAAGAATTTCAAGAATACGCTTCAGCCGTGGATAACGACTTTTTCGAGATATTTAATTACCCAATAGCTAAAGGAAGCTTAAAAGATTTTTATACAGATGAATCAACTACCGTTATCACAGAAGAATTAGAGAAAAAGCTTTTTGGACGAGAAAGCGCCATTGGAAAAACAATTAATATAGAAACAACGAATTTAGTGCTTTCTGAAATACATCCCGCCGAAGCGAATAGCCGACCCACGACTTATAAAGATTTTAAAATTGCTGCTGTAATAGCCAATAGCCCATATAAAACCAGTATTTTGCGCCAAAACATTTTCATTCATCTTCAGAAAATCACAACACCTGAACCGGGTAAAGGCGCTGCCTTCAGCCAAGCCTTAGTTATGTATGTAAAAGTAAAGCCAAATGCGAATATATTAAAAATACAAAATAGATTGCCCAAGTTGCAAGATGAGTTTACATCTTCCCCTCTTGTAAATGGCAAAAAATCCAGTGAAATACATCTTGTTAGCTTTTTAAATATTAAAGATGCTCACCTAAAAGGATCAAATGTTACCGGACAGATAGAAAAAATTTGGATGCTGTTTGGCTTAGCTGCAATTATTCTTTTAATGGCTAGTATTAATTATATTAATCTCGCACTGGCAGCCTATTCACGCAGGCAAAAAGAAATTGCATTACGTAAAACTCTTGGCGCGTCAAAGAAAAATATTATTCATCAGTTTTTAAGTGAGTCCTTATTAATCGCCATTTTGGCATTATTAATTTCCTTAATCTGTATAGAACTGTGCATTCCATGGCTTAAATCCACAGTTAATCTCGATATAGAAATAAGTTATACCTATGCCCCTCAAATTCTTGGATACTTATTTACCATGGCATTGACAGTTGGATTAGTGTCAGGAGCTTATCCAAGTTTTTATCTGTCGCAATTCAATCCGGCTGCCACTTTGAAATCCAACAAGTCCCTTGAATCCTTAACTAGCATTAGATTTCGCAAAGGCCTTGTTGTTAGCCAATTTATTATTTCCGGCGTTATGATTACCAGCGTTTCTATCATAGCGACACAAATGCATAAGGCTCAGACGCTAGATCCGGGATATCAAACTAAAAACATTATTTTTGCCACTCATTCAGCACTAAGCGCAGCCAATCGTGGAAGTGTTGAAAACATTAAATATCAAATCTCCAAAATACCCGGTGTGCAATTAGTAACGCTGGCCATGCCTTCGCTCCCGGGAAAGTACGGTCAACAGATGCTTGTTTCAAGACAAGGGAATGCACCAAGCACAGTTATCGGACTTCAACAGGCCCAGTTGGCCGGGCCAGATGATTTGAAAGTTTTTAATATTAAACTCATTGCAGGTAAATATTTTTCTGCCCCCGTAAATACGGACGAAAACAGATCCGCAATACAGAACAAAATTTATATCAATGAGCAAGCGCTTGCGCCACTAGGCTTCAAAAATGCCGAAGACGCTATCAATCAACAAATCTATGTTGCTTATAGCCGTACTTACAAAATGCAAATGACCATCGTAGGAGTAACCGCAGCAATTCACATTGGTTCGTTCAATGCCCCCGACGCTCCTTGCTTTTTCTGGCCAATTAGCAGTACAGGTATGCCAATAGGATTTGCTCTCCGTTACGAAGGTAATGATAGAAAAGCAATCACAGAAAGCATCAAAAGTATTTGGAAGCAATCTTTAGGCTACATGCCTCATACTTGGTTTATTGAAGATGCAATTGCCGATGAATACAAAAATGAAAATTTAATTGCTCGTTTTGTTTATATGTTTACTGGCATAGCAATTTTTATTAGTTGCTTAGGCTTGTATGGACTTGCAACACATGCAACCAATAATCGAAGAAAGGAAATCGGACTGCGCAAAGTGCATGGAGCGTCCATTTCAAATATCGTCAGATTACTGTTGTGGCAATTTAGCAAGCCGGTTTTATTCGCCAACATTGTTATCTGGCCAATTGCGCTTTATGCAGGCTCTCGTTGGCTAGAGCAATTTATCAATCGCATTAATATTTGGCAATGGGGTCCCGTTTTTTGCTTAATATCTGCCTTGGCAGCGCTGTTAATTGCCTGGATCACCGTTGGTGGTCAAGCGCTTTTGGTTGCACGCGAAAAGCCTGTACATGCATTAAGGGAAGAATAGTAATTATTTTTCGCTTTAATCTAATTTTTCATTTTTGTTAACGAGAAAGGCATGCTTCATAATTATTTGAAAATTGCATTGCGCAACCTAATTAAAAATAAGGTGCAATCGCTAGTAGCAATTTTAGGCTTGGTTATAGGCCTGGCAACTACCACGGTTATATTAATCGTCAACTACAGCGAGCTCACATGGGATAAGCAATGGAAAGATGGCGATAGAATATTTGAGCTACAGCAAGTATTCATTGCTCGCGCCACACCGGTAAAGCTGGACACCATATCCAGCTTACGCCAAATGACATTAATCCAGGATAAATTAAGTGACGTCGAATATATCGGCAACATCGCAACTGTAGACGGAAAAGTAAAGCTGATAAATGAAAAGGATAAAGCTCAAAATAGCCTCGGACAGCACATTAGCTATATAACACCTAGCATCATCAATATTTTTTCTTTGGAAGCCATTCAGGGTGACACCAAGGGATTCTACACCGACAAGCAATCGCTCATACTCTCAAAAAGTACAGCCAAAAAATTGTTTGGCGAAAAAGACCCTATTGGAAAAACGATAGAGATAAATTCAAATTCCTATGTGCCCAGCCAAAAAGATATTCCTGTTAACCCAATATATAAAGTAATAGCCGTTGTTGCGGACTCGCCAAAGCGCACGAGCTTACGAGGCCCAATGGATGTTATTGTTAATAGCAACTACCCAATCCAGCATGACGACCCCAACATTTTTTTCATGAAGGACTTCAGTGCAACCTACGTAAAATTAAAAAATAATGCGAACGTAAACGATATTAACTTTCAGCTAGCCAACTTTCTGGATAAAGATTTACCCCCCATGGGGGGAGGCGAATCCAAGAAAAATAGTGAAGAATTTAGTTTTACATTAGTAAACATTAAAGATATGCACATGAAAGGTTTTGGTGCAGAAAAGCAAGGTCAAAGAATGACAATTCTTTATAGCCTGGCTGTCATTATCTTTGTATTAGCTGCTGTAAATTACATTAATCTTGCAACAGCAAAGTTTTCGCGACGTCAAAAGGAAATTTCATTGCGAAAAACCTTAGGTGCGGAGCGGAGAAATATACTTACGCAGTTTTTAGTAGAATCTTTGCTATCTTCTTTATGTGCATTAGTGCTTACTTTCATTATTTTAGAACCACTTTTACCCTGGCTGAACACCAACCTCAGTATCAACATAGAAACTCAATACTTTACAGATTTTAGTTTGCTCGCCCTCATCCTATGTACAACGCTCAGCCTGGGTTTTATTACCGGATTTTACCCGGGGCTAGTTTTATCACGCATACGCCCTGCGGCAGTTTTAAAAGCGAATAAATCACACGAAACATCTTCCAGTATTAAATTTAGAAATTTATTGGTTATTTTCCAATTTATTATTTCCTCGTCCATGCTGGTTTCCGTTGGAATAATGGCAACTCAATTACATTCTGTATTAAATACAGATCTTGGCTATGAAAGCAAAAACATTGTTTTTCTCGTCGATAACAGTTTAGTAGCCAATAAAGGAACTATTAATTACCTCAAAGAAAAAATCTTGAAGGAGCCCGGAGTATTTGCGGCTACCAAGGCGGCGCCATTACTACCCGGAACATTCAGTGAATATAAAACTGTTCACAGTTCAAAACAAAAAATCGAGGATTCCAGCCCGGCACTTATTAATCTTATCCACAACGTGGATGAGCTTCGTTTGTTTGATATTAGATTAATAGCCGGAAAATACTTTGTGCCACCAGAAGAGGATGGCAACAGGCCCAATATCATCATTAATGAACAGGCGCTAAAAGGCTTTGGATTTTCCTCGGCACAGGAAGCAATAGGAATGACACTAACTTTCAACCTTTCGCCACAACCTACCGTCGCCACTATTATTGGTGTGACCAGCAAATTACATTTTGGCGATTTAAATAAACCCGCCGCTCCACTAATACTAATGCGAGCTCCCGACGGATGGAGTTCCGAGAATGGCTCTCTAGGTATTCGTTTTGACCCAAATATGAATCGCAGAATGTTAGTTACGCGGCTTAAGGAAATTTGCAAAAACGTTGTTGGGGCCGCACCTGAAGGTGAAGTTTTTTTGGATGAAGTAATTCAGGAACAATACAAACACCAAATCTTAATTGCCCAATTTGCTTACGCTTGTGCCACGCTTGCAATGCTAATTAGCTGCTTGGGACTTTATGGGCTCGCTTCTTTTGCAGCGGAAAAACGCATCAAAGAAATTGGTTTGCGCAAAGTTCACGGCGCATCCATTAACAACATTGTGCGACTGCTGTTATGGCAATTCACCAAACCGATTGTGCTTGCGAATCTTATCGCCTGGCCTATCGCACTCTATGTTATCAATCGCTGGCTGGAAAACTTTAGCCAACGAATTGATCTATGGCTATGGGGGCCCTTTTACTGCCTGACAGCAGGCATTCTGGCGATTGCCATTGCGTGGTTAACGGTAGGCGGACAAGCCTACAGCGTTGCGCGCGCCAAACCTGCAAATGCTTTACGAGAGGAGTAGTTCCGCTTCAAAAGCCTATAGATTTCACCCTTTAACCCTCTCTCCAAGGGCTGTTTTTATCACTCAAAATGAAAACGGTTACGCAAATTTAGTCGAAATATGTATACCGTTTTCACAACAAAAATAGAAATATTTTCCTCATTAGCAGCGATTTTTTAGCAAATTATTATCACCCTCTGTTGCACCAACCCAAACTAGCGTGTAGTATTTTTTCAAAGTAAAAAAATCATCCAACTATTGGCAATAGACTCACATACCGCCCCTCGGCCTAATGTGAAATTTCGCGTCCCTACCGCAGCTGTGACAGGCTGTATCGGCCCAAAACCGCTACTTATGTACTAATGTATAAATTGCCCATGGCAATTACGGGCTTATTTGCCCCCGAATTTTTTGCTGGTGACTGTGTCGCCAATAATTGAGAGTTACGAATGAAAGCGCGTAGACCCATAGTGATCGCAAATTGGAAACTGAATGGTGGTATAGATCTGATCTGTACATCGGTGGCTTCATTTATTGGCAAACATTTTGAAACCGATATTGTGGTGTGTCCGCCCTATCTCTATATGCGCGATATGCTGACTTTTTTGCAGTATTCTGAATTGCGCATCGGCAGCCAGAATGTAAGCCGTTATGAATCTGGTGCTTATACCGGTGAGACCTCTGCGCAAATGCTGAAAGAAGCCGGATGCTCCCTCTGCATCATTGGGCATTCAGAACGTCGCGCTATGTTTGCAGAAAATAATCTTGGCTGCCAGGTTAAAGTGCAAACTGCGCTTAATCACGGTTTGCTGCCCGTGTTGTGTATTGGTGAGACGCAAGAAGAGCGTGCCGCTAACACAACCAAAGCGATTTTATTAACCCAATTGAGTGAAGGTTTAAATACAGTTGACTTGGCGGGCAAAGATATTTGTATTGCCTATGAACCTGTGTGGGCAATAGGAACAGGTCTTGCCGCTACACCTGATATGGTGCAAGAAGTTCACCAATTTATTCGCACTGAACTTACTCGTTTGTACAATGAAGAAATTGCCGACCGCGTGCGCATCGTGTACGGCGGCAGTGTAAATAAAACTAATGCAACAGAATTACTAAAGCAAAAAGACATAGACGGCCTGCTTGTTGGCGGCGCCAGTTTAGACCCAGGGCACTTTCTCGCAATTTGCGAACAAGTATCCGAACAGGCAATGGTATGAGCATCAATACAGTGAAAAAAATGAAAATTTTTATATCAACTGTAGGTAATACTCATCATGAACTCTTTAGCCAATCTAGTCGCTCCCGGTGTTGCCACTGGCGACCAAGTGCAAGTGCTATTTCAATTCGCCAAGCAACAAGGCTTTGCTTATCCAGCTGTTAACGTTGCAGGATCTAATTCAATTAATGCAACATTGGAAGCCGCTCACAGCATTAAATCTCCAGTGATTGTTCAGCTTTCTTACAATGGATCGGCATTTTTTATTGGCAAAGGCGTGAAGTTGGAAGGCCATACAAGTTCCATTTTAGGTGCGATTGCATCGGCTCAATATATTCATACAGTTGCCGAGACTTATGGTGTGCCAGTTATTTTGCACACAGATCACGCGGCGAAAAAATTGTTGCCCTGGGTTGATGCCATGCTTGACGCTAGCGAAAAGCATTTCGCGCAAACGGGTAAACCGCTATTCAGTTCACACATGATAGACCTGTCGGAAGAATCGCTGGATGAAAACATTGATATCAGTGCACGCTATTTAGAACGCATGAGCAAAATGGGCGTGACATTGGAAATAGAATTAGGTTGCACTGGTGGCGAGGAAGATGGCGTAGACAATACGGGCATCGATAGCTCCGCACTTTACACACAACCTGAAGACGTTGCTCGTGCATACAAAGCATTAAGCACTATCAGCAATAAATTTACGATCGCAGCATCTTTTGGAAATGTGCATGGCGTGTATAAACCTGGCAATGTGAAATTGACACCAGCTATTCTTAAAAACTCGCAAACTTACGTAAGTGAAAAATTTGGTTTGGCGCACAATAGTTTGGATTTTGTATTTCACGGTGGTTCAGGCTCTGCACCAGAAGAAATTGCTGAAGCGATTCGCTACGGCGTCATAAAAATGAATATAGATACAGATACTCAATGGGCCAGTTGGCAAGGCGTAATGGACTACTACAAAAGCAATCAACATTATTTGCAAGGCCAAATAGGCAATCCCAATGGCGACGATAAACCCAACAAAAAATTCTATGATCCGCGCGTGTGGCTGCGCAAAAGTGAAGAAGCAATGGTAAAGCGTTTGCACCAATCTTTTGCCGACCTTAATTGTGTTAATCAGTACAGGTAGTACCATATGCAAAACACTGAACAAACATTAGCTTCCGTATTGGACGAGGATGGCGCCAATGCGGAATTACTATCCTTGATTCACAATCTTGTGGATGCGACCGAGGAAATTGCTGTATGCGTCAATAAAGGCGCACTTGCAGGCGTCTTGGGTTCAACCCAGAATGAAAATGTTCAGGGCGAAACCCAAAAGAAGCTCGATATTATTGCCAACCAATTAATTAAGGATGCCCTGCTCAGCAATGAGCAGGTTCGTGCACTCGCCTCAGAAGAAGAGGATGATGTTGTTGCAGGCAATAAAAATGGAAAATATGTAGTTGCCTTTGATCCGTTAGATGGTTCATCCAACATTGATGTGAACGGGCAAATTGGAACTATCTTTACCATTTATCCCGCACGCAATGATGTAGCCACTAATAGCGCGCTGCAATTTCAGCAACGCGGAACACAACAAGTTTGTGCGGGTTACGTGCTTTACGGTGCATCTACTTTATTGGTCATTAGCACTGGCGGCCCAACTCATTGCTTTACGTTGGATACCGCCAGCCAGCAATTTTTATTAACCAACCCAACATTGAGCATTCCACAAGACACGCAGGAATTTTCAGTGAATATGGCGAACCAACGTTTTTGGGCATCTTCTTTTCAAAGTTACATTGCCGATTTAATTGCGGGTGAAACTGGAAAACGTAATAAGCGTTTTAATATGCGTTGGAACGCATCCATGGTGGGAGATATGCATCGCGTATTAATACGCGGCGGCATTTTTATTTATCCATCTGATTCGCGCGACGCAAAGCAGCCCGCAAAACTACGTTTGCTCTATGAGGCAAATCCAATTGCTATGTTGGTGGAAAATGCAGGCGGAAAAGCGTTCAATGAATCGCAACGGATTTTGGATATAGAACCTAGCGCTTTACATCAGCGCGTAGCGGTAATTATGGGCTCTGCCAATGAAGTGGAAGCTTGCCTCGGTTATTTACAATAATTATTACGAGCTCATTATTTTGGATTCCAATCACCCAGAATATTCTTCCGGGTGATTTCTTTTGCTTCCTGCTCACTTAACTGACGATGCTTATCGTTAATAATTGCACCCGGCCCAGTACTTTTATGTTCAAAAAAACGGGAATCTTCTGGCAGGAAATTTATTCTGCCGCCTTCTTTTGTTGAACCACCCATGCTGTACCAACCATCGGCAGTGATGTGCGCATCCATCCAGGTATTCACAAATACTGTTTTTCCAATCGCATTAGGATCCGCATAACGACCATCTGCAAATTGAGTTGTAGGATGCCAGGGACGCCCAAGGGGAACCGCGCTGTCCGGAACAGAGTTGTCGCGCGTTAAACGACAGCTTAAAAATGTTAAACCATATTTAGAATTAATTTGCGTAGAAGGCGCCGTAATAAATCCATGTGGACTTGTTGGCTTACCGCGTGCAAGTGTTTTAATTTCAGACTGTGTAAATAACGCATTGCCGTTACCAAAAATATAATCCACATTACCTGCAATCAACACTTTATCAAACCAACTACGACCGGAATTAACAAATAAAGTATCCTGATAACCCAGCATAGTGACATTGCGGACCAGCACGCGGTCGCTCGGCGCATCAATAAATAAGGCAACAGCTTGGCTACCATTTACTTTCTGCGGACTATCACTTGGCAATGCATCATTTTTTAAAAAATCAAAACTGTTTTCTATGGTTAAATTCTGCAAGCGAATATCCGTAGCTTTTATCGTGAGAGTCGCACTGCCTGGTGTGGTTAAGTTTTTACCGGGGGATACTTCCTTACCGGCATAGTCATTAAAGACAATTCGAGTTTTAGATGAGGATTGCCCAACCAATTCAATATTATTTTTGTTAATAATGAGTTTTTCTTGATAGGTACCATCGGCAATAAATATCCGATAAGGACTTGTGGATATTTGCGGAGCGGCATCTATAGCAGCTTGAATTTTTTCAAAGCAATGAGGATTATTATTGCAGGACGATTTTACCTGAGCACTGCCGGAAGCATTAACATTTTGGGAAGCAGTATTTGAGGATGAACAAGAGACTTGTATTAATATTGCCAAAAGCAAAAATATTATTCTCATGACCATTTCCCTCAACTGGAATAACTTTAAAAAGGCTGGCAGGGATTGGGTTCATTGCCCAAAACCCAGCCAGCAACGATCACTAACTCGCAGGAAACTCGTTTTGAATAGTTTTGAGAACGCCTTGGGCATAAAACTTTTCTAACCATCCAATCGTATTCGCAATAAATATTTCTTCGTGAATCAAGTCTTCACCAAATACTTTTGGCAAGCCCACTATGGCGCGCACAGTAGCCTCTGCATTACCAGAGTTAGCATCACATAGCGCACGCAATTCAGCAGCCAAGGGATCAGATACTTCGATTGCATTACCCTTTTCATCCACACCAGAAATATAACGAATCCAGGCTGCCACACCCAAGGCGATAATATCGATATGCCCATTGGATTTTAATTGTGCGCGCAAGCTCTCTAATAAACGCTGCGGCAATTTTTGCGAGCCATCCATAGCGATTTGCCAAGTGCGGTGCTTGAGCGCCTTATTGGAAAAACGATCGCGCAATTGCTGCTTGTAAGCTTCAATATCAAAACCAGCAGGAGCATTAATTGTCTCACCAGCTTCGCGCGCCATATAGGTTTTCACCATATTGACGAATGCAGGCTCACTCATAACTTCGCTAATATAGTCGAAACCGGATAAATAACCCGTGTAAGCCATAATAGAGTGAGAGCCGTTTAATAAGCGCAATTTAATTTTTTCAAATACACGCACATCATCAACCAAAAGTGCGCCAGTTTTTTCCCACTGCGGACGGCCATCGGAAAATTTGTCTTCAATAACCCACTGACTAAAGGGTTCGGCAATAACCACACCTTCATCGCGCATACCAATACGTGCTTCAATATCGCGGCGATCATCATCTGTAGTCGCAGGAACAATACGGTCAATCATGGTGGAAGGAAAGCAAGTATTAGCATGAATCCATTTCGCCAACTCTGGCGATACTTTTTCTGCAAATTGATTTACTACTTTTTCCAACACCTCACCGTTATTAGGCAAGTTATCGCAACTCAATACAGTAAAGCTTTTTGTTCCAGATTTAAAACGCGCATTTAGTGCTGCAACAATAAAACCTATAGCAGACTTTGGCTTATCCAGATTAACAAGGTCATGCTGTATATCCGGGTGCAAAATATTTAAATTTCCGGTTGCCGGATCATGGCAGTAACCTTTTTCGGTAACGGTCATGGAAATTATTTTGATGCTAGGTTGCGCCATCACTTCAATTAATTCTGCGGGATTTTCCGGGCCCACCAAATTTTTAATAACAGCGCCAATTAATTGTAATTTTTCACCATCACCAGAGCGTTCTACCAAGGTATACAAACCATCTTGCGGTGCCAACTGATCACGTACGCTTGGCGAACGCAAACTACAACCTATAATTCCCCAATCACCACCGAATTGATTTAACACAGCTTCGGTATAAAACGCTTGATGTGCACGATGAAACGCACCTATACCTAAATGCACAATTCCCGCTTTCAGGCTGCTGCGTTCATAGCTCGGCAAAATAACATCTGCAGGCAAAGCAGCAAGGTTCGTTTGATTCAATCTTTTCATAATAATTTCCGCAATAATGTAAAACGTTAATTCAACTGAGTTGATTTTTTAATTCAAAAATAATTCTGGGCATTCAATTTTTTCAGTGATATATTTTGATCACTTTTTATAAAATAATTTATCTATTTATCAACCAGATCTTTCAACCGGAATTTAATATGGCACACATAGCAGCGATTGGCGAAGTCATGGTGGAGCTTGCTCCTTTTCCCATTGACACTCCTGAAACAAAAAATCGCGACATCATGGCCCTCTCATTTGCAGGCGACACTTACAACACATCTGTTTACATGGCACGCCTTGGATTGCAAACAGATTATGTAACCAATCTTGGTGAAGACACCTATTCGCATACAATTATGCAACGCATGAGCGATGAAAACATCGGTACCGGCATGATCCAATGCCTGCCCGGTCGCTCACCAGGCTTGTACATTATTCGTAATACAGCTGATGGCGAACGCGAATTTTTTTACTGGCGCAAAGAGGCGCCTGCCCGCGAATTGTTTTCTACTGCCGAAAATAGCGAAGCACTTTTTCAAAAGCTTAAACAATGCGATTGCGTTTATTTAAGTGGCATCACCCTCGCTATTATTGGCGAGCAATCACGCCAGCACCTGCTCAAGGTTTTGCAGCAACTTCGCACCGCTGGTGTTACGGTTGCCTTCGACAGCAATTATCGCCCGCGCTTATGGCGCGACAAGCAAGAAGCTCAAGCAGCCATGCTACAAATCATGCAACATACTGATATTGCGCTCCTGACTCTTGATGACGAACTTTTACTCTGGGGCGACGACACCATCGAAGGCTGCAAAGCTCGTTACTCCAATTGCAATTTGTGCGAATTAATTTTAAAACGCGGCGCTGAAGATGCCGTGATTATTACTGCCAATTCACAAGTTCATATTCCTGTACCGCCTGTTGCGAATGTAATTGACACAACTGGCGCTGGCGATACCTTTAACGCAGGTTATTTAGCTGCGCGCTTGCAAAATGCATCGGCTGAAGATGCTGCTCGCCAAGGCATCCGTTGCGCCGGCATTATTATTCGCCATCGCGGTGCGGTTATTGAAAGATCTGTTTTTGATAAAGAACTTGGCGCTTAGAGGCCGCTTTTACTTCTACTAACAAGCCGCGTTAAACGCGGCTTTTTTATTTAAGCATTGGAATTCCGCGTTTACATAACTGAATTGCCAATCCCCATGGGTCACGCATCATCACCAAATGCGAACCATCTTTAATATGTACTTCTTCTGCAAATGTAGCTCCAACCATTTCCAGCTCAGCACGCTTTTGCGTCGGGTTTTCACACACAAACGCAAGATGCAGCAACAATGGATTCATGCTCGCATAGTCGGGCACTTGATCGGGCGGATTGTTATAAATTTCCACCATTACCTGACCGCTGTTATCGCCTAAAAAATGTGTCAGGGCCGCACTATCTGATTTGCGCACAATGGTCATACCCATGTTTTTCACATACCAGTCGGCCATGGCGACGGGATCGGCAACATTTATTGCAAAATGTTCAATCTTCATAAAGGTATCGACCTTAAAAGTTTTACACTAAAAACACAAAAGTGCTTTTGGTCAAAGCACGTTTGAATTTCATCAAGCCACATTTTTCACGATGTGCTCTACCATTTTTTTCGCATCGCCAAACAACATCATCGTATTGTCTTTGTAGAAAATTTCATTTTCTACACCAGCATAACCTGAAGCCATACTACGCTTCACAAACAACACTGTGCGCGCTTTTTCAACTTCTAAAATCGGCATTCCAAAAATGGGGCTTTGCGGATTGGTTTTGGCCGCTGGATTCGTTACGTCGTTGGCACCAATAACAAAAGCTACATCAGCAGCCTGGAATTCGTTATTAATATCATCTAGCTCAAAGACTTCATCATAAGGAACATTAGCTTCGGCCAGTAGCACGTTCATATGCCCCGGCATACGGCCAGCCACGGGGTGAATGGCGTAACTCACTTTAACGCCTGCAGCTTTTAGAGTATCACCCATTTCACGTAAAGCGTGCTGTGCCTGCGCAACAGCCATACCGTAACCCGGAACAATAATCACTGAACCGGCATTTTTCATAATAAAGGCAGCATCTTCTGCACTGCCGCGCTTTACCGGGCGATCATCAGCTGATTTACCATCTGCAGTCGCATTGGGAGCAGCACCAAAACCACCCAAAATCACATTAAAAAACGAGCGGTTCATACCCTTGCACATGATATAGGACAAGATAGCGCCTGACGAGCCGACTAGTGCACCAGTTACAATTAATGCACTGTTATGCAAAGTAAAGCCGATTCCTGCTGCCGCCCAACCTGAATAAGAATTGAGCATAGAAACTACCACCGGCATATCCGCACCGCCGATGGGGATAATCAAGAGCACACCTATCACAAATGCCAATGCGGTCATTGTCCAAAATATCCATGGCGATTGATCAAAACAGAAATAAATCACCAAACCTATAATTGCCAAACCTAAAATGGCATTTAAAAAATGCTGACCTTTGAAACTCACAGGCTTACCAGATACCAAACCTTGCAATTTGGTAAACGCAATAATAGAGCCGGAAAAAGTAATTGCACCAATCACCACACCTAAACCCATTTCTACGCGACTGGAAATAAAAATTTCACCGGCATGATTTAATAGATGAAATGCGGCTGGATTACTAAATGCAGCGCCCGCCACCATGACTGCTGCCAAACCAACCAAGCTATGAAAAGCGGCAACCAATTGTGGCATTGCTGTCATGGCAATTTTTTTGGCGGTGACAATACCAATAACTGCACCAATTGCCAGCGCCGTAAAAATCCATGCATAGGAAGTTACAGCTGGACTTAAAATTGTTGTAACAACCGCAATGGTCATGCCCAGCATGCCCATAAAATTTCCGCGACGCGATGACTCAGGTGAAGACAAACCACGCAACGCCATAATGAACAAAACAGCGGAGACCAAATAGGCCAAAGCTGTCAGGCTTTCATGTAAATTCGACATAGGCTCCCCAATAATTTTTTATAGTTTTGTATTTTTTACCACGGTTAATTTTTCTTTTTATACATAGCCAGCATTCGCTGAGTAACGGTAAAACCACCAAAAATATTGATTGCAGCCAACACCATGGCGATAAAGCCCAGCACCTTTGCAAGGCTCATATCAGCAGGCCCAACAGCAATTATTGCTCCCACAATAATGACACTGGAAATTGCATTGGTAACCGCCATAAGCGGTGTGTGCAACGCGGGCGTTACGCTCCACACCACGTAGTAACCTACAAAAATAGCCAACACAAAAATGGATAATTGAGAGATAAAATTCGCGTCCACAATGCTTCTCCACTAATGTTTGAAGGTCGGGTGAATAATTTCGCCCGCGTGGGTTAAGCTGGAAGCCAGCACAATTTCGTCATGCCAATTCAATTTGAATGCATGGGTTTCCGGATGAACGTGCGGCATTAAATAATTCAATAGATTTTTGGCATAGAGCGCACTGGCATCGGTCGATAAACGACTGGGAATATTCAGAACGCCAATAATTGAAACACCATTTACCTCAACAACTTCTCCAGGCTTCGTCAAACTACAATTACCACCTTGCTCTGCCGCGAGATCGACAATTACTGAACCCGGGCGCATGGAGTAGACCATTTCATCATTAATTAATACCGGTGCGCGGCGACCGGGAATTAATGCGGTGCAAATTGCTATATCTTGTTTCTTTAAAGTTTCTGCAACCAATTCGGCTTGACGACGCTTGTAGTCATCACTCATTTCTTTTGCGTAGCCACCAGATGTTTCTGCATTGGCGACTTCTTCGCTTTCCACCATGACAAATTTTCCGCCAAGGCTTTCAACTTGTTCTTTGGATGCAGCGCGAACATCAGTTGCGGATACCACCGCCCCTAAGCGTTTTGCAGTTGCAATTGCTTGCAAACCCGCAACACCAGCACCCAATACCATCACGCGAGCGGGAGCTATAGTGCCCGCTGCCGTCATCATCATGGGCATAGCACGATCAAATACATGAATCGCTTCAATAACTGCGCGATAACCTGCCAAATTACTTTGCGAACTCAATACATCCATACTTTGCGCACGCGTAATGCGCGGTACAAATTCGAGTGATATTGCGGTGACATCTGCAGCTGCGTAGGCGTAAATCGCCGCAGTGTTTGCGTAGGGTGATAAAATCGCCAACAAGATTGCGCCGCGCTTAAAGTAAGCCAGCTCATCAACTTTGCCCTCACCTGCAAGCACTTCACTGGCAAGCAATGGACGCTGAACTTTCAATACAATATTGGCATCGCCCAACAGCACAGCCAAATCAGTTTCTATAGTGGCGCCAGCGGCAATATAGTCAGCATCACTAATGCGACTCGCTTCACCCGCACCCATTTCAACTGCAACACGGAATCCCAATCCAATAAATTTTTTAACCGTCTCTGGTGTAGCAGCAACGCGTCGTTCATGCTCGCGACGCTCTTTCATCACTGCAATTTTCATCTTTCGCTCCCATTTGGTCTTTTTCGGGCAAAAAATCCCCTATCAACCTGAATATTGATATTTATGAATATTTTTTGGAAATTGACCTTGATGCAGTTTTACCAAAACAAATCGAAACCGATTAGTTTTTTTGCACTGCTTATGCGCTTAACAAAATGCTGTTGCGCTTTTATTTTTATGCACTCTCACCATCGACTAAATTTTTAAGCAATTATTCTTATACTGTTGCCCCAATCTTCCACGGAGTAAATTCATTGTCACCATAACCCAGCGCTTCACTCTTGGTTTCTTCGCCAGAAGCAATCTTTAGAATTTCTTGAAAGATTTTTTCGCCGCACTCATACAAACTAATTTCGCCATCCAATACGCCGCCGCAATTGATATCAATATCTTCTTTCATGCGCTCGTAAAGCGGAGTATTACTAGACAATTTAATACACGGCGCAGGCTTGCAGCCAAACGCAGAACCGCGTCCGGTGGTAAAACAAATAATTTGTGCGCCCGAGGCAACTTGCCCGGTGGCAGACACAGGGTCATAACCCGGGCTATCCATAAACACCAGGCCTTTTTGCGCAATGTGTTCTGCGTAGAGATAAACACCGTTCAAATTGGTTGAACCACTTTTTGCTTGCGCGCCCAAGGATTTTTCCATGATGGTGGTTAAACCACCGGCTTTGTTGCCAGGCGATGGATTGTTGTTCAATTCAAAATCGTTGCGCGCGGTGTACTCTTCCCACCACTTGATGCGCGCGAGTAATTGTTCTGCAACTTCAGGATTAGACGCACGCTGCGTTAGCAAATGTTCAGCGCCGTAAATTTCTGGTGTCTCGGATAAAATCACGGTACCGCCGTGGCGAATTAAAATATCGCCTGCAATCCCAAGCGCAGGGTTTGCAGTTACGCCGGAAAGCGCATCGGAACCGCCGCATTGCAAACCAATCATCAACTCGCTTGCAGGTACAGTTTCGCGCTCGAACTTGTTAACTAGCGGCAACATTTTGCGCAGGGTCTCAATACCCTTTTCAACGGAGACACGCGTACCGCCTTCGTCTTGAATTGTGTAAGAGCAAAAAGTTTCGCTACCCGCCAAACCACTCTCTTGCAAAACGCGGCTGACTTGCATGGTTTCGCAGCCGAGGCCAACCATCATCACACCACCAAAATTCGGGTGACGCGCATAACCATCGAAGGTGCGGCGCAAGGTTTCATAACCTTCGCCATCGGAACGCATACCGCAACCTGTCTCGTGGGTCAGGGCAACTACGCCGTCCACATTAGGATAATTTTTCAACTCGCCAGAGAAAGTGAAGTGCTGGGCCACAGCGCGCGCAACGGTTGCGGAGCAATTAACCGTGGTCAAAATGCCAATATAATTGCGGGTACCCACTTTGCCGTTCACACGCTTGTAGCCGCGGAAGGTCGCGCGCTCACCAGCGGGAACAAATTCAGTCGCAGTAGACTTACTGCAAAATCCGTAATCTTTATCCGCATCGCCCATCACGCAGTTGTGCACATGCACGTGGGCGCCTGCAGGAATAAATTGGTTGGCAAACCCCATGGTCTGGCCATACTTGAGGATGGCTTCACCCTCGTTGATATCGCGCAGGGCGACTTTGTGGAGCGCAGGAATGTCATTCAACAAGCGCAACTCAGACGTAATTAATTGGGTTCCTGCGGGTAACGCGACTTTACAGATGCCGACATTATCCAACTCATGCAAACGAAGAATGTTGCTCACAGGACCACCTGAATTAACTACTTGGGGAATATATTTTAAACCGATTTTTGATGGCCGGAAGAAAAACAGGCGCCTTGCGGCGCCCAAATCGGCAATGGTATTCGGTCAATACCGTTTTTAGACTAGCACCCCGGATATTTTTCCCGCAACTCACCCCCAAGCCCAAACCACTAACAATGAAACGGTTTCACAAAATAGTTTCTGGTTTTTAGCATTGCCCATCCCCTTTAACCACAATGGCAGATAAAAGCTATCCCACTTCAGCTAAATTTGTAGGATTTATGTTTCGTAAAAATATTTTTAAAAAAAGTGAAAATATTTTTATCGCAGAAGACAAGAAACCGATTACATAAATACTTTAAGCAAAATGTAATCGTTTACAGTAATTTAATTAGGTAAAACAAACTAAAAATAATCACTTTTATAGAAAAATTTACACTCAGGGTTATTGCTTTTATTTCAACCGCTCTTCACAATTAAAAACAACTTGATCAATAAAAATAGTTTTTGGCCCATTTAGCAGACTTATTTTGAATTTGAGCTATACCTAAAACGGGCTAAATCAGTAGTACGCAAGACTAAGTGCGCATCAACCATAATGATTAGATGAGAGCGAGCTGGTGAATAAACCCATAAGTCAATTGAGCCGTCGTACCTTTCTAGCTTCAGGCCTGGCCTCTGCAGGTTTGGGTTTGACAGGCTGTGCTGCGCTTTCTGGCACACAGGACAAGCAACTCAGGGAGCTCACGCACAACTCTGACAAAGCTTGGGCTGGTGCGCGCAAGATCCTGCGCGAGACCAAAACGCCTCACTTCCCCAAACGCGATTTTCTGGTTACCGACTTTGGTGCTAAAGCGGATGGCAGCAACAACAGCCAGGCATTTGCAAACGCGATTACCAAGTGCCACGAGAGCGGTGGCGGCCGTGTTTTAGTGCCTAAAGGCGAATTTGTAACCGGCCCTATTCACCTACTATCAAACGTGAACTTACATTTGGAAGAAGGTTGCACACTGCTATTTAGCACCAACCCAAAAGATTATTTACCCGTGGTTTTTACCCGTTGGGAAGGCATGGAAATGATGGGCTACTCGCCCCTGGTTTACGCCTTCCAGCAGGAAAATATTGCACTGACAGGTAAGGGCACTCTCAATGGCCAAGCAGATGAATTTACCTGGTGGCCGTGGAAAGGCGGCAAGTGGAAAAGCGGGAAAAACTGGAGCAAAGACGGTGTCCCAACCCAGGACGCAGCGCGTAAGCAACTTGAACGAGATGCTGAAGCCAACCGCCCAGTAAGCGAAAGAATTTATGGTGAAGGCGCGCAATTACGTCCGCCGTTTGTACAGTTCTACAGCTGCAACACCTGCCTGATTGAAGACGTCACCATTACCCGTGCGCCCTTTTGGTTGATCAACCCTGTGCTTTGCCAAGACGTCACAGTGCGCGGCGTAACCTGTTCGAGCCTTGGCCCTAACTCAGATGGTTGCGATCCAGAATCTTGCAAAAATGTAGTGATTGAAAATTGTTATTTCGACACAGGCGACGATTGCATTGCGATTAAATCCGGCCGCAACGCTGATGGCCGCCGCTTAAATGTTCCTTCAGAAAATATCGTCATCCGCAATTGCAAAATGCGCAACGGCCACGGCGGTGTTGTTATCGGCAGTGAAATTTCTGGCGGTGCGCGCAATATTTTTGCCGAGAATTGTGAAATGAGCAGCCATGATCTTGAACGCGGCTTGCGCTTTAAAACCAACTCCGTACGCGGCGGCACTATCGAAAATGTGTACTTCCGCAATATCGATATTGGCGATGTACAAACCGCGTTGGTAATTGATTTTGGTTACGAAGAAGGCGACACCGGACAATTCACGCCCACGGTAAAAAATATTGAAGTGCGCAATTTGCGCTGCAAAAACGCCAAACAAATTTTTAATGTGAAAGGTTACGAACGCTCACCTATTCGCAACTTGCATTTAATTAACGTGCAATTTGACCAGCCGGCCGATGTAGGCAAGCTTGAAAATATGGATGGCTTTGTCGCCAAAAACGTAAGCATTGCCGGAAAGCCTTTTTCAATTTAGTTATACACCGAATTTTTCAGAAAGTGTTTCTGTAAAACAAGAACGCTGACGTATCCAGCTTTAACGACAGCAAAAAAATTGTTATCTACTTAATGTGGGAAACAGTAAATATCACAACGCTAATGTGATTAATCAACAATAAATACGGGGAATAGCAACATGAGCAATAAATTTAAAATCAATCCGCTGGTACTGGCGATGGCGGTTGCAATGCCGACGACTGTATTCGCACAAGACGATCAAGTTGAAGAGATTGTGGTAAGCGGCTTCCGCGCCAGCCAGGCAAAAGCACTGGATGCAAAACGCGATGCAACAGGCTCTGTAGACGCTATCATGGCTTCTGACATTGCAGAATTCCCCGACAACAACCTCGCGGAATCTTTGCAACGTATTCCTGGTGTTGCAATCACGCGTTCAGGCGGCGAAGGCCGTAACATTTCAGTGCGCGGTTTGAGCGCGCAATACACTCGCATCCGTATTAACGGCATGGAAACTTCAACCACCACGGGTGGTACTGATGCGACCGGCGGTAACAACCGCGGCCGTAGTTTTGACTTCAACGTTTTCTCTTCAGATCTGTTCAGCTCTTTGGTTGTCCACAAAACCGGTTCTGCAGATGTAGATGAAGGTTCATTAGGTGCGACCGTTGATATGCGCGCACCACGTCCATTCGATAAAGAAGGCTTCGTATTTACTGCGAATGGTCAATTGGGCTACAACGATCTTTCTAAAGAACAAGATCCTGCTGGCGGCTTCTTAATTAGCAACACATTTGCTGATGGAAAATTCGGCGCATTGTTCTCTTACTCTTACGGTGAGCGCAGTATTCTCGACCAAGGTACCAGTACTGTGCGTTGGAGTAACGCCGCTGCTGAAAAATTTGGTAAATACAAAGGCACAACTGTTTTAGCAACAGATGCATTGACCACCGCATTCCACCCACGTATTCCACGTTACGATTCATACGAAACTAACTTGTCACGTGAAGGCATGAGCGCGTCTTTGCAATTCCGCCCAACTGATGCAACTGAAATTAGTTTTGATGCATTGAAATCAAATTATGAAGCTACCCGTAAGGAAAAATTCCTTGAGGCTTCAATGAACGGCAACCAAAACGCCAGCGTGAATATTCTTGATTACGAAATTCAAGGCAACAGTTTGGTGTATGCAACCATGACCGGTGCACGTCTCTTGGCAGAAAGCCGTGAAGACAATATGACCACCGATTACTCTATGTATACCTTGTCAGGAAAGCATGACTTCAGCGATAGATTCCGTATTGATGCAATGATTGGCAAATCAAGATCTGATTTTGATAACCCGATTCAGAACACCATCATTATGCAAGCGAACAACCAAAACCTTACATGGGATTATCGCAACGGTGACGCTCGCATCACCGTGGGTGATAGCGCATTTGTTCCAGCAAGTTGGAGCATTAACAGTGTGCGTCAACGCCCACAAGCTACCGAAAATAATTACGATGCAGCCAACTTTAATCTTGGCTTTGACGTAAATGATACCTTCACCTTAAAAGCAGGCGCAGCCAGAAAGAAATTTGAATTTAATACCTGGCAAGAAGCTTACCTCGGTGGTGAGGGTCTGGGCACTGCAGCAAACTGTGCGCTTACTGGCAACACCACTGCAACTAACACGGCAAGCCCATCGTGCGGCGTGAACTTGTTGCAAAGTGCAGATTTAATAGTGAAATATGATTCTGGTTTGGGTCAAGATGTACCTTGGTTGTTGCCTAACCGTGCATTAGTTATGGACACATTTAAGCTTTGGGACAAGCCAATGACTACTGCAGAAAGCAGCACTGCGCGCAGCAGCACATTTGATGTTACTGAAGAAACCGATAGCGAATACGTACAAGTGGAATTCAAAACCGAACTGGCTGGCTTGCCATTCCGTGGTGATTTCGGCGTGCGTCACTTCTCTACCGACCAAAAGTCGAGCGGTTGGGTACAACGTAACAAAGTATGGGTACAAGAGTATGTTACCCGCAGCTACTCAGACACTTTGCCGTCAATCAATTTGGTACTCGAGCCAACAGAAGACGTGTTGATTCGTGCAGCTTACTCTGAAGGTATTGCGCGTTCCAACATGGGTAACTTGACTAACGATACCAACGTAACTTACACAGGTACCAACCGCGCAATCACTATCAACAACCCTAACTTGATGCCATCAAAAGCCAAGAGTTACGACTTGGGTGTTGAATGGTATTTCGCACCAGAATCTGCGTTAGGTTTTGCACTATTCAGAAAAGATGTTGATACCTTTGTACAAACCGTACCTGATAGCCTCACTTTCGCTCAACTCGGTTTGTCCGCTGACTTGGCAGTGGCTGCATGCGGAACTTCTTACGGCGCAAATACAAACTGTAATGAAAACTTGCCATGGGGTGTATCACGTCCTGCTAACGCGCCAGGCGGTGTTATCAACGGTTATGAAATCAACTATCAACAACCATTTACCTTCTTGCCTGGTTTCTGGCAGAACTTTGGTTTCATAGGTTCTTTCACTCACGTTTCGTCTGACATGGATTATATTACTGCCTCAACTACAACTACAGGCGGCACGATTGTCACCACTCAAACATTAACCAACGCGCCACTCTTGAGCTTGTCACCTAACGCTTCAAGCGCAACTATTTACTACGAGAAAGATGCATTTAAAGCGCGTATCTCTGTTGCAAAACGTGATGGTTATTTAACACTTGCAGTGAAAGACTCCAACTCCAACTACCAAAATGGTACCAATGGCACCACCAACGTAGATGCTCAAGTTTCTTACGATTTCAACGATCATTTCAAAGTCACTCTTGATATGCTCAACTTAACCAACGAAATTGATGATCAATGGGTTGAATCTACCGAACCACGTTTGTCTTACGTTCACGAGACTGGCAGACAATTTAACCTGGGTGTGAATTACAAATTCTAATTCCTCCCTGTTAAACGTTTTAAACAAACCTGTTATACGTTTTAAACAAAAGGGATGTCGGTTCACCGGCATCCCTATTTGCTTGTTAAAGCTACAGATTTAAATCACTGAAACATCCTATAGAAAAGCACGACACTGCTTCTGGCTATTACTGCCGCTAACGACCACAGGTGAAATTCTTTGAATCAGATTAAATCATCCAAGTATTTTATGTTGACGCTTCTCAGCGCTGGTTTGCTGAGTGCATGCACCAACGAAAAATCAACGAACCTCACGCCACCCGTAGCAATTGCCGCACCCATAGCCACAATTGAAGCAACCAATCCGAGCAATTTTGCACGCACGCAAGAGCCGCTTTATTTTTCACTTTATGATTTAGGCTTGGCGAATGATGATGCCAAAGCAAAATATTTAGTTGCGCAGCAAGATGGCAAAATTTTGCCAAGCCAATTAATTGATACCGATATGGACAGCAAGCCCGACACCTTTTTAGTTGTGCCCGATTTTGCTGCTGCCCAAACCCAAAAATTCAGCATAGTAAGTGATGCCAGCATTAAAGTTCCCGCACTTAAAAAGCAAACCCAAGCCGAAATTTCCATTAAAGAAGGTGGTCAATGGAATGGTAAGGTTTACGAAAATTTTACCCACTTTAAAAACGTCCAAAAATTTACTCCGCCACCACAGTACACAGACCACTCTTATTTTATCCGCTACGAAGGCCCCGGTATTGAATCAGACAAGACGGCCTATCGCGTTTATTTAGATTGGCGCAATGGCTTCGATATCTTCGGTAAAAAAACCAGTGACATGGTTTTGCAAAATGTTGGGCAAAAAGATTATGAAGACTACCACCACGATGCACCTTGGGGTCAGGATATTTTAAAAGTGGGTAAAACCCTGGGGACCGGTGGGTATGGATTTTGGAACGGTAAATCCGTCGATCTCGTATCAAAAGTAAAAACCTGGGATGCCACGATTGTAGAAAACGGTGCACTCTACTCTGCATTCAATATCAAATACAACCAATGGGAAGTGAATAATACTGTTGTCGATTTATCTTCAACTATCGCCATGAATGCAGGCAGCCGCTTGGCACATACACGTTTAGCTTTATCCATACCGCCAACTACAGAAGCTAAAGTACACCCTAAATTAATCCTCACGGAAAAAATCCCCAACATTGCTATTGGTGTTGTTAAGCATAAAGACACCAAACTCATTTTGGGGAATGAAACCGTATCAGGTAACGCCTGGACTTACGCCGCCAGCTGGGGCAAACAAAGTTTAAGTGGTCCAGATGATTATGTAGGCATGGCCGTTATTTTCAAACGTGGTGACCGCGAGCTGCAAACAGAAGATGCAGGTTCTTACGTTACCGTAATGAAAAACCTTAACGCCGAACTCGAATATTATTTTGTGGCGACTTGGGATAAAGAAATCAACGCAATTAAAACTGAAGCCGAGTTCAAAGCCTATTTGGACCAGGAAGTTGAACGCCTGACCAAAACGACTCGCATTGAATTGCAAACAACCTTGGGCGCTGCTGACAAGAAAAAAAAACTGGACGCAAATGAAGCCCTAGCCTGGAGCAAGCGTCTTGCTGATTCAGATATTGCCCGCAAAACATTTACCTTCGGCTACGGCAGTTGGGATGACGTGCGCGATCGTAAAGCAAAATTTGATTACGATATGAGCGGCTTGCATATCATGGCGCTACAAGAACTTAATAAAGTATCGCCAGATCCTAAATACGCCAATGCAGCAGAGGCAGTGACTGGCACATTCGTTTCAGATGCAGGTGAAATACACACTTTCAAACCGGATTTGTTCAGTATTGATTTAACTAATCCCGGCCGCGTATTAATTAATTTAGAAACCGCTACGCACAAAGAAAAATATCGTAAGTCCGTAGATTTTTTACGTGCACAATTGAAAAAACATCCGCGTACATCAGAAGGCGCATTTTGGCATCGTATTACTTACCCGAACCAGTTGTGGCTAGACGGTGTCTATATGGGCATTCCATTCCTTGTGCAATATGCAGCCACTTATGAAACCGGGGCCACTCAGCACAAGAGTTTTAAAGAAGCAGTACACGAATTTGAAATCTCCCGCAATCGCTTACGCGACCCTAAAAATGGTTTGTATTTCCATGCTTGGGATGAATCCAAAAAAGCAATTTGGGCAGATAAACACACCGGCCTCGCATCACAATACTGGGCTCGTGGTTCAGGTTGGCTAGCCATGGCAATGGTTGATGTTTTGGATTATTTACCGGAATCTGAAACTGAATTACGAAAAACAATGATCAACATGATCAATGAATTTGCCGAGACCATTGTGCGCTACCAAGATCCTGAAACCGGTACATGGTGGCAAATTCTGGATAAACCAAACGCAATTGGAAACTATCGTGAATCAAGCGCAAGCGCCATGTACTCATACTTTTTATCCAAAGCCGTTAACAAAGGTTATTTACCGCAGACCTATAGTGATGCGGCAACTAAAGCCTTTAGCGGATTGGTAAACGAATTTATCAGCATGCATCATGACGGCAAAATTAGTTTTAACATGCAGTGCCAGGTTGCCGGTTTGGGCTTTGGCCGCGATGGCACCTATGACTACTACATGACCGAACCTATTGTGTCCGACGACCCCAAAGGCAACGGCCCCTTTATTTTAGCGGGCATTGAAACTTACAAAATGCTGAAGAAATAAATTCTCCAGCAACCTAATTCCTTTTAACACCAGAGAAAGATTTAGCCATGAAAAAGATTGAAGAACGTTTTGCAGTCCATGTTGATGACTACAAACACTACGACACCGAAAAACTGCGTAAACATTTTTTAATTGAAAATGTATTCGCTGCTGACGAAATATTGTTCACCTATACCCACTACGAGCGTCTTATGGTTGGCGGTGTTATGCCGGTGAACAAATCAGTAAAACTGGAACCTATTGATCAATTAAAAGCTGATTATTTTTTGCATCGCCGCGAACTCGGCGCTATCAATATTGGCGGAAACGGAAAAGTAACGGTTGACGGTGAAGTATTTGATATAGGTACCAAAGAAGCGCTCTATATTGGCCGCGGCGCCAAAGAAGTTTTTTTTAGCAGCGACGACGCCACCAATCCCGCGAAATTTTATTTGAATTCAACCCCGGCGCATTGCGCATATCCCACTAAAAAAGTGAACAAAGAAAACAGCAAAGTGTTACATATGGGCGCAGGCGATACCTGTAACGAGCGCGACATTTATCAATTGATGATTAGCACTGTACTCGATACCTGCCAATTACAAATGGGCATGACCGAATTAAAGCCCGGTAGCATTTGGAACACCATGCCAATGCATACTCACAGCCGCCGTATGGAAGCCTATTTTTATTTCAACATTCCGCAAGATCATGCAGTGTGTCACTTCATGGGCCCAGCAGAAGAAACTCGCCACATTTGGGTAGGTAATGAACAAGCTGTAGTGTCACCACCATGGTCTATGCACTCAGGTGTAGGCACTGCAAATTACACCTTTATTTGGGGCATGGCTGGCGAAAACCATGATTACACCGATATGGATTTTCATAAGCCAAGCGAAGTGAGATAAGTATGAATCATCCACTATTTGATTTAACCGGAAAAATTGCTGTAGTCACAGGCGCAACTCACGGCTTGGGTATGGCGATGGCTGCAGGCCTTGCCAGTGCAGGCGCAACTTTAATTATTAACGGCAACTCATCGCAAGAAAAAATCGATACGGCTGTTAACACTTATCGCGGAATGGGTTTTAAGGCTTTCGGTTACAAATTCAATGTAACAGATGAAGACCAAGTGAGCGCAGCTGTAGATCAAATTGAAAAAGATCACGGCGCAATTGATATTTTAATTAACAACGCCGGCATTATTAAACGCACGCCTTTATTGGAAATGTCGTTAGAAGATTTTGAAGAAGTTATCAAAATTGATTTGACCGGCGTCTTTACCATGACCCGCCCTGTCGCGCGAAAGATGGTGGAGCGCCGCCGCGGAAAAATTATTAATATCTGCTCAATGATGAGTGAGCTAGGCCGCAATTCTGTAGGTGCTTATGCCGCAGCAAAAGGCGGATTAAAAATGCTCACCAAAAATATGGCAACCGAATGGGCGAAATATAATGTGCAAGTAAATGGTATTGGCCCCGGTTATTTTGCCACTAGCCAAACTGAACCTATTCGTGTTGACGGTCATCCCTTCAATGATTTTATTATCAGCCGTACACCGGCTGGCAAGTGGGGCGACCCGGATGATTTGCAAGGCGCCACAATTTTCCTCGCATCAAAAGCGAGCGATTTTGTAACCGGGCAAATTGTTTATGTCGACGGCGGCATTTTAGCCACTATCGGCAAACCCAGTAACGAAGCCTAAGTAAAATACATGGAACAAAAAAAAGCCCAGCCAAGTATTTGGTTGGGCTTTTTTATTGGGTCGGATATTCCAATCGCTAAAACTGGCGTAGTCATCATTATTGTGCTGGACTTAAGACAACTTACACTTGGTCGATGAGTATTGCTTATGTCATTAGTTGAGCAGCCGCAAGGCACGCTAACCTTACAAACCCTTTCCATGCCCGCAGATACCAACCCACTCGGCGATATTTTTGGCGGCTGGTTGCTATCGCAAATGGATATCGCCGGTGCTGTGTTGGCTCTGGAAGTTGCGCAAGGCAGAGTCACTACAGTAGCCGTAAGCGGTATGAAATTTTTGCACCCCGTGCCCGTTGGCTCTTTAGTAAGCTGCTATGCGCTTTTACGCGGAATTGGAAGAACCTCTATTAAAGTTGGTATTGAAGTTTGGATAAAGGATTTTAAAACCCATCAACGTATTAAGGTCACCGAAGGCGAATTCGTTTATGTAGCAATCGATGATGAAGGAAGGAAACGCCCGGTTACCACAAAGATTTAGATAGATTTGCACTAAAATTTCGATCTTTTAAGCGACATGCTGAAGTGCAGCTTTCTCACACTCACAATTATCTATTAGATTTCAACAAGATAGCTGCATTCTCCCACCATCTCAAACCCTACTGAATTTTGCGGAAAAAATAAACAACTACATCCTCCAGCTGTATTTCAATAAATTTACTGCTAATGTCGTTCCGCTGTGGAACTGGCGGCAATTCACACCATCTAATGCGCACGCGGAGGGAAACAAATGCTAAAAGATTCACCATCAGGCTATGGCTTAATCACTATTATTTTTCATTGGGTTAGCGCGCCCTTAATACTTTTTGTATTTGGTTTAGGTGTTTACATGCGCGGCCTTGATTACTACTCTCCCTGGTATCACCGCGGCCCCGAAATTCACATCGCCTTAGGCTTGGTTATTTTTCTGTTGATGAGCTTGCGCTTTTTATGGCGCATTCGTAGTACCTCACCCAACGCCATACCCACCATTAGCAAAAGTAATTTGCTTGCTGCACAAGTAGTAAAAATTTTGCTTTACGTTTTTGTTTTTATTATTTGCATCACCGGCTACCTCATTACTACTGCAGAGGGCCAGGGCGCTGCATTTTTTGATTTTTTTTCAATTCCCGCAACAGTGCAATTAAATGCACACAATGTTGATCGCGCAGGGGCGATTCATAAATATCTTGCGTGGACACTCATTGCCATAGTAGTCGTACATGCCGCGGCAGCAATATTTCATCATTTTGTAAAACGCGATAAAACCTTAATCAGAATGTTAAAACCCAGCGATAGCGCTGATTAACTTCCTTAACCTCGTCAGGAGCAATTTTATGTTTGCAAAAAAACAATTAGCGATTCTCGCCATCAGTAGTTTAAGTGCAATTGGCTTACCTGCTTTCGCCGATAATTACACCATTGATACCAAAGGTGCGCACGCCTCTATTAACTTTAGCGTAAAGCACATGGGCTTCAGTGTATTGACCGGGCGCTTTGACACTTTCACCGGTGATTTCACTTATGATCCAGCGAATCTTGCTGCAAGCACGATTAACGTAACAATTGATACCACCAGCGTTGATACCAATCACGCTGAACGCGACAAACATTTGCGTTCGCCCGATTTTTTAAATGCGGAGAAAAATCCCAAAGCAACTTTCGTTAGCAAGAAAGTTGTTGTTGGTAGTGATAAAACCAGTTTTAATTTGATTGGCGATTTCACACTGAATGGTGTAACCAAAAGCATTACTATTGCAGCTAAAAAAGTAGGCGAAGGTAAGGATCCATGGGGCGGTTACCGCGCAGGCTTTGAAGGTACTACAGAAATTTTCTTGAAAGACTTTGCAATCAATACCAAATTTGTACCCGATACTGAAACGATTAAATTGTCATTAAATGTTGAAGGCCTTAAAAAATAAGTTTTAAGGCAACAAAAGTCCCCACCGCATTGACCATGTTGTGGGGATTTTTTTTACAATTCTTGTTTTGACAAATTCGCGCTTAATAAGTCAGTATGAGTATTATAATACAATTATAACTCGCAAAATATAACAAGGTATTCATAGCATGAAATACATAAGCGTAATATTTGCATTGGTATCAAGCATCGCTTTTGCACAATCAACTCCAGAATCACTCACTTCATTAACCTTGCAGTACGACAAACCAGCCGACAAATGGACGGAAGCCCTACCCGTTGGTAACGGCCGTTTAGGTGCAATGGTATTTGGCAGAGTCAACGAAGAACTTATCCAACTCAACGAGGCTACGCTGTGGAGTGGCGGGCCAGTTGCTAAAAATGTAAACCCTAAAGCTTTCGAATTTTTGGCGCCCGCACGTCAAGCCCTATTAGAAGGCGATTATATAAAAGCCAGCGACATAGTAAGAAACATGCAGGGCTATTTCACTGAAAGTTATTTACCACTGGGGGATTTGCAAGTTTCACAAAGCTTAACGGGTAACACCAGTGATTACGCACGCGATTTGAATATACGCGACGGTGTAACTACCACCCGTTTTAAAGTAAATGAAATAAATTACAAACGCGAAGTATTTGCCTCCGCACCAGGCCAAGCCATTGTGGTGCGCATTTCTGCCGACAAAGCCAATCAAATTTCGTTAACAGCGAGCACCAAGAGTCCGCTGCGATATTCAAATTCTAGTACTGCCGATACTCTATTGTTAAAAGGCAAAGCGCCTTCGCATGTGGACCCGAGTTATTTTGGCGCGAAGCGTGAACCTATTGTGTATGACGAAAAAGATAGCTGCAAAGGTATGCGTTTTGAATTAGCAGTAAAGCCCATTGTTAAAGACGGGCAACTTTCTATCGCTGAAAACAAAATCAGTGTGAGTAATGCATCTGAAGTAATTTTACTTTTATCCGCTGCGACAAGTTTCAATGGTTTTGATAAGTGCCCGAATAGCCAGGGCAAAGATGAACATCTATTGGCAAAAAATTATCTGGAAAAAACTAACGGAAAAACCTTTGAGCAATTACTTGATGAGCACCTGAAAGATTTCCATCACTTTTTTGATCGTGTCTCATTACAGCTCAACACTGACAACCAATCCACCATTTCAAAATTACCAACTGACGTACGTTTGGCTCAATATACGGCAGGCAATCCAGATAGCGCACTTGAAGCACTCTACTTTCAATTCGGTCGCTACTTGTTAATTTCGTCGTCGCGCACACCTAATGCACCGGCAAATTTGCAGGGCATATGGAACAAAGAAGTGCGTCCGCCATGGAGTAGTAACTATACGACCAATATCAATATACAAATGAATTATTGGCCAGTTGAGACTGCAAATTTATCGGAATTATTTTCACCTTTAAATGATTTCATTCATAACCTGGCGGTTAATGGTGAAGAAACTGCAGCAAGTTTTTATCATGCACCGGGTTGGGTTGTGCACCACAATTCAGATATATGGGCAACATCCAATCCTGTTGGCGAGCTGGGAAAACTCGATCCTATGTGGGCGAATTGGTATATGGGTGCAAACTGGATGAGCCGCCATTTGTGGGAACATTACCAATTTACGGGCGATAAAGAATATTTAAAACAAATTTACCCTTTGTTAAAAAGCGCGGCGGAATTTAGTCTTGCCTGGTTGCAAACCGATAAAGACGGTCACCTGATTACAATGCCATCTACTTCGCCCGAAAATGTTTATTACTACCAAGACAAAGCGGGTCAACAACAAAAAGGTAACATCACCGTAGCTGCCACTATGGATATAAGTATTATTGGCGACCTCTTTGGAAACGTGATAACTGCGAGTGAGATCCTGAATACTGATAAAGCTTTCAGAAAAAAATTAATTGCAAGCAAAGCAAAATTGCTGCCCTACCAAATTGGCAGTAAAGGTCAGTTACAAGAATGGTATAAAGATTTTGAAGAGGTGGAGCCACATCACCGCCATGTATCGCATTTGTATGCATTGCATCCTGCGCATGAGATTTCACCATTAAATACGCCCAAGCTGGCAGACGCAGCACGCAAAACATTAGAGCTGCGTGGCGATGACGGCACAGGTTGGAGCCTGGCATGGAAAGTAAATATGTGGGCGCGCTTACTCGATGGTGACCATGCTTATACTTTATTTAAAAATTTATTGCGATTAACCAGAGAGAAGGACAATCAATACGGTGGCCAAGGCGGCGCCTACCCAAATTTATTTGACGCTCACCCTCCCTTTCAAATTGACGGGAATTTCGCGGGCACTGCCGGTGTGATTGAAATGTTGTTACAAAGCCAAAATGATGAAATTCATCTGCTACCCGCGTTACCCTCTGCATGGCAGTCAGGAAAAGTGACGGGTTTGGTAGCGCGCGGAAATTTTGTGGTGGAGATTAATTGGAGCAAAGGCGAAGTAAGTAGTGCAAGTATTTTGGCGCGCCAGCAAGGTGAATGCCAGCTACGGACCAACACGCCGGTTGAAATAAAATCACTCAACCTGCGCAGTGAAAAATCCAGTATAGGTTACCTGGTAAAATTCAAAGCCGAGCAAAACAAAAGTTACACAGTTACGCCTTTGAGCATTCACTAAAAATACGGATAAAGAGTTACATCTTTATCCGTGTCAATAAAAAGCAAAACCAAGAAAGTAAAACGTAAAAATATTAAATGAGAGTGTAATAAAACCCTGGCAATCATCCGCTAATAACAACCAGAGTGAACAACTATGATCGACTCAGTAAACCGCCGTACCCTTATGCGTGGAGCTGTTGCAAGTGCATTAGGCATATCAAGCCTGTCAGCACTTGCGGCAGAGCCCGCGTCACCCACGCCCACAGGCACGCTTAAAGGCAATATTCGCCATTCGGTAGCGCGCTGGACATTTGATTTTCTTTCTGTCGATGAACTCTCCCGTGTAGTAAAACGCCTCGGGTTTTCTGCAATTGATTTAGTCGGCCCAAAAGAATGGCATATTCTTAAGCAGCACGGCGTGGATTCCTCCATGTGCAACGGCGCAGAATTAAATTTGGAGGATGGTTGGGGCGACGATAAATTTCATAAACCACTAATCGATAGCTATCGTAAACATATCGATCTGGTGAGTGATGCCGGCTATAAAAACCTGATTTGTTTTAGTGGCAACAAGCGCGGCAAAGATCCTGAAGAAGGTTTGAAGAACGCGACCAAAGGCTTGAAACAAATTCTCAGCCAGGCAGAAAAACGCGGTGTCATTATCCAAATGGAATTATTCAACAGTAAAGTTAATCATCCGGATTATTTTGCAGACAATTCCGCTTGGGGTATCGAATTGTGCAAGCGCATTGATTCGCCCAACTTTAAATTGTTGTACGACATTTACCACATGCAAATTAGCGAAGGCGACATCATTCGCACTATTCAAAATAATCATCAATACTTTGGTCACTATCACACGGCGGGCGTACCGGGCCGCAACGAAATTGATGACACACAAGAACTCTACTACCCTGCTATTGTGCGCGCAATTCACGCCACCGGCTTCAAGGGTTATGTAGCGCAAGAATTTATGCCCAAGCGCGCCACCGATAAAGAGAAAGTTGAATCCTTGCAAGCAGCTATTCGCATCTGCGACGTTTAATCTCCATTTAAAGCATACTTATAAAGAGGAATACTTATGTCCACACAACACTTCGATGCCATTGTAGTTGGCTCGGGCATTAGCGGCGGTTGGGCTGCAAAAGAACTCACCGAAAAAGGTTTAAAAGTATTGTTGCTTGAGCGTGGGCGCAATATTGAGCACGTTAAAGATTACGTGAATGCGAGCAAAGATCCGTGGGACTATCCACACCATGGCCGCCCCACACAAGAAATGAAACGCAATCACCCCGTGCTGCAACGCGATTTTGTACTCAGTGAAGAAACCGATGGCATGTGGGCGAACGAACAAGACAGCCCTTACATTGAAAAGAAACCGTACAATTGGTTTCGTGGCTATCACGTTGGCGGACGCTCGCTATTGTGGGGGCGCCACAGCTATCGCTTGAGCCAGCGGGATTTTGAAGCAAACCTGCGCGAAGGCATCGCTATTGATTGGCCAATTCGCTACGCCGATATGGCGCCCTGGTACGATTACGTAGAACGCTATGCTGGAATCTCTGGAACGCGCGAAGGGCTGGATCATTTGCCCGACGGCCAATATCTTCCACCAATAGAACTCAACTGCGTAGAAAAAGATGTAGCAGCGCGAATTAAAAAAGCCTACAGCGGCAAGCGTTTAATGATCAACAGCCGCGTTGCCAACATCACCCAACCCAAACCAGAGCAAGGCCGGGTTAATTGCCAATACCGCAACAAATGTTGGCTCGGTTGTCCCTTCGGTGCTTATTTCAGTACGCAGTCATCCACGCTGCCCGCTGCAATGAAAACTGGCAACCTTACACTGCGCCCTTTTTCTATAGTAAGCCAGATACTCTACGACAAAGATAAAAAACGCGCCCGCGGTGTAGAAGTTATTGATGCAGAAACAAAACAAACTTATGAATTTACCGCGAACGTAATTTTCCTCAACGCATCCAGCTTTAATTCCACCTGGATCTTAATGAATTCCGCTACAGATATTTGGCCCGGCGGTTTAGGCAGCAGCAGTGGCGAGTTGGGTCACAATGTTATGGATCACCATTTCCGTGTAGGCGCTGGCGGCACCGTGGAAGGATTTGAAGACAAATATTATTACGGCCGTCGCCCCGCTGGTTTTTATATTCCACGCTTCCGCAACCTCGATAACGAAAAACGTAATTATTTACGCGGTTTTGGTTATCAAGGTTCAGCAAGCCGCGAAGACTGGAACAGAAATATTGCCGAGATGGGAATAGGAGGAAGCTTCAAAGATGCACTCGCTGAGCCAGGCGCATGGACAATCGGCATGACCGCGTTTGGTGAAATTCTTCCGCATCACGACAACCGAATTTATCTCGATCACACCACCAAAGACAAATGGGGCTTACCTGTATTGGCAATGGATGTTGAACTTCGTGATAACGAAAAAGCCATGCGCAAAGATATGATGCAAGACGCCGTTGATATGCTCGAAGCCGCCGGTGTTAAAAATGTACGCGGTGGCGACTGGGGTTACTTACCCGGTATGGGCATTCACGAAATGGGCACCGCACGTATGGGCCGCGATCCAAAAACATCCGTACTCAACGGCTTCAACCAAGTGTGGGATGCACCCAACGTATTTGTCACCGACGGTGCTGCAATGACCTCAGCATCATGCGTAAACCCATCATTAACTTACATGGCCATGACTGCCCGCGCGGCAGACCACGCTGTAAAAGAATTGAAAAAGGGGAATCTGAAATGAATCGCCGCGAACTCTTAAAACTCATTAGCGCTGCAACCGGTACCGCCATGATTGGTGGCGGCACCACAATCTTGAGCGGTTGCGCAACAGAACCAAAAGCACAACCAAAAAATTCTCTGATTTTTTCATCCAGCGATATTTTATTGCTGGATGAAATTGCCGAAACCATTTTGCCGCGCACCAGCACACCGGGCGCGAAAGATGCAAAAGTTGGCCAGTTTATGAGTGTGTACGTAAACGATTGCTACACGCTGGACGAGCAAGCGATATTTCACAAAGGTTTAATATCACTTGAAGAAGCTTGCAAAAAAGCACATCAAAAAAGCTTTATGAATCTGCCTGCTCCCGAGCGCGAAAAGTTTATTAACGAGCTCGATAAACAAGCGCGCCAACAAACAAGTGGTGGCAATATTCACTACTTCACCATGATCAAACAATTAACGCTGTTTGGTTTCTTCACGTCAGAAGTTGGTGGTACGCAGGTGTTACGTCATGTGGCGATACCAGGAAGATATGACGGTGAGCTGCCGTACAAGCCGGGGGATCGGGCTTGGGCTACGCGCTAACAACGAAAATACTTTGTTGATTTTCTTACGCTAAATATTAACAACCACATTAAATAATTGTTATTTAATGTGGTTGTTAGACCTTCACAAATCCCCCCCTACCCATATCTCAACTACTTCCGTTCAATCTCGTTAAACATCTTGTAGGTACGATTAGCGTAGCGTAATCGTACGTATGAAAAACCAACCAAATTAAAAGAGAACGAAGAAATACCACATTATCTTCAAGTACAAATTACGCCTTTTAAATTTTACATAACAAGCTTCTCGTACATAACGGGTGTACAGATAATGGGGCAGACTTGCGCTTGAAACTTAACATTCGTACGATTACGCTACGCTAATCGTACCTACGGGCTATAGGAGATACTCGTGAGTCTTATTAAATTTAATGATGTTGAATATGAAATTCTGAGAGGAAGTGATGTAATTAGGGATGGCATGTATTTGGAGGCATCAATATCCAGTTCTTTTAGGGGAGATCCAGTATTAGAAATTTTTTATTCGACGTTGATGGAAAGTTTACGGTTTCCCATTGCAAGGATGGCCTCCCAATGGAGCTCGTTGAGCACATGATTGTTAATGCAAAAATAGCATTGCCTCCCGACAGGGAGGCATGGTGATGCGACAAGATGCAACTGACTTTGAAATTTTTATTGCACGAGTACACCATTTACTAGAAGGAACAAATGCCACAGTAATTTGGAATGAGAAAATCCCTGACCCAAATAATCCCTCTCAAGATAGACAAATAGATATAGCCGTTAGAAAGGATGGACTGTTTAATATTATTGAATGCAGGCATCGAAAAAAGAAGCAAGACGTTAATTGGATTGAAGAATTAATAGGGCGAAGAACGAGCCTGAATGCAAGCTCAATTACAGCGGTTTCTTCTTCTGGATTTACGAAATTAGCAATTATTAAGGCCCGAGCACACGGTGTCATATTGAGCGAAATCAAAAATGTTCCTGAGGAATTTATTTTAAATTGGACACGCGGCATGGATATTGTGTTGTCTTTTTTTCGTTATGAATCCTACAAACTAAAATTATTTACTGATGAAAAATCAATACACATTATGGATCACAACGAATTTAAGCAAAAGTTATTAGCTGGCACCTATATTCATGATTTTTCTCCTGATAATTTTGACTTGGATAAATTTAAAGAAGAAAATTTTAAGTGCGTTAGCTTTAAATTTGAACGTGAACTCAGTGGAATTGATATCGGCGGAGTATCAATAAACGCAGTTCACGTTGAGGGGGATGTATATTTAGAAACGTTAGCTTTAACTATGCCATCTCACTTAGCGTACATCGAACCAGATACCGACTTAAACACCTCGTGCGTGATTATTCAAAAATTTAATTTTGGAGATACGAAAATAATAAATAGCAATAACAACATTGTGTTATATTTAGATCTTTCCAAATTTAACACCCCTCCTTATTGGAAGTTTTCTGCATTTGAGATGAATGCTCATAGAAATAATGGGGAGTATTTTACTTTACGAAATGCAGAGATTCCGATTCCAATCATGTTCGCAGATGACGTTGATCTTACTATTTTAAGTTCGTAGGTACGATTAGCGCAGCGTCATCGTACGCATGAAAAACCAACTAAATTAGCAGAGAGCAAAGGAATGCCAAATTATCGTCGAGCACAAATTACAGGGGCAACCTGGTTTTTCACCGTTAATTTATTGGAACGACACAACAATAATCTTTTAATTGAAGAAATTTCTCTCTTAAAAGCATGCATAAAAAAGGTTTATCGTACCCACCCTTTTGAAATTATCGCTTGGGTGATTTTACCGGATCATATGCATTGCCTCTGGAAGTTACCCGAGGGCGATACTGATTACGCTACTCGCTGGCGCCTAATTAAAAGTTATTTCTCCAAATCTCTAGCTCCAAAAGAATATCGCTCACCCGCTCGAATAAAAAATGGTGAGCGTGGCATTTGGCAAAGACATTATTGGGAGCATTGGATTCGCAATGAGCTGGATTTCCAACGGCATTTTGATTATATCCATCGCAATCCATTAAAGCATGGACTGGTCACTCGCGTTAGCGACTGGCCTCACTCTACTTTTCATAAATATGTAAAAGCCGGCCTTTATTCGGAAAGTTGGTGCGGCGATAATGCTATCGACATTGAATTTGGAGATTAACATTCGTACGATTATGCTACGCTAATCGTACCTACAAGCCAAAAGAAGTTTGTATGAAATATCTATCATCAATACTAATATTGTTATATTCGTCTTCTACTTTTTCGTGTTCAATGCTTTTGAAGGACAATATTCATTGGGGAGAAAAGGTTAAAAAGTATGAAGATTTGGCCATTTCCAGGTCTATTAAGAATTCAGATGCAATATTAATCGTAAGAGCCGTAAGCCGGTCAGAGCCGTCTAATAAGAAAAGCAAACAAGAAGTTGAACATGATGAAGCACCAGAAATAGTATTAGGCGGAAAAAATCCCAATGCGGGAAAAATAAAATCTATCCACACTGTCGAAGTGTTACAAGTTGTGAAAGGCATTCATCAAGTAGGTCAAACTATCAATATTAATGTATTGGAGCCTAAAAATTTTGATGGGGGCGGTGGTTGCGGAGAGCCTACATTTGATTATGTTAACGTGAACCCCATGGAAAATACATTTAAATACTTGGTCTACTTAAACGGTAGTAATGTGCTTCGTCAAAATAAATTTGTTGAATGGCATAAAGACATAACAGCCGAAGAAGAGTTAGAGCGCTTAAAAAAGTAATGCCATACAAGTCGTTGTAACACCAGTTTGTGTGGTGTGCTGGGCAGCTTGCAAGTTGCGCTCATTATTGCGAACGAACAATCCAAAGTCTTCTCCTTACCTCGACGTTATATTCAAATGGAGTGCAGAAAATTAATATTTATCAGCGAACTATTTTTGTCTCAATTGGAGTTGGGGCATTGGTACTTACTGCAATAGGTGATAGCCTTTACCGACCTTGGATATATAGTAATAATTACTTTGATTTTGGTTTGGCGAATTACCTTCCAAGCATCACAGGAACAATCACAGCAATATTTCTTCTTTGTGGCGTTTCTAAATCGTTCCCTAAGAATATTGTTAACTCATCTAGCGGTGTAATTATTGGGTGCGCGTTGTATGAAGTGCTTCAGCCAATACTTCGCACAGGAGTTTTTGACTGGCAAGATCTAGCTGCGGTTCTTGTAACTGGAATGGTAGTCCTGCTTGTTTTCAAAAATTTACTAAAAAATCACCGAATAATTGGTGTCGAGTGATTAAACAGCATGAACTACTATCAAATAATATTACGAGGATAAAGCTTTTTCATCGAATGGAACGGAGTTGCAGAACTAACAGGCTTCTCCACCACTCGAAGGGTGAGAGAACACATTTTACCCGGAAAATTTATAACACAAATGCCCGATCTAAAAAATTGGAAACTTAACACCTAAATCCACATACGCATTTACAACCCTCAAAATTCATTACCCGCCAAAAATTGCTTCTTTATCTCCCACACGTTATAAGTATTGCCAGAGCGATACTGCGCATTAACCAATGTTAGGAGTCCAGGATGATTAAGAAGCTGTTTGAAGTTATTAAAGGTGGAAAGACGGAAAATTCGCCGGCCACCATCCATCAAAAATTTAAAAATGTTTTCTCGCTGGATGCTCCAGCAATTCTTATCCGCAATGATAAGTACGATTTGTTCCAGCTGTACGACCCCAACGACGAACTAGCCACTATTACTATTGGCGCTTACGCAAAAGATGGCGGAACTCTTGAGGAATTTTGTGAGTATCGCTTCGCGAATGTTGAGGATGTTTACAAACCTGTTTCGGAGATACAAGTATTTGAGGCTGAGCATGCCGTGGGCAAGATTCAGGAATTTGAAGGCACATTCCCGAATGAAAGCGAACCCACCTACTTTGTTGCAGTAGGCATGCAAACAGGTGATGTTTTTTTATCGATAAACTTTGTTACAGAGCGCGAACACTACACAGACCACCGCAGCCAATACACCGCTGTGCTTGAATCCATTAGACCTGACTCATAGATATAAAAAAGCCGCTCAGCATTTTGCATGAGCGGCTTTTTTATGGACCAACGTAAAAATTATTGCGCGACCGAAAATTTGTAACTCATTACAGAGGTATATTCTTCACCGGGGCGTAAAATTGTATTGGGGAATTGTGGCTGGTTTGGCGAATCTGGAAAGTGTTGTGGTTCCAAGCAGAAACCGCAGCGGCGAGTGTAATTCCAGTTTTTGCCTGTTAGTGAACCATCCATCCAATTGCCGGTATAAAATTGCACGCCCGGCTCTTGGGTAAACACTTCCAACACGCGGCCAGAATTTTTTTCTAACACACGCGCAGCCAAACTCAATTCTTTTGCGTGGGCTTTGTTCAATACAAAGTTGTGATCGTAGCCATTACCATTTTTCAATTGTTCGTGATCATCATTAATCCGCTCGCCAATTAAACGCGGTGAACGAAAATCGAAGGGTGTGCCTTCAACCGATGGCAAGTCACCTGTGGGAATTGCTTCATCATCAATGGCAGTAAAGCGGTCAGCATTAATCATGATTTCATGATTCAAAATATCACCGCCCTTACCTGCCAAATTAAAATAAGCATGCTGCGTTAAATTAACAGGCGTGGCTTTATCGGTGACGGCGTGGTACTTCACCAGAATTTCGTTAGTATTGGTTAATTCATAAACTACGGTAACATTAAGATTGCCCGGGTAACCCTGGTCACCATCCACACTTAAATATTTAAGCGTAATACCAACAGAGTTTGCCGTTTCAAAGGTAGATGCATCCCACACAACTTTATCAAAGCCAACCAAGCCGCCGTGCAAATGGTTGTTGCCATTATTGGTTGCTAGCTCGTAGGTTTTTCCATCCAGCGTAAATTTGCCACGCGCGATACGGTTTCCAAAACGACCAATGAGCGCACCAAAATAAGGAGCCTCTTTGTAGTAAGGCTCTATGTGATCAAAACCAAGATTGATATCTGCAAATTGGCCGTGTTTATCCGGCGCATGAATTTCAGTAATGATGCCGCCGAAATTGGTAATCTTAACGACAAGGCCATTTGCATTGGTAAGCGTAAATAAATCAGCAGACACACCAGTGGGTGACTGACCAAAAGCATTGCGAGAAACACTTAAAGTGGTGATATTTTGTTGTGACATGATGAAATCCCTAATTCTGCCGACAGGAGCAGCTCATATTATTTAAAACATCATCATACATTATGTGCGCTGAATCGTCCCCTAAAGAGTAGATTCGCCATACTTGCGCTAGCTTCGCTTGATTGAATCAGGTCGTTTGATTGAATAGCATCGCGTAATTGAATAGCATCGCGTAATTGAACAGCTTCGTCGGCTTAAACAGTTTCGCTTATTTGCGCAGCTTGGTGCCGCGCCAGCTGTTATCAAATTTTCTATCTAAAGGAAAAACCACTAGCGCACCGATCAAAAAATAAACCAGGTAGGCAAGCAAAATATCCACATTAAAAATATCGGCCACATAAAAAGTGATTATGCCTATAGCCAGCCAAATACTAATAATTGATAAATAATATTTAGCCGTGTGCGCCATGCTGAATTTTGCTTGGCAAGTTGTACAAACATGGCGCCCTAAAGGCGACATCCAATAACGTCTCCATGTTAATTCATTCGCAGCATTGCAATTAGGACAAATCATTTTGCACCCCTTCATTATTAACGTTATTTATAAATTTTATATCGCTAAAAACATTAGGATTCAGGCCGTATAAAAAAGCCTGAATCCAGGCAACACTTTTACCTTGCACGCTTACAAAAAATAATCGTTTTCTATTGCGTGCACCAAAAGCACATCAATTCCCGCCATGCCTGCGCTTGCAGCGGCTTGCAAACCTAATTTGGAATCTTCAAACACCACACATTTTTCTGGCGCTGCACCTAATAATTCTGCGCAGCGTAAAAATGTATCCGGCGCAGGTTTTGGGTTTTTAACCTGATCAGCACCGACAACTGCATCTATATACTTATCAAGTCCACATAAGCCCAGAATGGTTATTGCCTCTTGCGTGTACGCGCCTGTGCCAATCGCCATAGGTTTAATGCCGTGATATTTTTTGGCAACTTCAATAAGCGCTGTAGGCTTAACAAAATTGTGCATATTGTCATGAACCCAAGCCTCTTTGAAATCATTCATCTCATCAAGAGTTGCTGTTGGTGTAAGGTTAAATTTTTGTAGCAGTATTTCTATTGTTGCTTTGGTAGGCACACCAGCCAATGAGCGCATCAGTGGACGATCAATGGGTATTCCGTATTTGTTAAGCGTTTCGCTCCAACCAAATTCATGAAGTTGTCCACTATCTACCAGAGTACCATCCATATCAAAAATCAAAGCGTCGTAATGATCGTACATGAAGTTTTGTCTCGCTATAAATATACTAAAAATCAGGCATAAAAAAACCGCACCATTTTCACAGCGCGGTTTTTTCTTAACATATTAACTTAAGCACGCGCAGCCAAACTCAATTTTGCGCGTTCAACCGCAGCTTTCACTTGGTTAGGAGCAGTACCGCCAATGTGATTACGCGCTGCTACAGAACCTTCAAGCGTCAAAACTGCAAAAACATCTTGCTCGATAACGGTAGAAAATTGTTGCAGCTCGGCCAAACTCATTTCCGATAAATCTTTTCCAGTCTGCACGCCATAGCCTACTGACTTTCCGACAATTTCATGCGCATCCCTAAACGGAACACCACGACGCACTAAGTAGTCAGCCAAATCCGTTGCAGTAGAGAAACCGCGTTTCGCTGCTTCGTACATTTTTTCTTTGCGCGGCAGAATGGCAGGCACCATGTCGGCGAATGCACGCAAGCAATCTTTTACGGTGTCGATTGCGTCGAATACTGGTTCTTTGTCTTCTTGATTGTCTTTGTTGTAAGCCAGTGGTTGCGACTTCATCAAGGTCAGCAATGCAGTGAGGTGACCATATACACGGCCGGTTTTTCCGCGCACTAATTCGGGAACGTCCGGGTTTTTCTTTTGCGGCATGATGGATGAGCCGGTGCAGAAGCGATCCGGTAAATCGATAAAGCTGAATTGCGATGAGGTCCACAACACCAACTCTTCGCTAAAGCGCGATAAGTGCATCATCAGGATGGATGCGAAGCTGGAGAACTCAATCGCAAAATCGCGGTCGCTTACCGAGTCCAATGAGTTTTCAGTCGGAGCAGTAAAGCCTAACAATTGCGCCGTGTAAGCGCGGTCGATTGGATAAGTCGTTCCCGCTAAGGCCGCAGCGCCGAGCGGTAAATAATTCATGCGCGCGCGGCAGTCGATCAAGCGCGAATAATCGCGTTGCAACATTTCAAACCAGGCCAATAAATGATGACCGAAAGTGACCGGCTGCGCAGTTTGCAAATGAGTAAAGCCGGGCATGATGGTATCGGCTTCGCGCTCAGCTACACTCAACAAGCCTTGTTGCAAACGAGTAAGCTCTTTGGCAATTGCATCGATTTCGTCGCGCAAATAGAGGCGGATGTCGGTGGCAACTTGATCGTTGCGCGAGCGTCCGGTATGAAGCTTCTTACCGGTAATGCCGATGCGCTGAGTGAGCACGGCTTCGATGTTCATGTGCACATCTTCAAGGCTGACAGACCAATTGAATTTGCCGGCTACAATCTCAGCGCGGATTTCCTCAAGGCCGGTGATAATTTGGTCGCGCTCGGCATCGGTCAACACGCCAACTTTCGCCAGCATGGTGGCATGGGCGATAGAGCCGTTAATGTCGTGGTGGTAAAGGCGATAATCAAAGCCGACTGAGGCAGTAAAGCGCTCAACAAAGGCATCAGTCGCTTCGGTAAAGCGGCCGCCCCAAGGTTTGATGGGCTGATCGTTTTGGCTCATGTGATGTGTTCCGCGAGAATAGTAAAACAGGAATAGTAAAAAGTCGGGCATTATATCCCTAATTCATCGGCTCTGGAGCCAAGTTGCTGTGACTAAAACCAAGAATAAAGGCGCCAATGGCGATTTCCTGCCCAACCTCTGCAATCCGCAATCGGTATTGCTGCTGGTATTGGTTGCCGAGCTGATTGCGCTCCTGCTGACCCTGAATGCGTCCTTCCTGCCCCTGTTTAGCTGGGATTCGCTGGCGCTTTACTCCTTCCAAATCCAATGGATCAGTTTGATTAGTGCATTGGCCATTTGCCGTATGCGCCCCTGGTTGCGCACCTGGACGCCTGTGCAAGCAGGGCTTGCCTCTTACGGGGTGGTCATAATCACGACGCTAATAATGTCTGTGGTTGGTCAATATCTTCTGCAGGGTTTCGCTACCGGCATGTATTCACGCGGGCAGTCTTTTCGGCTGGATGGCTGGCAATTGTTTAACAATTTGATTACGTCCGCGATTTTGGCTGGTATCACATTGCGTTATTTATATTTACAGCAACAACTGCGCAATCAACAACAGGCAGAATTACACGCTCGTATACAGGCTTTACAGTCACGCATTCGCCCACATTTTTTGTTCAACAGCATGAACAGCATCGCGAGCCTGATCAGTTCAGATCCCGAATTAGCTGAACGTGTTATCGAAGACTTGGCTGAATTATTTCGCGCGAGCCTGGCAGAACCAACGCTCATTCCACTGGAGCGGGAAATTATTTTGTGCAGGCGCTATTTGGAAATTGAACAACTGCGATTAGGCAATCGCCTCACCGTTGATTGGCAAGTACAAATCCAAAGCGACGACATAAAAATCCCCAGCCTTATGCTTCAACCTCTGGTTGAAAACGCGATCTTCCACGGCATAGAACCCATGCCCAAAGGCGGTACGGTTTGCATCAAAATTTCACAAGCGAAAAATCAATTAATGATTGCGATTACAAACCCCTATCCACTTGCTAAGAAGGCGCCGCCACAAGCGCAAACACCATCACAAGATCGTCATAACCGTATGGCATTGGATAATATTCGCCACCGTTTGCAAGTACACTATGGCAATACAGCGCGCTTGTCCTCCAGCGAAGAGCAAGGCGTATTTACGACTTACATTTTTTGTCCACTGTCGAAATAAAACAACGAGAGCATAATAAATGGAAATCTTGATTGTCGATGATGAGCCCTTGGCACGCCAACGCTTGGCACGCATGATTGAAAAACTGGACGAACATAATATTATTGCAGAAGCCGACAACGCCGAAGCAGCGCTGGCTGCCATTAACGAACATGATCCCGACATTGTTTTACTCGACGTGCGCATGCCCGGAAAAGATGGCCTTGCACTCGCTCATGAAATTAGCCAATTGGATTGCCCGCCCGCGATAATTTTTTGCACTGCCTTCGACCAATACGCGCTCGATGCTTTTGGTACTACGGCTATTGGCTATTTATTAAAACCCATTAAAGCAGAACAACTGCAAGACGCACTTGCGAAAGCACAAAAGCTCAACAAAGTTCAACGTGCCGCAGCGCAAGTGCCAGCGCAGGAAAATAAAAACGCTCGCTCGCATATAAGCGCAAAAACTCGCCGCGGCATTGAGTTGATTCCACTGGAAGATGTTCGTTATTTTGTAGCCGATCACAAATACGTGACAGTATTTCATCGTAACGGCGAGCATTTGTTAGATGAAACCTTAAAAGAATTAGAAGAAGAATTTTCCGGCCGTTTTATTCGCATCCATCGCAACGCATTAATTTCCGTAAAGCATATTGAAGCTATAGAACGCGCAACTCAGGGACAATATCAGGTTAGGTTGGCAGATACAGAACAGCGGCCAATTATCAGCCGTCGCCATGTGAGTGATGTAAAGGAATTATTGAAAGCTATTTAACTTTTACAAGAATTTATTTCTCCTGTTTGCGCGCAGCTTCTACATCTTTTAAAAATTGATTGAGCTTTTTTTATCCAACCAACCCTCTTTCAACATAACAACTTTCAGGTAGCGAGTGTTTTTCACATCGTTTAGTGGGTTCCCTCTACCAGAATAAATCCGCATTTTTACCACGCTAATAGTCCCTGCTAAAGCTTGCCGTTTTAAATAGCGCGCCCTCAACACTGATGAGGGCGAACTCCACATACACCTCTTTAAGTGAAACATAGAACAATCCACTTGGACGTGGAAATAACCATTTATGGATCACTTCGGTGATATTGTGATAATGCGTTTAATCATCCGTGTGAGCGACATGAAAGAGTTTTTGAAAGTAATCCATTAAATATGTGTACCCAAGCGATTCCTAGAATATTGTTTAGGCAATAAACATAGGCTATAGGCGAGCAATAAAATCAAAAAACCAATGCCCACGCTACCACCGCCACCGCCACCGCCACCGCCACCGCCACCGCTATTATTAGACGAAGCTTCGCGAGTAATGTTAACCGTCTGAGTAGACGTACCCAGATTGCCTGCCTTGTCTTTTACAGACCACGTAATTGTGTATTGCCCTTCATTGAACGGACCCGACTCGCTGGGAGTGGGTATGAGCACACCATCAACAATATCCGTTGCCGTTGCCGTACCTAGAGGTACCGATATCGGAAATAGCTTTGCCGCAATATTTATAGGCGGTGGCGCAATAACACTAGGAGCTGTTGTATCCTTAACGACGACAGATTGAACCGCCGAACCAATATTTCCAGATGAATCCGTTGCCTTCCATTCGATAGAATATTTACCAATATTTAATGCAGCCCCATTGTCTGTTGTAGTTGCTGGTAATATGCCGTCGACAGCGTCTGTTGCACTGGCAACGCCAAAACTTATGGCGGTCTCTTTTCCTGTTGCCTCTCGCGAAATATCAGCAGGAGCAATTACCGTCGGCGGTTTAGTATCTTGAACAATTAATGTTTGCGATGCTTTACCTTGTATGCCTGAAGCATTTTTCGCGCTCCACGAAATGGTATTTTTACCCAAAGGATAGGGGCCAAAATCTACTGTTACAGCTTTAATTTTTCCATCGCTAAAATCAGTAGCGTATACATCTGGAAGCACAAAAGGTGTTAGCTTACTCGTTGCCTCAATAACAATATCTGGCAATAACGAAAACTCTGGTGCAGAAGTCACGGGAATCGCACCTCTACCCAATAAGAAGACATTACTTAGCGTATGTTCTATGTAGCTTCTACCTGTACCTTTATATTTAATATGCAAAGAAACATTATGCGATCCAGACAATAAAGGTAAACGCGCCACAAAATAATTATTGTCAATTTCCACATTTAGCGATCGCCACGACGCTTCATTATTTAATTTATACTCAAAGGTCAATTCATTCTTATCGAGTAGATAATTTCTCAACCGGCCTCTGAAACTAAATTTAATTTTAGGATCAGCGGAGTTTAAAACCCTGGAAATATCACTTCCGTTTGAAAAAACTAATGTATCTAACAATGGGGTAACCCAGCCGTCTGCACTATCTAATCGTTTAGCTTCAACCATATCCAGCTGTTGAACAGCAACTATTTCTCCCACGTTATCCAAGTATCGATTCTCCCAACGGCGCTCTATCTTTACGGTATCGCATATCGATGATTCATTGGGGTAAGGTGACAACGGTCTTGTACCAGAAATTATTAAATTATCGTCACAATAGGTTTTAAAATCGGTTACGTCATAAAATCTATTTCGGAAGCCATCAACACCCCTAACCCAACCTACAAAATTATCACCATCTATCTCATCAAAAACTTTGTAATCTTTATGATAGCGAAGTTGTAGCGGGAAAAAATATCCATTTCCATCCAAATATGTGCCCTTATTAGGGAATACCTGCATATCCTGTTGTTGTAGTAAAAAAGGTGAAGAAAACTTCACGATATCGGTTTGACTCAAAAGCCCAATATAATCTGTGGATGCAACATTATTTATACCGAAGTTCGGATCTTTTTTATCAACTTCAATTTCTAAAGCGAACTCACTTTTAGCCAAAGTAGATGGTTCAGAATATATCTTTCGAAGTAAAGGCTTTTCGATAAAAGGGTAATTAAAAGTTGCCCCACCTAATGATATAAATTGCATAAATGGATTAATTTCTTTCACCCACACAGCGTCCAATATACCTTGTTGAACGATTTTTTTATCTGCATAACGGAAATCTAATTCAACAAGCTTTTTCATATCCAATGCTTTGGATTCGCCTTGAGTGATTCCGTCAGGCCTATACCAATTAATAAAGTAGAGATCCGACCAGTCGGGGATATTTTCTTTATAAAGAATACCGGCAGAAAGCTTAATTCGATTTGACATTGGTGATAATTTTATTTTGCTCGACGAATATCCATTTAAAAAAATATAAAATCCAGATTTAGATGGTTCGTGAAACAATAGTTCTATGCCTGAATGAGTAACAATATTATCTGCAGACAAAATTCGACCATCGGTTAATCTTGCCTGATCAATATTCATTATTACTTTCGCATCTTCACTTGAGGCTTTAACAACAAGCTCTTTCTCAAGATTCAGCAATTCTTTCGCAACAATTGATCCATCACAAAAATATAATAAGGCATCATAAACGCCTGGGTTTACATAAAAGTCATAGGGTTCTGGATTAGCACCACAGCCTTCTGCCCGATAGATTTGATTTAACTGACCGCTGTTTTGCCCTAAAAGGGCAGCTGAATAGAGACCAACAGAAGCTTGGACCGTAAGCTTCGCTGCCTTCACAATGACCGCAGAAACATTAATTTCGTTTAATCCGGATTTTACAGAAAACTTACTTTCAAAATGCATTGATTGATTGGTGGGAAAGCCTAGTAAAGCATTATCGACTTTTGCTTTAAATTGGTATTGAGCCGATGCCATTGGTTCAAGCTCAGCAGGAGATGCAGGCATACCTAATGACAATCCGGAAATTGAAGACTGTGGCGAATTAATATCAAGGCTCAATTTCTGTTGCGAAATATTTTTTATTTTTAGCGTAAATGGTTGCTCCCATATCGCCAAACCTACATCTACATTTCCAACAAAATTCAGCGGATTTTGAATTATCCATTGCAGCGACGACGCCAGGTTTAAGTCTATGTATCCGGTGCCCTGCGTGAAAACATCCTCACCAATTCCATGCGCAGAGGTCATTAGTAATGATTTAATATCTTCGGGCTTCAAATTCGGATGCAACTGCAGCATAAGTGCAGCGGCTCCTGCGACATGTGGTGCGGCCATACTTGTACCACTCATCACGGCATAAGCGTTACCAGGCTTAAGTGAATTGATATTTACACCAGGAGCCAGCACCTCTGGTTTAACGTAACTCTTCCCGACTATCGGCCCCCTCGAACTGAAATAAGCCATAACTCCCTGCTGATCAATGGCGCCTACTGTAAGTACCCTCTCCGCATTACCAGGACTTCCAATCGTTCTGTAACCCGGTTCATTACCTGCCGCCGCTACCACCACAATACCAGCACTCATCGCTGCATTAGCAGCTTCTGACAATGGTGAGTTAGCCGCTCCGAAACCACCCAAACTCAGGTTAATTACATCAGCCCCATCATCTGTATCTGGGTCTCCATCGGGATTAGTTGCTTTTTCCAAGGCTGCAATAATGCCGCTATCTTGGCCATAACCAGAGTCGTCCAGCACCTTAAAAGCATAAAGCGTGGCATCAGGCGCAACGCCTTTTAAAACACCATTAGCGGATACTATGCCCGCCACATGGGTACCATGACCATTGCGATCCATAAAATCGTCAGACGGCTTTCCTTCAACAAAACTCTGTCCCAATCTGACCTTACAACTTACCCCAACACAGCCCCCCAAATCAGGATGTGAAAAATCTATACCCGTATCTAGAATGGCGACTTTTATCCCTCTCCCGGTAACAGCAAAACCATTTCCATCTTTCAGATTCCAAACATCTGGCGCTTTTATTTGCGCAATATTTTCAGCGGCATTAATAGTTACTCGATTGTCGGAATATACACCTTCTACTTCCGGTAGATTTCTTACAACACCTAGATCGGCATCTTTAAGGGTTACACTAAGGGTGTTAGTAAGTTCACTAAATTTGTAATGGACTTTGGACAGAGATCTTAAAGAAGTTAATCGGGAAATTAATTTATTTTGATTACTAGCAATGAGAATTTTTTGATTAACGGCTGCCGCTTTCATTTGCTGAACTTGGCTTTGGTTTGGCTGTGCATCAACCCGAAGCTGCTGCTTCATACTCTTGATGAGGGGTTGTATCGGTAGATCCTTCAAACGAATTAGATAACGGCCAGATTCATTAACACCGAACGTACTAACCTTTAGCTGGGAGGTGCTACCACTAACGGAAACTATCGAATGATCGAGGCTACCATCGACCTGAACTAAAGAGGACGTTGCGCCACTTGGCAATAACCTGGTACTTACAATTTTTTGGCGCTCATCAGCCAATGCGCAGCCGCAAACGAAAGATAACAATAAAGCAATTTTAGATTTCCGAAGCATCCCTGCCTCCTTATACAAAGCAAGACTATTGCAGATTAGTAGATAACATATATTCAAAATTTGGTTTAATTTTTACACAAAATCTGTTCTAACTCCATCTAATCCTGCAGACATATAGATCAAACGATCTGGCAAAACAAAACCTGCCCGAAATTCCCGTCCTCTATTTTCCCATCCAAACTTTTAACTCGATTTATAATTGGAACTTGCAAATGGCAAATGGCCGCTGATTAAAATAATTTATCTGTCGCCGGAATGGAGCATAGGAAATAGAATTATTCGCTTTTTGCAGCCACAACAGATTTCCATGTGCCTTTTTTCTTGGCATTTTCAATATTCCATTGAAACGTGAATGGATGCCAACACGCAACAGGCTGCCCATTGTCCATACAAGGTGTAAATTTCCAGTGACGTAAAGCGTGGGTCATAATTGCCTGATCTAAACTGGTAGATCCGCTAGACAGAATCAGCTTTGCATCTACAACATCACCGCTTTCAGCAATATTTAAATTAAGCTCTGTCGTTCCTTGCTCACCTAAACGCGCGGCATCTTCAGGGTATTTTGGATGCGTCAAACCTTTGGATGATCGTCTGGGTTTAACAAAAGCTGGATTTTCGGTAACAACCGTATGCTGAACATGTTGTATCGCGTTATTTGCAGGTGTTGCTTCCGCTTCAAAACCAAGGGTTGGCGGCGAAACAAAATCGGGGACCGAGGTTTTTATTTCTGAAGGCTCGACAGGAACAGGTATTTCAACTTCAGGCGGATCATTCTCTACAATTTCAGTCTCAATCGCTTCTACTATTTTGTGCTTGCTAAAAACCGCCAAAGAGTTAGCCAATACATAAATCAATAGAATATGCATGACAACAACAATCGCAATTCCAGTCGCTCGCTGCCGAGCCTTTCGCGGTTGATAATAGGACATGGATAATTCCCTTTAAGAGTTTCGAAATATTCGCTCGCACTTAATGAGCAACATTGCAAAATGGCTGGGCGAAATAATTTTCTGGACCAACCAGCCACACACGTTGAATGAAATGTAACTTGAGATTTTTATTGGAGGGAAAGCTATTAAGCGACACACAGCTACTTTTAAAAGAGCGTGTATCGAGAACACTTTCAATGAAGTCGCAAACATTGCCTTAAAAATCCCGTTCATTTTTATAATTGCTTTATTCTAACGAGACTCCTTCAAAGAATACAAGAACAGATCGAAGTAACCGGTTAACATCTAAACCAATGGTATGCGCCCCGTTAAATATCTGATTTATTTGACATAAAAATCAACATTTGTCAGCACAGCTATTTTAGGATGCGACTTTAATAGTGAAGGTTTAATCATCTTTTCCGTATGGCTACAATTTTTTCTGCCAAAACATAGCGCGTCCCATTTTAGGATCAAGCTCGTATCCGGCGAATCCGCAGGCTTTATATGCGGCTTGCGCAACCTTATTTCCCTCTAATACTTCCAGTGTGATTTTGCAGCAATCGAGTGATCGAGCTATTTCTTCAATTTTTTCCATTAATTTTTTTGCAATGCCCCTACCGCGAAATTCTGGTGCTACGGCAAAATCATGAATGTTCAATAGTGGTTTTCCCACAAATGTTGAAAAACCTTCAAAGCAATTTGCCAAACCAGCAGGTTTGCTATCCGCAAACGCCAGCACCACATGAACACCGGGGCGGTGTTTTAATGAAGCAACCAGATTTTCTTTTACAAAATCTTTTAATTCTTCACCGCCGCCCATTTCATCTTTAGCATATTCGTTTAACAAGAATATAAGCGCACTCGCATGTTGCGGATTATGTAAATCAGCTTGTATGACCTGAATTTCAGACTGCATGTTTCCCTCAAAATGACTGCGGTTGACTCTATAAGATATCCTTCACTATATCCGCCAAAACCTTGTTGCATCAAGGCTGCATTAGCCTCAATGCTTAATTAAGCTAGGACATTATTTTCTCGTACGCTGCAACTTTATTTCTTTCATTCCGTATAGAACATAAAACCGGTTAGGTTGATGCTTTATACTGACCCGGCAATCCCTTTGGCAGGAATTCACTCAGAGTCATTATGGATACGCGAGAAGACAAATTAATCAGCCTGATTGGTCGCTGCGCCCTGCGCGACCAAGCGGCACTCAAAGCCCTGTTTGAAACAGTAGGTCCCTATTTAAATGCGGTGGCCTATCGCATTCTGCGCTCTGAAGAAGCGGCAGCCGATGCCTTGCAAGAAGCTTTTTTGCAGATTTGGAATAATGCTGGAAGTTACCGGCCACACCTCGCCAAACCGCTTACCTGGCTCGCTAGCATAGTGCGCTATCGCGCGCTGGATAAACTCGACAGCGAGCAGCGCCACCAGAAAAAATTCACCAGCTTCGGCTATGATGAAGTGATAGAAGCTATCCCCGGCAACAATAGCCCCGAGGCCGAAGTGCAAAATTCCCAGCTCAATTTTCATATCCATCGCTGCCTCACCACTCTCGGTGAAAACATCAAGCGCAGTATTGAGCTGGCTTATTTGCACGGCCAATCGCGCGAAGAAATTGCACAGACTTTTTCTACCAACACCAACACCGTGAAGTCCTGGTTGCATCGCGGCGCTGAACGCCTTAAACAATGTTTGGAGGCGGTATGAACGACAAGACCGCCAGAGACACAGAACTTGACCAACTCGCCTTTGATTACGTGACCGGTGTTATGCGCGGTGAGGAACGCAAAGTTTTTGCCGAACAATTAGCGCGCGATTCTGAATTGCAAAGCCGCGTGAATTTTTGGGAGGAGGAATTGATCGCCATGAGCGACATTCACGAAGAGCGCCCAACAAGTCCCGAAACCTGGAAAGCCATTGAAAAACAACTCACCAACAGCGCGACTGAATCGCGTAAACCCTGGTGGCAAATTAGTTGGTTGCCCGCTGCAAGTGTTGCCTTCAGCCTGCTTTTACTGTGCGGAGTTTTATTGTTGCCGACGCATAAATCAGCGCAACCCAACAGTGATTATGTTGCTGTACTGGCTGATGAAAAAGGTGCACCGCTTTTAACCGCGCTTACTGCCGCCAATGCCAAAACACTTTGGCTAAAATGGGAAACAATAAATGTTTCGCCCGAAAAAAATCTGCAACTATGGGCAGTCTCGCGCAATGACGGCCAAATACGTTCGCTTGCGGTCTTTACCAAAGGTGGCGATGCGCAATTAGCACTGACCGATACCCATATGCATTTAATTCGCGACGCAGCTTACCTGTGGCTCACTGAAGAAGAAGCTGGCGGTTCAGCCATAGATGAACCCAGCGATAAAATACTGGCCAAAGGTGCTTGCGTATTTTTGGACAAGACGACCAAAATTTTATAGCACAAGGGAAGGTCACTTGATACAGGATTAATAATGACAATCTTTTTAAAATACCAACGCGCGCTTCTTAAGCGCGTGTTTTTTATTGGCGGATTTTTTTATGGCTTGAGCTGTGCACCTTGCATTGCTCTTGAGCTGGCTTTAAAAGATGATAATTTGCGCAACTGTGCGCAGCAAGCAGCCGATAAAAATCATTGGCAAACGGCAACCGAATTTACTGCGCTGGAATGCCACAACCAAAATATTGCATCGGTGGAAGGCATTGAACAATTCGTCAATATTGAAAAGCTATCGCTCTACAACAATAACCTTTCAAGTTTTCCGGCGCTGAATTTACCCAAACTCAACTTTCTCAATATCGCCAAAAACAAATTACCACAACTTAAGCTGAAAGATTACCCGGCACTGGAAAGTTTTTTTGCATTTGGAAACCAATTGAGCACACTGGATTTAAGCAACTTGCCCAACTTGAAAAGCTTTAAAGCCAACAACAACCAGATTACAGATTTTATTTACAAGGATTTACCCGCATTGGAAAAAATCTATATGTTCGACAACAAAATGGTCACTATAGATATTTATCGCTTACCCAAAATGAATTATATGGACGTACGCCAAAACCCCATGCCCGATAAACTCTATGAAGACATGGATAAACTGAAAGGCGTTACCTTTCTGCATAATGGAAATACCCGCGATTGGCACCAATAGGACACTAGCGCATGAAGTTGTTTCCGTTCATGGCTTCGGCCATTTGTTTTTCCCTAACCACACTTGTCTTTGCAGACAGCACGCAGCAATTTAATTTTTCTAACCGGACTCGCTACGCCGACGTGAATGATGGTAATAGTGGCAAAGATATTTCCACCCTGTTTCGCGTAAATCTGAAATCACAATGGAATGAAGTTTTCTCTTCATTTGTTGAAGTAGATTACGTCAAAAGTTTTTTGCCCGATGATCACAGTGACGGTCTGCATTTTAACGAACACACCATGATTGCAGATGCCCCGGGTGCAGATCTCAACCAGGCTTTTGTCACGCTTAAATTCGATGATATGAAGTTTGATCTTGGCCGCCAGCGACTTGCCTATGACTCACAACGATTTATCGGCGGTAATGCACTCTGGCAAAACGAACAGACTTTTGATGCAGTGAGCAGCCGCTTTAGTTTAAAAAGCAATTCGGTATTGAATTACGCCTATGTGTTTAATGTAAACCGTATTTTTGGAGATAAAGCTGACAAGGATTTTTACGATGTCGATTACAATAAAAATTGGGAAAAACCAGAGCGCCCGGAATATTTACTTGGCGACCACAAACACAAAACCCATTTGCTTCACCTTGAATGGAATGAATGGGATTATTCACAATTAGTGGCTTACCATTATGCCATCCGCAACCAGGATTTAATCAGCGATTCAAACAATACGACCGGCATTAGCTACAGTTTTAATGTTAAAGGCGACCAATTTAAATATCGCCTGCAAGCTGAAGCAGCCACGCAGAAACGCACAGAAATTTCTAACGCGGTGCAAGTGCCTTACTATATGTTGGACGCTGGAATTAGTGTTAATAGTGTGGAGCTAAGTAGTCGCTATGAAGTTATGGGGGCAAAAAATAATATTCCTTTTATTACACCCCTAGGATCGCTCTACGATTTTATGGGCTGGGCAAATCGGTTTGGAACACCTATCGTCAGCGGTGTTGAAGATGCGTCATTGCGCTTACTCTGGCGTGCATCACCTTTTCGTATAGATGCGCGCTACCACGTTTTCCACGAATATGATGGCAGCAGAAAATTAGGCGATGAAGCGGATATAGATGTTGTATTTAAGCCTGCAAAAAAACATGCGGTGTCTTTGCGCTTTGCGTATTTTGAACCGGAAGATTGGTTTGAACCGCATAATCATGTGAAGAAGATGTATTTGGATTATACGTATAATTTGTGATTTGATTTCTTCCTCTCCTCCCTGCATGGAGAAGAGGAGGTTAAAAAATCAATAATAAAAATGCACTTGCGCAAACACGTTAGAATAATTTCCCTGAACTCGTTGTGGAATGTCTTTACCACTCCTTACTCCACCGCGAATTTGTATATTCGCAAAGGGCGTGTATTCCAATAATAACGAATGGCGATTGCGCTGGTTTTCGTTGATGTGAGTATCCGGGTCAAGATATTCGGTTGTTAGTTTTAAATTCAATCCCTTAAACAATTCACGATTGACTTCAAAGAAACTGACGCGCTGGGTTTCATAAGCACCAGGAACGTGGCTTACGGATTCATCCTTAATCTGATCAACCTCCGCTAAAAACGTAAAACCCAACCAATTAAAGCCACCAAAAATATTGTACATAGTTCGGTGCCCCAATTCGGCGTCATTCATAATGGCACTTGCACCTGCACGCCAGTTGTTACCGATATATTCGCTGCGCAATAAATATTGCATGCGTTTATCGTCATTAGTCAGGCCAGATGAACCATTGGTTACCGCAAGATTAATAATTGCGTGAGTGTATTGCAACCCTAGCTCCACACCATTATCGCTATTGTTGAAATTAATACCTGAGGCTTGGCGAATAAACGCACTGTCATCCTGCAAGCGTATGCCATAAGGCAACATTATTTTTCCAGCTTTCAGATAGTGATTATCTATTAATTTTGCCAGCACAAACGTTTCGCGATTGAGTGCACCGCCCGGCGCGACTTGTTCATCAATGTATAAACTGAAGCGCGAATCCTTCGGCTGGAACACTATATATATTTGCCCGGTTTGGGTTTGAAATCCGCGTGAATCTTCAGTGGTTTGAACAGCGGAATTTTTATCAAAATCTGTCTTCTCATAATTAGCGCGAAAGTTAGCCCCAATTCGAAAAGTCTCACTTAAATTTCCTGCGTCAAACAAAATCGGACTTCCACCGTTTTGCGGCAACACGTTAGTGCCATAGTAAGCCCCGTAGGTATTGCGTGCTCCGCCACCTATGGGATTAATATGGCATGCAGAACAGGGCAGATTATTTTTAAAGGCTAAATAGGGTTCGGCAAATGTGCTATTGAATAGAAAAATGCTACATATAAAAAAGCAGAGCTTGATTAGCAGCATTTTTTTAGAGTGGGTATACATGGTGGTAATCCCCCCCTTCAATTCCATCGTTATCGCCATCCAGCGCTTTACCTTCGCTATCGAGCACATTTGTATTAGTAATGCGCACGTCAACCGCAACAGCTTCTTGTGCAGCCAGATCAACATCCAGATGCAAATTCTGCTCGGCAAAGGTAATGCTGAAATTTTTTGTATCCATTAGCTCCCCTGAATTATTTATCAGGGAAACCTGAACGGAATTTTGTAAGAAAGCATCCGCTTGCAATGCGCGACTGAAGTGAATATCCGCAATAAAATGATCTGCATCTGATACACGGCTTTTTTGTTGACTCACTTTGGTATTACCGCCAGTACCTGTGCGCGGTGCACCATTAGCAATCCAATCGCGAACCAAGGTAATTTGCTCTTTGCTGAGATAGGGTCCGCCCAAAGGCATTTGACCACCAACTATGTCATCGTCTCCCTGGATTTTTTTCACCATATAGCTTTCATCAGGCTTGCCGGGATTAACGCGCAACAATTCCGGTTTTTCATCGGCTGCGCGGCTTACTAAAAATGCATAACTATTTTCTTCTGAATCCAAACGCAAACCGCGCGGCGCGGCCGCACCTGTGTGGCAACGCGCGCAAATTGCACCAAAAATAGTTTCCTGGATATGAGTAAGCGTTGCTTCGGGATTTGTTGTATTAGGATTATCATTCGATTTAATTGGCAAGCCTTGATCATTCAAGCCTTCACCAGAACCAACACCGCAACTCGCCAAAATAAAAGCAGCCATGGGAAGAGTGAATATATTTTTCACGTTTACCTCCAACGATTTTATTGTTGAAATGCAGCGGCGCTATGATTAACCACTAGCACCGCTACGTTTTTTAGAATCGTTGTTATGGCCGTGCAATTCGCCAATCGGTGTATTCGCCTGTTACATCGCCAGCGGCGGTATCACCTACGTAGAAATATAAAGGCTTGCCTTTATAGGCCCACTGTTTCACACCTGTATTTGCACCTCTCTCCACCAGCGTAAAATCACCAAAAGCTTTTGCATCTGCAGCTGCGTAAAGTGCAGGCCACACAGTGAGGCAACCGTTAAAGCATGTGGTAACACCGGAAGTATCTTGATCGAAGGTGTAGAGCGTGAAATTTTGATGCGCATTGTCAGCAGCACCGTTTGCAGTCACCAGATTTCCGTGCGCAACAAACAACGCACCGGACGAATGTTGTTTTGTGATAACCGGAGCCGTGCGCGCTAAATGCCATACATTTGCAACACCATCCCCTTTGGTGTCACCCGCTTTGGTATCACCAGAAAAAAGATAGAGCGGCATACCATTGAGCGCCCACTGGAATTTTCCGATCGCACGCGCAACCAATGTGTAAGGTGGCTGTGCAACAGCGCCGTCATCAGCCATAAGCGCGGGCCAATTCACCAAACAATTGCCCGAGCAATTACTGCTGCCCGCTGTATCAGTATCAAAGGTATAGAGTGCAAAACCATCACGCGGATTTGCACTTATCTCTTCTGCACTATTCACTGTAGTGGCGGTTTTTACTAATCCATATGCAGCAAGATAAGAACCTTGCGTTGTACTTGCAGCAACTTTTACTGGCAGACGACGCGCAAGATGCCATTTAGGTAATGCCTTCCCTGTCGTTTGACCGGCAGCTGTATCACCTACGTAAAAATACAAAGGCATGCCGTGATATGCCCACTGTTTTGCAGCAGGGTTAGTTCCCATAGCGCGAGTAATTATGGAATAAGGCGCTGTAGCTTCGTCACCGTCATCTGCCAATAATGGTGGCCAGGCAGTGAGGCAACCGCCGTTGCAATTGGATACTCCAGAAGTGTCGTTATCAAATGTGTAGAGACTAAATGCATCGCGATCCAGATAAGTGCTTACGAAAGCGGTATTCGTAGAATCTGTTGGCATTCCCACCAACACCTTGCCACTTGCGACTAAATAATCTCCATCAGCTGCATTTAAAATTGATTGACTCATTTGCACGGGAATATAACCCGCAACGTGCCACACACCCGCAACGCCTTCGCCTTTCACATCGCCTGCGGCATTGTCACCCACAAAAAAGTAGAGCGGTTTATCGCGCAACGCCCATTGTTTATGGCCATCACCGCGCGTGATTATGGTGAGCGGCTTCTCTGCGACCGCGTTATCATCGGCAATCAATGGTGGCCAGTTAGTCATGCATTGCACGCTAGTGCAATTGGATGCACCAATTGTATCTTTATCAAAAATATACAGCGTCATTCCCGCGCGGTTTTGCGCTGCGAGGCTAATAACATTATTGTTATTCACTAAAACATTCACGCCGCCTTTAGCGACAAAAACTTCGCCCATTGCGCTATCGCCATCAGTAATGGGCGACGCCTCCACCGCAATACTGCTGGAAACTGAAGAACTGCTAAGGCTACTTGAACTGCTACTACTCGAACTAGTAGCAGGCTCAGAAGAGCTGCTCGAAGAACTGGAAGCCACTGAACTGCTAGTCGCTGCCATTGAAGATGTGGGGTACTGGTTATCACCACCCGTATTGTTATTACCTCCACCTCCACCACCGCCGCAGCTACTTAAAGCGACAAATGAAAACACGATTGCAGGAAACGCGGACCAAAGACCCTTAGCTGAAAAACCAAAAGAAAAAAACATATCCAAACCCTCCACGGTTATTTTGCGAAGGGACTTACGGATTACTTTAATGGATAGTTGCAGGCCAGCTAAAAAATATTTTAATTTTTAAATCTATGTCGCTAATTTAAACAGGCAACAAATAAAAGAGGCGCATTATGCGCCTCTTTTTCAATATTGTTTGTAAGGTAAAAACTTTCCTGACAACACCACATTTACACGATCACCTTTTGGGTCTGGCTCACGCACTATAGCCATACTGAAATCAATGGCGCTCATAATGCCATCGCCGAATTCTTCGTGAATCAATTCCTTAATGGTTGCGCCATAGACACTCACAATTTCATACCAGCGATAGATAAGTGGGTCTGTTGGAACAGCTGTCGGCAGTGAACCTTTGTAGGGAACAACCTGCAACCATTTTTGTTCTTCCGTTGAAAGCTCAAAAATATCGCCAATAATAGCGGCTTGGGCTTCACTAAATGTCATCTGCCCCAAACACCCCGCCGTAACCCACTCCTTACTCAAGCCCACTTTTTGGGCGACGTCGCACCATTTAATGCCTTTGGATACTTTAGTAGCGATAATTTTTTCTGTAATGTCGTTGCGATTCATAGCGCCCCCGCGATGGATGATAGATGAACGGAAATTAAATAAATCCAAATCAACACGAGCAATTAATACGCCAGAGTTTTTTGCGGCAATAAAAAAGGGCAACCCAAAGGGTTGCCCATAAAACGACTCATGAAGCAGTCGAAGAAGAGGGGAACAGCAGAACAAATCTGCCGCGAAAAAACTTACGCTTGAACTTGCACTACACCGTTTTCTACTTTTACCGGATAAACGGTTACTGAGTATTCCGGTTTTTCCAGGCATTCACCGGTGCGCAAGTTGTAGTGTTCTTTGTACAAAGGTGATGCAACTACAATTGCTTCACCGATTGAACCAAGAATACCGCGTGACAAAACATTAGCTTCGCCAATTGGATCGTAATTAGAGATTGCAAATACTTCGCCCAAACGACGAGATTTAAAAATAGCAACTTGTTGACCTTTAACTTTGGCGCATACACCAGTGTCAGCAAACAAATCAGATTCGTTACAAATATTTACCCAGGTTTTTTCGCTCATGATTTTTCTCACATAATCTTTTCGATGTTAAGCTGGGCACGCATGCCCAACCTAGCCGCAATATTTAGTCAACTAACTCAACCAGATCAATTTTATTGGCACGCTCATCTTTAAACGCTGGACGAATTTGCTCGCGCTCCAACACATAAGCCAAATTGTCATCGCGGTCATCTGAGTTGATGAAGTGCTTGAAGCGTTTTTGCAATTCAGGATTTTCCACAGTGGTTTTCCACTCACATTGGAATTGATCGATATTTTCTTGCAGTTGTTGCTCCAGCTCAGCCGCTAACCCAAGCTTGTCGTCGATGATAACTTTCTTCAGGTAAGGCAAACCGCCTTCCATATTTTCCAGCCATACCGAAGTACGTTGCAGACGATCACCAGTACGGATGTAGAACATCATTACACGGTCGATATATTTGATCAGGGTTTCATCGTCCAAACCTGTTGCAAATAAATCAGCGTGGCGTGGACGCATACCGCCGTTACCGCACACATACAAATTCCAACCGCTTTCAGTGGCGATTACACCAAAGTCTTTACCTTGAGCTTCCGCACATTCACGGGTACAACCTGACACACCAAATTTAATTTTGTGCGGTGCGCGAATGCCTTTGTAGCGCTCTTCCAATCGAATCGCCATGCCCACAGAATCGAGCACACCATAACGGCACCAAGTAGAACCTACACACGACTTAACAGTACGCAAAGATTTACCGTAGGCTTGGCCCGTTTCAAAACCGGCTTCCACTAAAACTTTCCAAATAGCTGGCAATTGATGCAATTGCGCGCCGAACAAATCTATACGTTGACCACCAGTGATTTTGGTATAGAGCTTGTAATCTTTGGCTACTTGACCGAGAACAATTAATTTCTCAGGAGTAATTTCACCACCGGCTACACGTGGCACGATCGAGTAGGTGCCGTCTTTTTGCATATTGCCAAGGAAAATATCGTTGGTGTCTTGCAAGCCAATGTGTTTCTTGTCGAGAACATATTCGTTCCAGAAAGACGCGAGGATTGAACCCACCGCCGGCTTACAAATATCGCAACCCAAACCTTTACCGTGACCATCCAACAATTCGTCGAAGGTTTTGATTTTTTTGATGCGAACAATGTCGGCCAACTCTTTACGTGAGTGTGGGAAGTGTTCGCAAATATGGTTGCTCACTTCTACACCGAGTTTCACCAACTCGGCATCCATAATTTGCTTAACCAGTGCAGTACAACCACCGCAAGAAGTTGATGCTTTAGTGATGGCTTTGATTTCGCCCATGGTGTTTGCGCCGTTTTGCACTGCGCAGCAAATTGCACCTTTGCTCACGTCCATACAGGAACAAATTTGCGCAGTTTCTGGCAGAGCGTCTACACCCATACCGTGGCTTGCACCATCAACAGAAGGCAGAATCAAACCGTTTGGATCTTCCGGTAAATCCATTCCGTTTACGCACATTTGTTGCAGAGTACCGTAGGCTTCTACATCGCCTACTAATACCGCGCCCAATAATTTTGTGTTGTCTGCAGAAACAATAATGCGTTTGTAAACTTCTTCTACATCGTTGCTGTAGGTGTAGCTCAATGAACCTGGGGTATTGCCGTGTGCGTCGCCAACAGAAGCTACATCCACACCCAACAATTTCAATTTTGTACTCATATCGGCGCCGGTGAATTGCTCATTGCCGCCAGTGATGTGCGACACAGCAACTTTCGCCATGTGATAACCCGGTGCAACCAAACCGTAAATACGATTATTCCAAAGCGCAGATTCACCGATTGAGTAAACATCTGGCACAGAGGTTACGCAGTTGTTATCAACAACGATACCGCCGCGGTCACCAACTTGAATACCGCACTTGCGTGCGAGTTCATCTTGCGGGCGAATACCGGCAGAGAACAAAATCATATCGGTTTCTAAATGGCTGCCATCAGCAAAGTTCATGCGGTAGCGTGCTTCGGTACCTGCAACAATTTCAGTAGTTGCTTTTTGTGTATGAACTTTTACACCGATTGCTTCAATTTTACGGCGCAATAATTTACCGCCGCCTTCATCTAATTGAACTGCCATCAAACGCGGAGCAAATTCAACCACGTGAGTTTCAAGGCCAGCCGCTTTCAATGCAGCTGCCGCTTCCAAGCCTAACAAACCACCACCAACAACTACACCTACTTTGCTTACTGCAGATGAAGCGGTAATGGCTTCCAAATCTTCGATAGTGCGATATACCAAGCAGTGCTCGCCATTGTTACCGGGAATTGGTGGAACAAATGGGAATGAACCTGTAGCGAGAATTAATTTGTCGTAGCCTTCGCGACGACCAGAAGCAGTGATCACTTCTTTGTTTTCAAGATCGAGATCAACTACTTTATCTTTCAAAATAAATTCAACGGATTTTTCGTTGTAATAATCTTCGCTGGTCAGCATCAAATCTTCAGCAGTTGAACCAGAAAAATATTTTGATAACTGAACGCGGTCGTATGCCAAACGTGGCTCTTCCGAGAAAGTAATGACCTGATAATTTGCAGCATCAGCGTGGTTCACCAAATTGTCGATGAACTTGTGACCCACCATGCCGTTACCGACTACAACAATACGCTTCTTCATAATTGCCTCACGTTTTTTAACGCTTTTTGGTTTAACTAAAAATAAATTTGATTAAGCTGATAGCTGAGCTTCTTTAATCCAGGCTTCAACTTGTAACTGTTCTTTCATGTTCACAACTTTGCCAACGATAATCAGCGCTGGTGATTTCACTTTCTCACGCAACACCGCAACCGGGAAATTTGCCAAATCAGTAATAATGTCGCGTTGGTCTTTGCGGCAACCGTTTTCGATAATCGCTACCGGAGTATCTGCCGCCACCCCGCCTGCTAATAAGTTGTCAGAAATATCGCCAGCGCGAGTCAGACCCATGTAAAACACCAGGGTGTGATTTAATTGCGCGAGCGCATTCCAATTTACGTCGAGAGTTTTTTCGGCATGACCAGTTACAAAAGTGCAACCTTGTGCAATGCCGCGGTGAGTCAGAGGGATATCCGCATATGTGCTGCAACCCGATGCAGAGGTAATACCTGGAACTACTTCCGCCTCAACACCTGCTTTGCGCAGCTCTAGCAACTCCTCACCGCCGCGACCAAATACAAAAGGATCGCCACCTTTAATGCGGCACACGTTCAAACCCAATTGCGCTTGATTAACGAGCAATTGGTTTAAATCTTCTTGGGGAATACTGTGGTTGTTTTTAACTTTGCCGACGTAGAGCGCAGGCGTATCTTTGGGAAAGAGTGCGCAGATTTCTTCGCTGACTAATTGATCGTAAAAAATGATGTCGGCAGAGTTAATTGCACGCAGTGCTTTTACGGTTAACAAATCTGCATCGCCTGGGCCGGCGCCAACCAACCACACTTTGCCCGTACGCGCTGAGCGTGGCTTGTGCAAATCATTCACACGACCGTTGATAGGCGTGGATGTTTTGGTATTTGTGACGGTATGTTTCATAGTGGCACCTTTCAGGTTTACCTGGATTAATTCTCCAGGTTTGCATGAAAGGGATTGTGCAAGCGCAGTGCCAATGTAAAAAAATGCGTAAAGCTAAAAATAAAACCCTTTTATTTCATAGGTTTAATCAACGAGCCTCGCAAGTATGCAGGCTCTTCCCTATTCAAATCAGGAAGAACAAAGAAGAGCGCGTGATTTTTATTGGTGCATGCGCGCGCCATAAGAAAGCAAAAATATATCTTTTGATTTTTTCGTTATGCACACATATAAAACAAAGTAATGGTGCACAGTGATCCATAAAAATGCATTTTTAATTTTTTGATGTAAAAAATCTCAACCGGCCATATTCGCTAACCATCTTTAACCAAGCTTCACCCTAATTGATTTGCAAATTTCGGGTTGGATATGCCAAATTCACCGTTTTGGAGCATGAAATTTAGTATCCAGGCTGGATGCTTGGCTTGATAAGTGCTCAAGAACCTCAAGCCCAGACTATTAGATCGAAAATAGAAATAGTTTATTGCTCAGGTGTAACTTGAGTGGCTCCCGATAGCGCTATAAAGTAAGCAATCACCCATACGAATATTGCCATGCACTCCATACCATCTATATCACCCGCCCTCGTCGATAGTTTTGGCCGCGCCATTACTTACGTGCGCCTGTCGGTGACAGATAGATGCGACTTACGCTGCATTTACTGCATGGCGGAAGACATGACTTTCTTGCCGAGAACAGAAGTACTTTCTATAGAAGAGTTGGCGTTATTGGGAAAAACGCTGTGTGACCTGGGCGTCACCAAGTTGCGAATTACCGGTGGTGAGCCCTTGATTCGCGGCGGAATTATCGAATTAATGCAAAACCTGGGGCAAATCCCGCAACTTAAGGAACTCTGCCTTACCACCAATGGCACCCACCTCGCCAAGCACGCCCAAGCATTAAAAGATGCAGGCGTAGATCGCATCAATATCAGCTTGGATACCCTCAGCCCGGAACGCTTCAGGCAGCTAACCCGTTTTGGTGATATCAACCAAGTATTTGAAGGCATAAAGGCGGCGCAGCGGGCGGGCTTCCAACACATTAAACTCAATTGCGTTGCCCTCAAGCACTACAACGCCGATGAAGCGACCGAGCTGGTGCGATTTGCGTTAAACGAGGGGCTTGATATCAGTTTTATCGAGGAAATGCCGCTAGGCAAGGTAGATGGGCATGGTCGAGCAGCGGAGTTTGTAAGCAGTGCGGAGCTGCGGGTACAAATTGCGCAACACATTCTTTTGAAGCCCAGCTCAACAACGACCGGCGGGCCATCGCGATACTGGCAGGCCGAAGGTTTCGGGTCACGGGTTGGCTTTATCTCGCCCCACTCCGAGAATTTTTGCAGCAGCTGCAACCGCGTCCGCATTACCGCAACCGGCAAGCTAATCCTCTGCCTGGGACAAGAAAACAGCGCCGATTTGCGCAGCGCCATGCGCTCCAGCCCTACCCCGGAGCTGACCTTGCGCGAAACCCTACTAAAGGCGATTGTGCATAAACCCGAAAAACATGATTTTGATTTAGCAGATGAGCCGCAAATATTGCGATTTATGAGTGTGACGGGGGGGTAAAGCCTAACAGCATTTGTTAAACAGGGAGTCGTCATCCTCGCGTAGCGGGGATGACGACTCCCTACTAAACCGCCAACTTTTTTAAACGCTGAGAGAAAGCGTCGTCATTAATTATCACAGGATTTCCATGTCATCCCAAAAAGAATTTGAACCGCTGAATATTTGCATCCTCACCGTATCCGACACCCGCTCGCTGGAGACAGATACCTCAGGCCAAAAGCTGCAAGATTTATTAACGGCTGCCGGCCACACATTGCACGACCGTAATTTAGTGATTGATGATATTTATCAAATTCGCGCCGTTGTTTCACAATGGATTGCAGATAAGCAGGCACAAGTTGTTTTGATTACTGGCGGAACCGGCTTTGCAGGTCGCGATAGCACCACTGAAGCAGTTACACCTTTGTTTGATAAAACGGTGGTGGGCTTTGGTGAATTGTTTCGCCAGGTTTCGTACGACGAAATTGGAACCTCTACCATTCAATCGCGCGCAACCGCAGGCCTTGCAAACCGCACGCTAATTTTTTGCCTACCGGGATCGACTGGTGCTTGCGTTACTGCGTGGGAAAAAATTATTGCCGAACAATTAGACAGCCGCCATAAGCCGTGTAATTTTGTAGGCCAATTACGAATTCAATAAAATCTTCCCATTAAACTTGTGCGCATTTATGTGGTGCACAAGTTTATTTTTATGCGCGCTATTGCAGCCGCGCAATTTACTCAATAATTTTTCAATCCTCCTTTATTTACTTTTGGGTCGCCTTTTTGTGCCATTAAGTGGCATTTTCATTTAGAAATGTCATCGATTACAAAATTATCGTGGTAAATATGACTATTTGATGGTTTTGGCAAAGTCTTTGCTATTTACATTTGCCGCGTATGAAATTTACGCTTGAAAAAGACATTGCTATGAACGATTTTCTCTTGGGAAAGGCTACAGTCCCAGCTTTATTGGCAGCCATGGACGCGCTCACACTTGAGCAAGACTTCCAAATATTTTTTAAAAAAGCAGCCACATCGGTGTGTAAATTATTGAACGCCGACGGCGCAGCTTTAATTTTATTGGATGAGCGGCGCGAATTTTTTGAATACCATTTATTCGAAGGCGCGCAAGAAGAACGACTCAACCCGTTCAAAGGCATGCGCTTTCCTGCAAATGAAGGTATAGCCGGGCGCGCGCTTAAATTAAAAAGCAGCATTTATGTACGCGACTATTCGCAAGACATGGATGCAATGCCAGATCTCATTAAAGGTGGATTGGCCGCCAACTTTGTTATTCCTTTAATATCCTCGGACCAGGTTATTGGCGTGCTGGCATCCTCCTGGTTCAGCGAACCCGCAGATGTTATTCCGCCACAAATATTTTTATTGGCCGAACGAATTGCCAGCCAAATTGCAGTAGCTTGTCATCGCGAGCAATTGGAAAAACAATTGCGCTCATTGGTTAGCATAGATCCACTCACCCAACTCAACAATCGCCACGGCATAATGCAATTTCTTGATCAAAAAGCTGATCAACTTGCACGGCACAATCGCAGCTTTGCATTATTTTTTATCGATCTGGATGGATTAAAAACTGCTAACGACCAATGGGGCCATGAAGTTGGCGATAATATCCTGCGCGATGCTGCGAATCGTTTGCGCGATGTGGTGCGCAAGAGCGATTGTATTGGTCGATTGGGGGGCGATGAATTTTTAATTATTGCAGAGTGCGATGAGCATAGCTTAGCTATTCTGGCCACTCGCTTTATCCAGGCGTTGCGAATTCATTTTGGCAAAGGCCGAAAACGCGGGCGAATTTCTGCCAGTGTTGGAATTGCTTTTTCGCCCGTCGACGGCACCGAACCAAATACTCTGCTGCGCAAAGCAGATGCGGCCATGTACTCCGCAAAAAAAGAAGGTGGTGACAGGTTTAACTTTGCGTCGCGCATTGCCACTAGTGAAAGCGAAAAATCGATTTCTGCGGTCGATATTGAAAACGCACTGGATTCAGATGAAATCTGCCTTTGGTATCAACCCATTATCTCGTTGCGCAACAAGCACGTTATAGGCTATGAAAGCCTGGTTCGCTGGCAAAAAGCAGATGGCCAATTAGTGGGCGCCTTACCGATTATAAAAGCTATTGAGTCGGCCCGCGGCGATTTGGAAATTCGCTTTGGCAATTGGATTTTGCAAAAATCAGCACAACAAATTTCAGAATGGAAAACCCAGGATTTTTTTCACGATATCCACATCAATATTTCAGCAAGGCATTTTCTACATCCTTCGTTTTTGCAAGAGCTCCATAAAATTCACACACAATATGCAGATGCATGTCACTCATTGATTGTTGAAATTACAGAATCAGCAATGCTGGATGATATGGAACGCGCGCGCAGAATTATTTTACGCTGCCAGGAATTAGGGGTGCGTGTTGCAGCAGACGATTTTGGTACAGGATATTCTTCGCTAACCTATTTAAAATATTTGCCACTCAACTCATTAAAAATTGACCGATCTTTTGTCACCGATTTACCGCACAATCAAGTCGACAGAGATATTGTGAGTGGAATTGTTTCTATCGCCCACGCATTAAATTTATTAGTGGTGGCAGAAGGCGCAGAAAACGATGATCAACTGGAAAGCTTAAGGGCTTTAGGTTGTGATCAGTTACAAGGCTACGTCATTAGCCAACCTATGCCACTTGAACAAGTGATGCCTTGGCACAACCTTTACAAAACGCGTAGCAATAATTATTTTGAGCGAACTAACGCAAAGCTAGCCGCAATTCCGAAACATGCTTAAAATTTATTAATACGTGGTCGGCAAATGCTTGAGCATTTCGCGGCGCGCCGCAATCAACTCTTTATAGGTTTGAATCATCGTAAAATTAACGTAGTTGCCGTTAAGTTTTAAAGCATCCTGTTGACATTGGTACTCAGCAATTTCTGCCATAAGTTTTGCGCGGAGATCATCTGTACGCGCAAGCTCAATTCCAACACCCATTTGATGTGCTATTTTTTTCATCTCAATTGCTCCTTAGTCTACAGCCTTAGCGGGATGCTTGTGCTTCCGAACACCATAATTAAATAAACGCACGGCATGCTCGCCGTGAATCTGAAACACTAACTGTTTATAAAGCATAGCGCAGCCGCAAGATATTCAAGCACAGTTGCTAGACCGTTTACTTCTGTATGCCACGCGAAAAAGGCTAGCTATATAAGCCTTAGCAATAAATGAATTTTTAAAGAAGTTATCGGCAGGGGAACGAGTTGACGCTTCTATTCTTTTCTTTCGTATTTTCAATAACCTGGAAATTCCAACGAGAAATTGATGTTCTTATAGTGAAAAAACGACTTACCAAACTTTACATCGATAACATCTTTTACCCCGCACCAATCCATTCTCGCTCGTGTCAGAATACCGCCTGTTGTCAGATAATATGTCAATAACAGCTAGCAATGAGCGGTGAGTTTCTCGCCACTTCTCTGGTTCGGATCACAATCGAGATCAATCTCAGCCAGCCCTTTGATACTGACAGCAGCGTCAACACAATCATAAGTTGAGAGGAAATAAGATGTTACTCAAAAAAAAGGTTGCGCTTGCAGCAACCATATCGGCTTTGGTAATCACCCAACCTGCATTGGCCGAGGGCCTTGCAATATCCCCTAAAGACACTTTGGAACAACCCGGCCTTACGGTCATTCTGGATCACAATCCTTTTAGCCCTATTTTCTTTGACGAAAAAAATGGCGGCCTGCAAATGGTATTGCACGGTGAGCGCATAGCTACCGATGGTGCCTTGCGCCTGAGCGCGACTCCGGAACAGTGGGATCCGGTACCAACCTTCGCGAGCCGTACTCGCGATGCCAGCGGCACGCAGGTTTTGGTTCGCTCGTCTTACCCGAATGTGGATTTGTCCTACACATTAGCTGTGACTCCAGAAGAAGGTGGATTCCGCATCGCGGTTAATCTGGACAAACCTTTACCAAAGTCACTGGAAGGCAAAGTGGGCTTTAACCTCGACTTTTTGCCATCAACCTACTTTGGTAAAAGCTACCTGAGCGACAAACAACCCGGCCTTTTCCCCCGCCACCCTGCCGGGCCAATGAAGAATGACAAAAGCGGAGATCCCGAGCCACTGGTTTCCGGCGGTAAATCTTTCACTCTTTCCCCGGAAGATCCGCTGACTCGCGTAACCATAGTGTCAGACAAGGCTCCGTTAGCCCTTTATGATGCCCGCAACCGTGCGCAAAATGGCTGGTTTGTTGTGCGTTCGTTGGTCGCGGCAGGCGCAAAAGACGAAGCCGTTGTCTGGCATGTGCGCCCCAACGTCCTACCCAACTGGGCGCGCCAACCGGTAATTTCTTACAACCAGGCAGGCTACACGCCGCAGCGCAGTAAAGTGGCGATCATCGAGCTTGACCCCAACTTTAAAGGGTCGGACGAGGCCGAATTGCTGCGCCTGATGCCCGATGGCAGCAAGCAAAGCGCGCTGCGTGGAAAGCTAACCTCTAAAGGCAAATGGCAGCGCTACAACTACTCCGCTTTTGATTTTTCAGCGGTACGTGAGCCGGGCCTCTACGTTATTTCCTACGCAGGGCAAACCACCACGCCCTTCAGCATCGCCGAAAATGCCTACAACAATATCTGGCAGCCGTCGCTTGATACCTTCCTTCCTGCACAGATGGACCACATGGGCGTGCGTGAGGGCTATCGCGTATGGACAGCACCTTCTCATCTTGATGATGCCCGTCAGGCACCAGCCAATCTCGTGCATTTCGATGGTTACAAAATGGGCGAATCACTCGATTCTCCGTTCAAAGCAGGCGAGCGTATTGATGGTTTAAGCGTGGGCGGTTGGCAGGATGCGGGCGACTACGATATCCAAACACCAGACAACTCCTGGGTTGTACGTGACCTGGTGTGGGGCAAAGAACTCTTTGGCCTGAATTGGGATGAAACCAGCGTGAACGAGGCAGCGCGTGAGGTTGAAATCCGCAAACCGGACGGACAGCAGGATTCGCTCCAGCAAATCCGCCATGGCACTCGACAGTTAGTGGCGCAATACAAAATCTTCGGTCATGCGATTCAGGGAATTATTGATCCTACTTTGAAGCAATACACACACCTGGGTGATGCATCCTCACAAACCGATAACAAGTTTTACGATCCATCCTTAGGCGAAAATGAGTCCAAAGGTGATCGCTCGGGCAAGACCGATGACCGCTGGGCTTTCACGAGCGATAGACCGTCCAACAATCTTTATGTAGCAACTGCACTCGCTGGCGCTGCGCGTACTCTGCCCGCACTCGACGCACCATTGGCCGCTGAAGCCCTCACCGCCGCCAAAGCACTTTGGGCGCGCGAACAAGGCAAGGAATTCCCGCTCGCGGAACGCCATAAAGGTCCCTTCCCTGCACGCTCGCCCGATGCGGTTAACGTGCAGGCCACCGTTGAACTTCTACTCGCAACCAAAGGCGAGAAAATTTACAAAGATCGCCTGATGCAATTGTTACCTGTGATTGATGTTCAATTCGACTGGGTTGGCGGTGCGGCGGCGCGGGCAATTCCTTTAATGGATGCCACCTACCGTAAACGTTTAGAGGAAATTGCGGTAAAAGCCAAAGAGCGCATTGATAACCAGATTGCCAACACACCCTTCGGTGTACCCATTAGTGAACATTCCTGGGCAGGTTCTATCCAGGTGGCCACTTTCGGAACCAACATGTATGTCATCCATAAAGCCTTCCCCAAAATTTTTGGGGTTGAATACACGCTCAATGCGCTGGATTACATGCTGGGCCGCCACCCGGTAAACAATGTTTCGCTGGTATCCACCATAGGCATCAGCTCCAAGCTGGTCGCCTACGGCCACAACCGCGCTGACTACAGCTTTATTGCAGGTGGCATGGTGCCGGGTCCGTTAGTAATCAAACCGGACTATCCCGAGCTGAAAACCGACTGGCCATTCCTGTGGTTTGAAAACGAATATACCGTGGCCACTACCTCGGCTTATATTCTGGCGGCTAACGCAGCCAGCGCAGCGGCCAAGGAGAAACACTAATACTACCCGGCTAAACGGCCAACTTTTCAGCCCACCTCTATTTAAAAGAGGTGGGCTTTTTTATTCCCAGCTAATTTAAGTCCACTGGATAAAAACTGGCACAGCCAAGAGTTCTGGTCGATACTAAATCTATTCGAGTTACGGATCGCTGCAGTCAACGCCATGCCCACCAAGACGTTTTATTCCAAGCTACTTCTGTTAGCCTTTTTGCTCACTTTTGCCGCCATAGCGGCCAAGCATTTTCTGCCTCAAAAAAAATTCGCTTTGATACCTGGTGACGCTACTAAAACATCTTATTACTTAAGCGATCATAAAGATGCCAATGGTAAGGATGCGATTTATTGGATCAATTATGAAAACTCGCACTTTCATTGCGACCACACCAAAACGGTAGAGTCGTTTTCCTGCGCAATTAATTTCGTGCTTGCCCAAACCCGAACGCAAGGGACAAGTTTGCAACAATTTTCTACCATGAAGATTGATATTAAATACAAAGGCCCAGCAAAAACGCTGCGAATTGCCATGCGCAACTTTGATCCGCGTTTTTCAACCACAGAAAACTACAACAGTGATAAATTTATTTTTATCAACTTACGCACCAGCGATCTCAACGTGCCTATTTCACTCTCCATGAACGAGTTAAAAGTCGCAGACTGGTGGATTGCGCAATTCAATCTTCCGCGCGAGCAAGCTCAGCTTGATTTCCGCAATATTATCAGTGTGGCAATCGATATTGAGGAACAGCTGCAAGGTACTGAACACGATATACAAATCAACCAACTTGAATTTACCGGCGACTGGATTAGCACTGAACATTGGTATCTCGCCATATTGCTGGCGTGGCTTAGCTTCGGCACCGTGTTTGCTATTGTTCGCCTGGTACAGTTGCAACGAAAAGAACAGCAGCAACGGGAAAAAATTTCGGATCTGGTAGTTACCAACTCAAAACTGCGCACTGAAACCGATAAGTTTCGCAAGCTTTCAACCGTCGATGCATTGACCAGCGCGTTCAATCGTCACGGTATTGAGCAAATTATTGAGTCACTCGACATTCGCCTTAACGCCACATCAATTATTTTGCTCGATATAGACCATTTTAAACGGATCAATGACCGTCGCGGCCACGATGCTGGCGACAGAGTCTTGCAAAAACTCAGCGACGTTATTTTAAAAAGTATTAGAGCCAGCGACAAATTAGGTCGCTGGGGCGGTGAAGAGTTTGTTTTAATCTGCCCCAATACATCAGTCGGCATGGCCATGGCTTTAGCGGAGAAATTGCGAATAATTATTTTTGATACAGTGTTTGAAGCTGAAAATCCTGTTGCGGTTACCGCCAGCTTTGGCATAGCAGCTATCTTACCCGACGAAGCATTTACCTCTGCATTTAAGCGTGCTGATGAAGCACTTTATAATGCGAAATCACTGGGCAGGAATTGTGTTGTTGTGGCAGAAAAAGATAATCCACTTTAAGAAATAGGCATAAAAAAATCCCCGGTGCCTAAACACCGGGGATTTTTATTTAAGCAATTACTGAATTACAATTTATCAAATGCATCCGTTAATACGCAATCGAAACGGCGCGCGTCGTATTCAAGCAAACGATTTACATCTTGCGGCTGGATAATATTTTTACTCACCGCGTCTTGCAGTTTTTCCGCCATATTCGCACCGCTCAATTTGTTTTGGTTTTTCAACCAGGTTGTCCACAAAGGACCAAGAGCCAACAACATTTGGTAGGTACTTTCCACGCGGCCAGCTGCATCTTCTGCTTCGTGGCTTACATAAACATATTGCGCAAGGCTTTGGCGAACAGGGTTTTCCTCTAGCATTAAATCACCCAATTCGCGCGTTAGGTCATCCGTAGGTTTGAGAACAATTTTGCCCCAGGGCAAGGTAAGATAACGCACCAATTTTGCCACCCAGCCTACGGGGAAATTATCCGAGAATTCAATTAACGCCTGTTGCGCTTTGTTGAGTGCAGTTGTAATGGCATATTCAGCGTGAACATCTTCCGCGTGGGTTCTTGGGTGCGCTGAGTGATATTTTAAAATCGCACAAGCGATAAACAAATTACTGTGGATATCACCCAAACGTGCTGACAAAAGTTCGCGACGTTTTAAATTGCCGCCGAGCACGGCCAACGCAATATCTGAAATACTTGCGAAGGATGCACTCAACAAATTAATACGTTGATACCAGCGCGCGCTAAAATCGTCTGCGTTTGCGGGCACGCTACTGAAATGGCCGCGCGTTAAACCGAGCAACTTGGTACGCACTATATTGCTCAACACATGACCCAGATGCGCAGTAAATAATTTGTCGAAGGTTTTAATGCCGCGCTCTTGATCTTCATCCTGCATGGCTTGCATTTCGTTGAACAAATAGGGATGGCAACGCATTGCGCCCTGGCCAAAAATCATTAACGAGCGCGTTAAAATATTTGCACCTTCCACGGTAATAGCAACAGGAACGCTATGGTAGGAATACACAAGGAAGTTGCGCGGCCCCTGCTGAATTGCGCGGCCACCCACAATATCCATGGAGTGCTCAACTGATTTGCGCATCAATTCTGTCGCATGGTATTTCGCCATGGCAGTCATTACCGATGGCGAACCCGTCTCCAAACCTTTGGTCACCAATTGGCGAAAGGCTTCCAAGGTGTATGCGGTACCTGCGATATCTGCCGTCGCCTCTTGCACGCCTTCAAACTTACCGATTTCGGTATTGAATTGGCGGCGAATACGCGCGTAAGCACCCACCAAACGATAATTCATTTCGCCGCTGGCAGTTGAAAGCGATGGCAAAGAAACACCGCGGCCAGCGCCCAAACATTCAATCAACATGCGCCAACCTTTACCGGCCATGGCGGCACCACCAATGATCCAATCAATTGGGATAAATACATCAGTACCAAAAATTGGCCCATTCATAAACGGCGAACCGGGATTGTGGCGCTTGCCAATTTCCATACCGGGGTGATTGGCAGGAATCAGTGCGCAGGTAATGCCGTATTCTTTTTTGCCGGCATCGCCCAACAAGCCTTCTGGATCGTATAGCTTGAACGCAAGGCCTACTACGGTCGCCACTGGAGCGAGAGTAATCCAGCGTTTGCTGAACGTGAGGCGTAAACCTACGACTTCCTGACCTTCATGCATGCCTTTGCACACAATACCTGTGTCTGGAATTGAGCCTGCATCTGAACCCGCTTCTGGGCCAGTTAAACCAAAGCAGGGAATTTCGGTGCCTTTTGCAAGGCCGGGTAACCAGCGATTCTTTTGCTCCTCTGTACCGTAATTCATTAGCAATTCGCCTGGGCCGAGGGAGTTGGGCACCATTGCGGTTACGGCTGCAGTGCCGGAGCGGCTGGCGATTTTGCTCATTACACGGCTTTGCGCGTAGTGGCTAAATTCACGACCGCCAAATTCTTTGGGGATAATCAGGCCGAAGAAACCTTTGTCTTTAAGGAATTGCCAGGCTTCCGGCGGTAAATCTTTGCGGCTGTTATAGATGTCCCATTCGTTGAGCATTTCGCACAACTGGCTTACTTCATTATCTAAAAATGATTGTTCTTCCGCGCTGAGTTGCGGCAAACCAATTTGGGCAAATTCATTCCAGTCGGGCTTACCGCTGAAGAGTTGTTTTTCCCACCAGGTGGTACCTGCTTCCAAAGCTTCGCGTTCAGTGACGCTCATACTCGGCATGGTTTTCTTAAGGATATTAAATACGGGCTTGGTCAAGAAGGCGCGACGCAGACCGCCCACGTTCAATACGGCAATTACCACTATCAACGGCACCAGAGCCCAGGGTGATAAGAGGCAAGGCACTATGGCCCCCAGAACCACCCAGAAAATCACCACCAGAGTCGAGGCAGCTGCGAGTGCAACCTGGCGCAAAACGAGTATCGCAATCAACGCCCAGATCGCTATGAGTGCTAGCAGTAATGACATATTAAAACCCTCTTCTTATTTACTTTGTGCGGGGAGAGCCCGTCTTCTCATTGAGTCTAGTTGCAAGATTCCAGTCTTGCTGCCTGGTGGATCAGATTTATTGATGGCGCACCGAAAAGCGGCAATCAGCTTTTGCCATACGCATGCCTTATTTGATAATCACACCCAGCAGAACTTGCTCAACCTCATCAGCCAATATCTTTTTATCGTCGATCACTTCAATACGGCTATCCAAAATTTCATCGGAAGACTGCAAGGGCACTTCGTTCACGCTCAGCACTCCATTTTCGGCGTTAAACATGTAAACCCCTTCATTGGTATGCATAACGGCCTTAGCGCGTAAAAAATCTGCACCGGAAAGCCAGCCGAACAGTTGATTAAAGTTGAATTGAATTTCCGGCTGAAATAACCAGCCGCAACTGTAAAAACCATTGGCTGCATTTTCCCGCCTTACAAAACGTTCGTTTTCCGGCAAACGAATGGCTGCGTTATAGAGTTCGCGCTGGGGGCTCAGGCGATTTTTCTTGTGGTGCTGCGGGTTTTTCACGCTGTGGTCGGTACGCGGCAAATCCAGCCATGCGGCATCGAGCGCGCCTTGTTCAACCCAAAAAGCAGCTTGTTTGGGCGGCTCAAAGCTGGCCACAAGGTTATCGAAGGCTAAGCGTTCAGGCTCGCCACAAACATCGGTTTTGTTGGCAACCAACACATCGGCAAGGGCAATTTGATCCTGGAAATTAGCGTTTTCGGTATAGCGGCTATCGCCCAATTTGCGCGGATCAATGAGAGTAATGGTCGCGCGCAAATCCAGCACTGTATCGTAGTACTCGCCCAAGAGCGTATTGATAATTTCTTCCGGGTGCCCCAATCCCGTAGGTTCAATAATGATGCGATCCGGCTTGGTGGTGGCAATCATCATATTGAGTGCAATTTTCATCGGCAGGCCCGCCACACAGCAAATACAACCGCCCGGCACCTCGCGCACATTGGCGTTAACGCTTTTCAGCATGGCGCCATCAATACCGATTTCACCAAACTCATTGACCAATACCGACCAGATTTCATCTTGTGGCTTGTGTTTTAACAGATGGGTAATAGCCGTGGTTTTACCGACCCCGAGAAAGCCGGTAATGATATTGGTGGGGATAAGAGTTTTCATGCAAACACCTGTGGCAGTTAAGGCCGCCAGTGTATCCAACTTGGGAATAGTTTGGAGCTGTGTATTTGTTTAGGCTTGCTTTGGTTTAGTCAAATGACCAATGAATAGGGAGCGAGCCATGCTACCTGAGAAAAAGAGGTTTGCTCATTGTAAGAAACACAACCAAAGCCACAAAAAAGCCTTTTCACCTACCCGACTAGTATACTTTTTCACCATATTTTCCAGCACAAAAAGTAAACGGTTACTTTTATTAAGTATTATTATCGCCGTTGATAAGTGAAACCAAGCTTTCGTGCACACCGCATAGCCACAATTTTTATCCTTATTTTTCATGGCGTTGAATACATCATATAGCGCCACTCACGCTGCCTTCAATTTTTTGGCTAACCAAGCTTAACAATAACCATGGAAATTCTTTACTTTTTACCATTGCAAATGTAATCGGTTTCATTTAATTTGTCGGCGCCCAAGTATTGAATATGCGCGCATTAGGCTCCCTGAAGAGCTTGCCCCTACCCATACCGACGCAAACAAAAATAAACCGAAAGGAGAATACCCATGCAATCAACATTTAAGAAAAGCAGGCTATCAACGTGCATCGCTGCCGTTGTTATAAGCTCGCTCTCAACTAACTTATATGCTCAAGAAGAGAAAGATTCTGTAGAAGAGATTGTTGTATCCGGGATTCGCGCATCGCTCACCCGCGCGGTAGATATCAAACGTGAAGCGGCGTCAGTAGTTGACTCCATTAGCGCAGAAGATATTGGCAAATTGCCTGACACCACCATTGCCGACTCTCTGCAACGCGTAACCGGTATCCAGATTCGCCGCTCTGCCGGTGAAGGTTCAACAGTTAACGTACGCGGTTTGCCACAAGTCAGCACCCAGTTGAACGGCGAGTCGTTCCTGAGCCCAGGCTCAATCACCAGCCAACAACCTAACTTTTCCGATATCCCCGCTGAGCTTTTATCAGGCGTGGACGTTTTAAAATCAGCCGAGGCTAAAACCCTGTCAGGCGGTGTTGCCGGTACTATTAACCTTAAAACCCGTCGCCCGCTGGATTTGAAGAGCGGCTGGACTTTCGCAGGCTCTGCTGAAGGTACCGATGGTTCTTACACCGACGAAATGGGCTCAAAAATTTCGGGCTTTGCCGGTTTTAACGATGAAAACTTTGGTGCGATTTTTACCGTATCGCGCTCAGAAGCTACCCTGGCTAACTTCCGTTACGGCATGTTCAGCGATTGGTGGTTCCGCGGTTACCATGAAGACGGCGCACAAAACTGGCCAGGCTTCCAACCGTCAAAAGATATCAATGGCGATAAAGACACCAAAGACTCCTTGTTTGGCACCATTGATTACGGTGTAACTAACAAGAACAGCGAGCGTGAGCGTACCGGTGCATCTGCAAGCTTCCAATTCCGTCCCAATGACAAGCTAGAGCTTTTGGCGGATGTGTTTTACACCAAGCTCGATCAATATGACCGCACTAACGGTGTAGTGGCAGACAACGCCTGGGGTGAGTGGGATTGGATTTCGCCTATCCAGCAAACCAACCGTGGTGTTGCTGTAGGCGGTACTGCCGGTATGGATTTTATTACCTCCAGCAAGTTTGACCTTTACACTCCGCGTGTAACCGCTAAAGCGGAAAGCCAGGTTGAGAAAGAAGACTCTGTAAACCTTAACTTGCAAGCCAACTATGAGTTCAGCGATAACTTCAAAGGTTCTGCGCGCTACATTCACGCCGACGCAACTCACAACCACACAGGCAACTTTGCCGATGCCTTTATCACCAGCGGCGAACAACATGGTTTGTTCTCTGTAACTAACGGTGTAAAAAGCTGGGTAAACCCGGGTGGCGAATACAATCCTGCTAATCCTAAAGGCCGTATTTTGGTTCACGCGGATATGTCAGGCGATCACCCAACCTTTGCCTACCCAACAGGCTTCGGTGACAAGATCAGCAAATACAGCCTGGTATCGACCTTCTCTGAACACAACTACGATAACGATGCGACCCTCGACGTGTTGCGTGCTGACGGTGTTCTAACGTTCGCAGAAGACAATTCATTGGAATTTGGTTACCGCTACAGCAACCGCGATATTTCTACCACTGACTATGACTTGGCCGCGCCTTTCACCCGTAAAGATAAAGACGGCAAAATGGTTACGGCTTACGCTAAGTGGAAAGATATCGGCGGCGGCATTTCTGGCCAAGCGGGCGATGACACCATTGGCCGTCCACTGCCATTCAGCGATTTGGATAAGATGGGTTATATCCATACCACCGGCGATTTTGGCCCTGCGAAATCAAGCGGTTCCTTCTACTTCATTGATCCGGAAGTAATGGATGACCCAATGGCATTCCAAAATTCACTTTACCCGGGCAACATTAAAGTGACCAACTGGAACCGCTCTTACAAACTGACGGAAGATACGCACACCGCTTACATTCAGGCGAACTTCTCCGGTGACTTCGGTGTTCCTTACAAAGCAAACTTCGGTTTACAAGCAATCCAAACGCTGCTGGACATTACCAACTACGGCGGCGCGCCAACCTCCACTGTAAATGTTGATGGCAAAACCGTTAACGCGATTATGGGTACTCCCGGCCCGCAAATCAGCTCAACAGAAACTCGCCGCGACGACCTGGATTTACTGCCACGCGCGAACCTTTCGTTTGATATTACCGATACCCAAAAATTGCGTTTGTCTTACACCAAAACCCTTACGCAATTGGACGGTAACGATTTGGGCTTAGGTACCAGCTACACCACCAACTACAGTTCGGCGCTCAATACTTTCGTGGTTGTGAATGCACAATCTGACGGTAACCCGAACATGAAGCCATGGCGTGCGGATAACTACGACATTAGCTATGAATGGTATTTCAACGATGTAGGCATCTTGAGCTTCGGCCTCTATCGTTTGGATATTAAATCTTTCATTGGTACCCAAAATACCAAGCTCTACAACGTGCCAGACCTGGACGGTGTAGTGCGTAATAACGGTATCGACTTCAAGCAGAAAGCCAACGTAGAAGGCGGCGTGTTGCAAGGTTTCGAAATCGGTTATCAACAAGCTTACGATTTCTTGCCAGGCATCTTCAGCGGTTTGGGTTCATCGCTTAATTACACCTACTCAGACAGTGAAGGCGGCGACCAGGACTTCTACGGCAAAACACTGCCAATGGGCGACAACTCCAAGCATTCTGTTAACGCTATTTTGTGGTACGAAAAAAATGGCTTCCAAGGTCGTATCGCTTACAACTATCGTAGCGAACGTTACATCGGCAGATCCTGGAATGATGGTTCACCAGCAGCTTGGTGGTCAGCACCAACTTCTTATGTGGATGCGTCAGTTAGCTACGACATAAACGATAACTTCACCGTTTATTTACAAGGCACTAACATCACCGAAGAATACGAAAATACTTACATGCAATGGACTGACGTAATGGTCAACCAAAACGTGTATGAAGCTCGTTATACTTTGGGTCTTCGTGCCAAGTTCTAAAATACTTTTTGAACTTGCCTGCAAGTTCTGGAGTTAAAAAAATCCCCGCAGTGCGGGGATTTTTTTATTTCACAATTTCTGCTCTAAATACTGCCGATGATCATCAAAATTCAACGCACTGCGTGTCAAGAAATCATCTAGCTGCCCTAATGAAAATGTAATATCGGCCTCAGTTGCTTTACGCAGTCTTTTCTCGCTCGGGAAAATCCCCATTCCCGCCAAAAGGCAAACCCATGACGGCGCTGCATAATAATTTTCTATCGCCAAGCGTGTAACTTCTTGCTGCATATCCTTTCCAGACATCCAGGCTTCATACAAAATTTTCATAGTATCGGAAACGTCAGTTTGATCTTTAATGTTTGCACGCCAATATTCAGTATCATTTCGTGTACTGGTTTTGTAATGGGTGACAATATAATCACGCGTTCCTTCAAAATAACCTGTGATGCGCGCATTAAATGTATCGCGCTCCTGCGCAGTGAAATTTCCACGCTCGTACAGCTCGGTAAAAATTGCAGCCGTTTGCTGCACTAAAAATAATGCAGTTGCTTCTAATGGCTCAATAAAACCTTGCGATAAACCTACTGCCAAACAATTTCTATTCCAATGCTGCGTAACCTGGCCCACCACCATTTTTAAATGGCGGACAGGAATATCAGCATCCAACAATCCCAAGCGTTCACGCAATTCAAATTCAGCGTCATCTGCGCTACAAAAATCTGAACTATATACATAGCCATTACCGTAGCGATTGGTCAGCGGGATTTTCCATGCCCAACCATTTTTCAAGGCAGTTGAAATGGTGCAGGAAGGAATTTCAGCTCCAATTTCCGTCGGCATTGCCACAGCAGCGTCATTGAATAAATTATTCCTGAAGCTTTTAAACGGCGTCTTAAGCTTATCTCGCAGAAGCAAACTGCGAAAGCCGGTGCAATCCACAAAAAAATCAGCTGCTAAATGTTCACCATCTTTAGTTACAACCGCCGTTATATCACCCACCTCATCCAACAAAACATCCTGCACATGGCCTTGGCTGAAACCAACACCCATGGCTATAGCTTTTTTCTTAAGGAACTGGCCTAGCAAGACTGCGTCAAAATGGTAGCCATATAAAGCTTCAAACGGAAAATTGTAATGCGCTTTGGGGGCAAGGTTTTTTTCCGCCAATTTTGCCGTTAGAAAAAAACGGTCTGGATGAGCATATACATCAAGCCCGCGCACACGAGCGTGAGCATTGCGCATAAACAAGGGCAAGGTGTGCGGATCAAGTGATGATGCGAACGGATGAAAATAAGTTTCGCAATTGGGTTTGGTAGACCAATGATCAAATCGAATGCCTGATTTATAAGTCGCGTTACATTCCGGCATCCATTCAGATTCAGCAATGCCCAACTTATCAAAAAATTGTTTTAGCGCAGGAGTGGATCCTTCACCCACACCAATAATTCCCACTTCAGGCGATTCAATTAAACGAATTTCAAAACCCTGTTTAAGCCAGGCTCGCGCCATAATTAATGCGGTCATCCAACCCGCCGTACCACCACCAACAATGAGAATTTTTTTAGCCGTCATAGGAGCTCTCTTAGCATTATTTTTTTATAAATTTTTAACGCTAATTTTCGCATTTTATGACATTAACAACAATTTAATTCGTGACCTAATGGATGTAAATTTAGAAAAAATAACCGCAAAAAAAGACAGGTCTACCAACGCAAAAAACAAACACAGAGGCTAATCCCAAGCTAAAAGAAATGTAAAAGAAAATGCGTACGCATGGCGGGCAGTGTTACAAAGGTAGGCTATCGAAAAAAGTTGCAGCTCGCACAGCTCTAGACTAAATCCAATAACTAATCTAATAACTATGTATACAGGTCTATCACTATGAAATTTAACCCGTTTTTCTTAAAAATGACGGCTATCGCCAGCCTTGTACTCCTACCCTTGAGCCCAAGCTTTGCCGCCAACGCCGTATCAACCCATGGTGCACTTGCCGTTAAGGGCAACCAAATTGTCGGTGCCGATGGTAAGCCAGCATCCTTCGCCGGCCCAAGTTTGTTCTGGAGCAATACCGGCTGGGGCGCCGACCGCTATTACAATGCCGATGTTGTGGCCTACGTTCAAAAAGAGTGGAACGCGACAATCGTTCGCGCAGCCATAGGTGCGGACAAAAACGGTGGTTACGCCGCTGACCCGGAAGGCAACTTCGCCAAAGCAGAGCGAGTAGTTGATGCAGCCATCGCGCAAGGCATGTATGTGATTGTGGACTGGCACTCTCACGACGCAGAAAAAAATCCCGCATTAGCGATCAGCTTTTTTGAAAAAATCGCCAATAAATATGGCAAGACACCCAACCTGATTTATGAAATCTACAACGAGCCTTTACAAAATGTAGATTGGTCAAAAAAGATCAAGCCCTACGCTGAACAAGTCATCACCAAAATTCGCGCAATTGATCCTGACAATCTGATTATTGTGGGAACCCAAACCTGGTCGCAAGATGTCGATAAAGCCGCAGCCGATCCGATTAAAGGTTTCAGCAATATCGCTTACACCCTGCACTTTTATGCGGGTTCACATAAGCAAGACCTACGCGATAAAGCACAAAAGGCGCTTGATGGTGGTATCGCCCTAATGATTACCGAGTGGGGCACGGTGAATGCCAACGGCGATGGTGGTGTTGACAAAAAAGAATCTGATTTATGGATTGCATTTGCCAAGAAAAATAACTTGTCCATGTGCAACTGGGCATTAAACGATAAGAAAGAAGGTGCTTCGCAATTAAAACCCGGCACCGCGCCCGATGGAAAATGGACCGACGAAAACCTGACCGAGAATGGCATTTATGTTAAAAATATGGTGCTGAATTGGGATAGAAATAAGGATTAATACGCAATAAAAAAAGGAGCCGCATGGCTCCTTTTTTATTACAATTTCCTAGCGTTCCATTTAACTATTGCTCAATTGCGCACGTACTTTTTCAATCAATTTTTTCGTTGCGCGAATACCAGCATCTTCACTTAATTTTTCGCCTTCGTATTCAATACCTACGTAGCCGCGATATTTTGATGCGCGCATTATTTTAAACATGGCCAGGAAATCAATTCCAGATTCATTGCCTTGCTCGTCAAAGTTAAAACTCTTTGCACTGAAAGCACCTGCATAAGGCATCATTTCAGCAACGCCCTGGTAAATGTCGTATTGCTCAACGCAAGCAGATTTCCACAGATCGCCAGCAACTTCGCGGCGTATACAAAAGTTACCGAAGTCTGGCATGGTGCCAATGTTAGCGTCGTTCGCCAAGCGCATAACCTCCGACATATTTTTTCCGCTCGATGAAAAGCCGCCGTGGTTTTCCACCAAAATTTTAATGCCGAGCGGTTTACCTATAGCAGATAACTTGCGCAAAGATTCAACGGAGCCTTGTGTCCATTGCTCAAGAGTTCCGTTACCGTGCAAATTAATACGTATGGCGGTACAGCCTAAAAACTTTGCCGCATCAATCCATTTTTTATGACCTTCAACACCTGCCGCACGCTCCTTTGGATCGGGCGATGATAGCTCCGGTTCTTTATCGATCATAATTAATGAACTGACTACGCCATTATCTTCACAGCGTTTTTTAAGCTCTGTTAAAAAAACCTTATCTTTTGCCTTGTCTAAAAAAAACTGGTTAACATATTCCACTGCACCTATATCGTAAGTCTTACGCGCAATAACCGGAAAATCCAAAGGGGAAATTTCTTTGGAAAAGAAAGCTTTGTGTAGTGACCATTGCGCCAGGGATAATTCGAAATGGAATTTTTGGGGTAATTCTGCAAGAGCTGACATACTTGATAATGTTCCACTGCTCATAATTGCAGCTCCAGTTAGTAGGCTTGTGTTTAGGAATTGTCGGCGGGATAGCGCCGATGGTTTTTCTTCGAGAGACATGGAGAACACCTTGTTTTTTATTGTTGCCCTAGATTCAAAATTAATTTAGGTAAATTTAGAAATAATAACAGCGGTAAGTAAATTTGGGAGTCGTCATCCCTAGCCGGGCGCCCCGCAGGGGATGACGACTCCCTACTTTACCAATAACTCTAAAATCGAAAGAGTTATGCAATTACTACTTAAACAGAATCATTATTTACTTAAAAGTAAACCTAACGTTTCTTATTTTCCGCATTTACCGCCAACACCAGGAACATATAATTAGTTTCTCCACCACCCATTACATATTCAGTTTGTTGCCAGAAAAATGGCCAAATTTTTAGCTCGGGTAAATCAGGGCGAATCAACGCCGTGCCTGAAATTACGCCACCGGGAATATAAGACCAATCTGCACGGTTATTGCCGTAGGCTACTGTCGCAGAATTAGCGCCAACGCCCGATGCAAAAGATTGTGTATTCACACCTGGGTGAACACCCAATACAAAGTTCAGCGCGCTGAAATAAGCATCGGTTGTGGTGTATTGCGGCCAGCTTTTGTGGAAGAAATATTGTTTAACGCCAAATTCCTGAATATTCCAACCAGCGCCCCAAATATTGGGTTTGTAAGGAACACCATATGGAGACTCCTTAACTGCGCGATCACGCACTAATTGCTGATGCTTATCCACTGCGTCGTTAATTGCTGCAACAAAATTTTTGTCTTCAATATCAGCCATGATACGACCCAGTGGCCAACCTGCTTCATCAATTTTTGCAATAATTTGATCTTTAAGCGGCATTAGATCGGCGAGATATTTTTTATCTTTCGTCGACAAATACAGTTCAGCAATGACAAATGCTTTCTCATCAATTTTTGTCGCACGCGCAAAAGATTTTTGGTAAATATCTACTGCGGCTGCCAACGCATCTTTTGACATCTGTGGATTATAGGTTTTCAACGCACGCGCGGCGGACGCTAAACCTGCAGCCGCATTGATTTCACGATTAGGATTGTCCTCTGTGAAAACCCAGCGGTCGTCAGGATTACCTGATTTATCATTTTTCACCTGGCCTTTAGCCAGCTTTGGATCATAAGGAAGATTGTCTGTTTGTACAGAAGCATCACCCAACAAAACGTATTGGCGCAAATCCACATCGATAATGCCGCGATACAAACGGCCCAAGGCTTTATAACCACCGAGCACACTTAACAAGCCATGTTCGATTTGTTGCAGCGCATCGTTCTTACCATCTGGCTGGTGAATTTCCACAATTTTAGTTTTTTGGTCAATGCTGGTAGCGTCATAATTCAAACCAAACTCTTCTACCATTTCTGCCAATAACCAAACGGTTCCCATTGTGGATTCGATACGCATATCGAAATCGCCAGCATCATGCCAGTTACCCACATCGAGGCCGGGCACACGATCACCTGGTTTGTATTTGGTTAAGGTCGATGGGCCAGAAACATAACCATCGTAGTGATTGAGATTGACCGGCGCCATGATTGCATCGTCCATATGATCCAAGCCGTGCCACACTCGATATTTTTCGTTGATGCGCATATGGCACATTTGCATTGGCAAGAAATATTCGAGCGTTGGCTGCCACACGTGACGGTCAAAAACATCGTCATTAATTTTGAATGAAGATGTTGATTTATCGCGATAGCTAATTACATAACTACCCGGAGTTTGGATGTCGGAAAAATCATATGTTAAATAGTTATAGCGCAGGAAATTTCCCCAGGTTTGCGGCTTGCCTTTGCGCACCAGCTTCTTACCGCTTTCTGTCAGTTGATAAATATTTATTTCATCAACTTTTAAATCTGTTGCGTCTTGCTCGATAACCAATTTTTTGGGCTGCTTGGTGGAATAACCAATTTGGGAAACTTGCAACGCTGGCTCGTACTGCCAACCTTTCACAACATTAGGCGTTACAATCCATTCAATTGCATTTTTAGTTGCGTTAGCAGGAATGCTGGTGCGTACTATGTACCAACCATTGTTGTGGTTGGCGCGGCCGTCCCACAACTCTAACTTTCCTGCACCGCTATCTTTAGTTGTGTTTTCAATCACGATACGGCGTTTATCATCATCCGGTGCAACAACTAATTTATTGCCTGTTGCCAATGGCGTTGCAATAAACTCACCGCCAATATTCTCAATCGGGCCATTTGCCTGGCGCGGAAAAATGCCGGATTGTTGATCCATTAAAAATGCTTTGCCAAATAATTCACCGGGAAATAATTCGAGATTAAAACCGATTTTTCCAATCCACTCGGCGGGCAAAGGCTTTTCCAAATCCACACTGACTTTAAATTGATTGCCCTGCAAGGCAGTCACATTAACCTTGTAAGAAAATTTTAAGTCGGGATAGTTAATCGGATTGAAACCTTTTTTATCTTTGGTAGGATCAGGGTACGACATAGTTTGGGTGATGCTACGCTGTTCTTTGTTAACAACTTGCTCGCCACCGGTTGGCACTGGCGACCACTGCCCCGGCGAAACTTCCAAACGTAAATCACCGTTGGCGGCAACGCGACTGCCATGCTGGATAATGGTGACACCCGTTTGATGTCCATCGGGATAAATGTCGCTAAATACAGTGACATTTAAGCCCTGCATGGCGAAATAATTTTTGTCGTTAATTGCCAGGGATTCGACGGGCGTAACCGCTGGAGTTTTGGCTTGCGCGCATGCTGCAGCCATGAGAGTACAGGCGATAATTATTTTTTTCATAATAGACCTAGCTGAATCGCTAAATGGAAAAAGAAAAATTCGAATGGAAAGCCGCCATAGGATAATCGCCCGGCATTTAGCCCGGCGATTAATTTTGTTGATATTGGTTAATTAGTGTTAACCGAAATATATCAACCTACCCACTCGCTGGATTTATGACGATTTAATGCAATTACGTCCGCTGGATTTGGCCGCATAGAGCGCTTCATCTGCACGGGCAAATGCAATCTCCAGATCATCTCCCGCTTTAAATTCAGTCGCACCAATCGACAAAGTAATTGAAATCGGTTGCTCTTTATAATTGAAGGCCGCGTTGGCGATGGCCGCGCGAATGGTATCTAGCACTGGCATTGCTTCGGCGAGATTGGTTTCAGGCATAATAGCGACAAACTCTTCACCCCCAAAACGGCAGAAAAAATCCACTTCACGTAAACGTTTGGCAACTGATCGGCCAATGACTTTTAACACCCGGTCGCCCGCTTGATGACCGTGGCTGTCATTAATTTTTTTGAAATGATCTATATCGAATACCGCTAAAGTTAAGGGGCGACTGTAACGCTGCCAGCGATGGTATTCGTAATTCGCACGCTCGTTATAGTATTCGCGGTTGGGCAATTCAGTGAGCGGATCATGCAATGCTTTATAGCGCTGCTTTTCCAAAACGCTGCGGCTTTTTTCGGCTTCCTCTTCCATCACTTTTATTTTTGTCGCAAGCGCTTCTAGTTGATTAGTCAGCTGGCCTTGTGCTTGTTCTGAATGTTGGAAATGATCGAGCGCTTGGCGAATATTACCGATTTGCGATTGCACCAAATTTTTTAGTTGCGCCAAATCGGTTGCAGATTCTGCGTTGGATTCTAGCGTCTCCATTTCTTTACGCACGGAACTTTGCAGGTTTTCGCTGGCACTGCGGCGGCTGGATTCTGACTCAACTGCGCCGCCAACTAAACTGTAAATATCGGCTAATTCCTGATTTACATTTTTTAAATAGGTCGCAAATGCCTGGTTCGCCGATAAGTAAGATTGCATCATTAAATCGCGCAATTCTTCCAGGGTTTTTATAAACGCGTCTGCAGTTGTTGCTGCAGAAAGACGCTCACGAATTACTTGCACTTTCTTAACCATGGGCGCCTCTTTTTCAAGGCCCACTAAAAACTGATTAATAACTTGCGTAATTTGTTCAACAAATTTTTGCGGTAGTTCACCCGCTATGGGTATTTGGCGCGGCGCGCTATTCGTATCGTAGGAAGCGTACCCAGCTGGTGACGTGGAGGTTAATTCGCCCTTAATTTCCGCGTAATTGGCTGCGGCAACAGGCGCAGCAAAGACAGCTGAAATTTCGCTATCTGGCGCTGTCTCGGTGGATTCAATAGAATTATTTTTTTCCGAATCAGATGCAGCTTTTTCTTCTGATTTGGCGGCGCTTTGCGTGCCCAAAATTTTTTGCAGAAAACCCGTTTTCGGTTGCTCAATTTCTTTTAGGGCTTGCTGCTGAATGCTGGCGAGCTGTTGCAAAAGTGCAGGATATAAACGAACCTTTTTACTTCGCTCCGGCAATTGCGCAAGGTACTGGCTAATTTCTTTTTTTACACCACGCGTTAAATCCAAAGCTTGTAAAGGCTTAACGGTTTCCATCAAGGACGTGCGAACATCAAGTGCATTTTGTTCGCGGTGTTGTTCAAAGTTCAAAGCAACTTCGTCAAGGCGGGCAATCAAGCTGCTAATATCGCCAGTAATCGAACCACGCATGCGTTCGCGCAACTGACTGAGAATGCCGTCAAGCGCGTCATCCTGCCCGTCGGCCACAACACTTACACGCACTAATGCACGCCGCAAAAGCTCTTGTTGTACCGCCAGGGACTTTTCGATTTGTTCTTGCTGATCAAGGGCGTCCAAATACTTTTCACGCCAGTTCCCATTTTTATCGTCAGATCGGTCAACCATATTTTTCTCGGTATCAGGTTTTTGTTCTGCCAATAAGTATAGACAGACTTAGCCAAAATCACCGGCAGAAACAAAAATGCCCGCGGCATTGCTGACGCGGGCATTTTTTTAAAGAGCGAACGAATTAACGCTTGGCAGCGCGCTCAGCACGCACTTTGTCGACCAGGAACTGCGTGACTTTCAGCATTTCCTCATGGTTAGCAACCAGCACTTTGAAACGGCCATCCACGATTAAGGTAGGCGTTTGATTAATTTTGAAATCGCGCACACGGTTGTCCGCCTGTTTCATTTGGCTGTTTACACCAAATGAGTTGTAAGTGCTGATTGTTTTTTGCTTATCCACACCGTAGAGCGAGAGAAAATCCGCCCAGGCTTCTGCGTTCAGCATTTCTTTCTTGGCAACATAGGTTGCGCTGAACACAGCTTCCTGAACCTTATCTTTTACACCCAAGGCAGATATGGTGTAGAAACCGCGCTGGTAAGCGGGCCAATTGTGGTTAAAGGATGCATGCGTTTGAACTAAAACCACATCGGCAGGCTGTTTTTTGGACCAAGCCTGCAACAAGGGTTCAAAGTGGTAGCAATGAGGGCATAGGAAAGAAAAAACTTCTGCAACCTCGATTTTACTCGCATCAGCTGGCTTCACTTGCTCTGGCAGCACAGAGTAATCTTTACCTTCGGTATAACCGGCCGCGCTTACACCTGCAACCGATGCACTCAATACAAGCCCAACCAGGGCGGCAAACATACGCATATATAACTCCAACGCTTGAAAAATGTATGGCTAGGAGTGCCACACTGTTTTTAAGTTCCAACCTGCAGCTATTGATTAACCACAGAAATATTTAAAGGCTATTTGGCTCCGCGTTCAGCACGGGCTTTGTTGACCAGATACTGGACAACTTTAAGCATATCTTCCTGAGTGCCGACAAAACGCGTACTAATACGGTATTTACCTTCCACAACCAATTCAGGAGTACCAGAAATTTGGTAACTTCTGAAAAGCTGGTTAGCCTGTGCGAGCTGCTTGGTGATTGCGTCGGAATTGTAAGCGGTAATTACAGCCTGCTTATTAGCACCGTATACCGACAAGAAATCAGCCCAGGCTTGGGCGTCCTTTAACTCTTTTTGATCCTTATGGATCGCACTAAAAATAGCCGCGTGAGCCTTATCTTTCACTTTCAGTGCTTGCGCAACATAAAAGCCACGCTGGTAGGGTTCCATGGCTGGACTCCATGAAGCGTGCACCTGCACCAAAGCAACGTCAGGTTTCTGTTGCTTCATCCAGGCGCTGAGAATAGGGTCAAAGTGATAGCAGTGAGAGCATAGATAAGAGAAAACTTCGACAACTTCGATTTTATTGGGGGATGAGGTCGGCACCGGCGTATCCAGCACCACATAATCCTTACCTTCCAGATAGGGAAATATCAGAGAGGAACCTGTAGATTCGGCAGCAGCAGCCGTCGCAGAAAAAACCACACCCATCAGGGCTGCAAAAATACGCATAAATTGACTCCGACACTTTTTGAAAGATGCTTTACAAGAATAAAGATCGCAATATGAACCCAGGCTATCTGACCCTGAAGCTCACCATCAATTATCAGCCAATAAAAAAGGCGACCGGGGCCGCCTTTTTATCGCAATTACTACTCATAGCGCAATGACCAGAGCATTTCCAAAGATTAATTCAAGCCTGCAATGAAGTTAGCTACAGCTTTGATTTCCGCATCGCTCAATTTATCAGCGATTGTGCGCATTGGAGACGTATCACCATCGTTCACCCGATTGCCCGCACGGAAGTTAGTTAATTGCTTTTCAATATAGTCAGGGTGTTGGCCGCTCAAGCGCGGGAAGCCCGCCGCAGCATTACCCTTACCGTCTGGTGCGTGGCAACCGGTACAGGCTGGAACACCATTTGCCAAATTACCGCTGCGGTACACTTTTGCGCCCAATTCCAATGCATCCACTTTCAAGCCAGAGTTCACTTGAACTTCAGCCTTTTTAGCACCCGACAATTGCGTATTTTGGCTGGCGAAATAAGCCGCGATATCGGCAATATCCTGATCACTTAAGCCACTCACAATACCGGTCATCTCTAACACAGCACGACCCGCAGAAGCTTTCTTGGCAGGATTGGTTTCAAGATCCCACGCTTTAATATCGTGGATTTGTTTAATCAAATAGCGCTCGCCTTGACCGGCCAGCTTGGGGAAATTTGGGGCTGCACTGTTACCATCAGCTCCGTGACAAGCTCCGCACACTGCTGCTTTAGCCTGGCCCGCTTTAGCGTCACCAGTCACTTTTGCACCAGCTGATGCATAAGCACCATGAGCAATTGCGATTAAACCCAGCGAAAAAAGTGCATTTTTTACAAGATATTTCATTGGCAAACCTGTCATTCGATTGTGTTGTAAGCACGCATGTAGTGCTTAGGTCATTTTATTTCGCTTAGGGATAGCATCAGGCTACAATGCCGGCCATCCATATTCTGCTTGTCTGTTTACCTTTCTAGAGCTTGAGCTAGATCTCGAGTCCCGGACATCCAAGCTTTTGTTCCAGCAAGCATTAATCCGCAGAAGGGCATGCTGCATTATATACCATCGTGCTAATAACACACCAATTTGAAGGGCTTTTATGACCATTGCGATTAACTTCCACAAGGCCAAATACACATTAAGCGCCCCCAGTATTCGCGAGTGCCCCCCGGAAGAGGGGATTGAAGTTGCTTTTGCCGGCCGCTCCAACGCTGGTAAGTCCAGCGCCATTAATACGCTTACCAATAACCACAAACTGGCTCGCGTGAGTAAAACGCCGGGGCGCACCCAGCTCATTAACTTCTTTGAACTCAGCGCCACCCAGCGCCTGGTGGATCTCCCTGGTTATGGTTACGCCAAGGTGTCGCGTGAGCAAAAAGAACAATGGCAGCGCTATTTATCCGAGTATTTGCGCGAGCGCCAATGCCTGAAGGGTTTGGTTCTATTGATGGACATTCGCCACCCCCTGCAGGAATTTGATACCACCATGCTAAATTGGGCCACCGAATCCAATATGGCAGTGCACATACTACTCACCAAGGCCGATAAATTAAGCCGTGGACAAGCCGGCAGCGCTTTGATGGCGGTCAAAAAAGAGATAAAAAATGCCGGATTGGCGGATTTAGTTAGCGTGCAAACTTTCTCATCTTTAAAAAACACCGGTGTCGATGACTTGAAAGCAAAACTCCAGGGTTGGCTTGCACCAGAATCAGACGAGCAGAGTGAAACAGAGGAATTACCGGAGCCCCAATAAAAAAACCGGTGGTCATGCCACCGGATATAAAGCTGACACCCTTGGGGAAAAGCGTCAGCGGGACTAGAGGAGTAACCATGCAAAAACTTACTGATACTATGGCCCCGATAAATGCGATAAGTTCAACCTGACTTGAATAAATAAAAAGATTTCATCGCCTAATAATTTTGTTCAAAAAAACAAAACCTGCAGGCAAAAAAAACCCCGACTAAAAGTCAGGGTAGCTTTGCATAGGTCTCAACGCTTAGCTGGCAAATTGCCATTAGGGGAGGAGTTAGCTCATGAAAGTAAAACACACATAGCTGAGACTAAGCCCCCTCCAATAAGTTCATTCAAAATGTAAATAAATTTGCAGAATTTTTGCACATTCGCAAAAGCCATTCAAAAACAATAAGTTACAAAATCAGCTTGCGCAAATCTTTATCCCAAACTATCGACAGGCTTTTCAAATCGCAAAACCCAGGCCGCCAAGATTCCAAAAATCAACATAGACACAAGAATTTCGACGATGTGCGCATAACGCAGGCCATCCATCATGTAAGGATTAGGGCTTAGCAGCTGGGCCGCGCTAAGCCCTGCCAATATTAAACCCACCTGAAAATAGAGCCGAAAACCGCTGGATTTTAAATAATTCGCCAGCAAATAAATGATGAATGCCCACACCAGGCCGCGCCCCATTTGAAATAACCAGAGCCAATGGGGCACCTGTAAATGACCGTAAGTGAAATTGAAAGCATCGCCCGCCAGGGGAATTAAAATAAAACTTCCAGCCGACCAATAGCACAACCAATAGAACACGCTTACACCCAATATTTTCAAAGCTATATTCTGATTAACGGGTGAACTTACAAAATTCGCGCGCCCCCATTTTTTTAACACCAACACAAGCACCGGGCAAAATAAGCAAGCCATTAAAAGGCCGTGAAGCTCCAATGCCAAAACTCGCTCCAACCCAATCAGTGGCGGCGCTGCCCAAATATTCAGGAAGAATGCCAGCTCCACCATCATCAATAAGGTTTTAGTTCCATGAAAAATCACGATACTTGCTAACAAAAGCCGTAGGCCTGTGAGTTTGGAGTTTGCTACCACCCAAAACATAGCAGCAGTCTCTATAAGGCTTACCAGGAAGATAGGCCCTACCTCTGCAGGCTTAGTGCCGGGATCCGCAAGACTTAAAAATTGCCCAACAACCAAAGCGGCAATCATAAGGCTCAAAAAATGCCACACACTCAGCCCGATAAACCGCAACAACACACCAAAAGAAAATCCCATAACCCACTCCAATGCAAAACACATCAATTACACCTGGATAAGCGTGCGAGAGAAGCCAGCTTGCGATGGGATTAAGTGATTTGCCTATGGGAAATTAGGCCTATAAGACAGGAAAAGCCTGGGAAATTTGCCCCAGACCTTCCATAAGATGCTTTTTTAATGTGATCAGGACTGCCCTTTCGTAGCTAATCCGTTGAGGAGAGCATAGCGATTGGTGACACCCAGTTTTTTGAAGATCGCGTACAAATGATTTTTAACCGTGCTCGGCGAAAGACCAAAATCGGCCGCAATTTGTTTATTGCTCAAACCTTTTAGTACGGCCTGAACGATTTCGCGCTCCTTGGCAGTTAGCTGATCCAACTGGAGAGCCTGCACTTGAGTTGTTGAGGGAAACAATTCATCGCGCAGCCACCAGACACTCGCGCAATGCAAAATATAAACAATCGGTAAACTTAAGATAACACCGCGTTTGGCCACTCCATCACCGAACACAAACCCCTCGAGCAGCCCTAAACCAATCCCTAAAACAGGTAGAACCAGAGCAACGACTTTGGGTTTGTTGGATGTAAAAACCTGTGCATAAAACCGGTTTTGCAAACGCTGGCAATAAATAAGGGTAGAAATCAAAGCGAGAAGTGATAGCACAACAACTATGAACGCGATTGCTTGCGGTAACAACCACATAAAGAGAGCTACAACAAATACCGCTCCAGACAAAGCCCGCCAGATATAATCCCGGCGGCGATTTTCAGGGACATTAAATAATTGGTATTGCTGGCGCGGCAGCAAATAAACAAGTGCGGCAATATTGCAGAACGCAGCAGATACAAAAACATTAAACAAAAAATGATAGGGCGACACATTCACGGCGATGTAGAGCGTGCAGGTACCCAAAAATACCAGAAGACTCAGGACCACATAAATTGCAAAACTTTCGTTAAAGGCTTTGGCCGTTTTGTAGCGAAAATATAAAACTGGCAACAACAAAGCGCCACCAAGCAATGCAATTACATAGAGCGCGAAATAAATATGATTCATCTGTATCCACTAGACAAAATTCGCCGCCTGCTAATGCGCCTCGTCCCAATTATCACCAATACCAGCTTCAACCAGCAGTGGTACTTTTAATTGCGCCGCCGCCGACATGCGCGCGATAACACCGTCGCGCACCTCATCTAACTGATCTTCCGCAACCTCCAAAACCAATTCATCGTGCACTTGCATAATTAATTTGGCATTGAGATTAGATTTAAGAAGCCAACCATCAACACTGATCATGGCCTTCTTTATAATATCGGCCGCTGTACCTTGCATGGGCGCATTGATTGCTGTGCGCTCCGCTGCCATTTGCAAGTTTTTATTTTTCGCATTGATATCTGGCAAATACAAACGGCGACCAAAAATAGTTTCAACAAAACCTTGTTCATGGGCAAGCGAGCGCGTTTCATTCATGTAGCGCTGCACACCTGGGTAACGCTCAAAGTAACGGTCAATATATTGCTGAGCTTCATTGCGCCCAACGCGCAATTGCTTCGCCAAACCAAATGCCGACATACCGTAGATCAAACCAAAGTTAATGGCTTTTGCACTGCGACGCATTTCTGAAGTAACCGAATCCAAACCTACACCAAATACTTCTGCTGCAGTTGCACGGTGAACATCCAAACCTTTATCAAACGCTGTTAACAAACCGGCATCGTCAGACAAGTGCGCCATAATGCGCAATTCAATTTGCGAATAATCTGCCGCGACCAATTTAAAACCCGCAGGTGCAATAAACGCCTGGCGAATGCGACGGCCTTCCTCAGTTTTAATTGGAATGTTTTGCAAGTTAGGATCTTGCGATGATAACCGACCTGTCGCAGCAACTGCCTGGTGATAACTCGTGTGGATACGACCCGTGCGCTTGTTTATTTCAAGCGGTAATTTATCAGTGTAAGTCGATTTTAATTTTGCAAGACCGCGATATTCCATCAACACTTTTGGCAGCGGATAATCTAACGCCAATTCTTGTAAAACTTCCTCTGCGGTTGAAGGCGTACCTGTAGGTGTTTTTTTGATAACGGGCAACTTTTGCTGTTCAAATAAAATCACCCCCAATTGCTTGGGCGAACTCAAATTAAATTCCTGCCCCGCAATTTCATAAGCTTTGCGTTCCAATTGTGTTAAACGCTCACCCAACTCAATGCTGTGTTTGCCGAGCAAATTAGCATCCACCAAAGCGCCGTTGCGTTCTACATGAGAGAGCACAGGAATCAATGGAATTTCAATTTCATTAAAGACCGATTTCAATGACGCAATTTGATCAAGCTGCGGCCAAAAAAATTGATGTAAACGTAGTGTAATGTCTGCATCTTCCGCAGCGTAATGCCCAGCATCTTCAACGGGCAATTGATTAAATGCTAACTGCTTAACACCTTTGCCGGCTAATTCTTCAAAGGTGACAGTTTTGTAATCAAGATACTTTTCCGCAAGCGCATCCATATTGTGACGACTGCCAATGGAGTTCCACACGTAGGATTCCAACATGGTGTCGAATGCAATTCCGCGCAAAGTCACACCGTAGTTCAACAAAACACTACGATCGTATTTCAGGTTTTGTCCGATTTTAATTTTATTATCGTCTTCCAGCAGGGTTTTTAATTCCATTAACACCCATTCAACAGGGAGCTGTTCCGGCGCGCCCATATAATCATGACCACAAGGAATGTACGCAGCTTTACCAGCTTCAATTGCGAAACTGATGCCGACAATTTTTGCGTCCATGATATTTAAACTGGTCGTTTCCGTATCGAATGAAAACGCGGGCGCTGCAATTAAACGGACAAGCCATTCCGCAAATAAATTTTTGTCGGTGATGATGTCGTACTTCACTTCCGCAGGCGCCAAGGGAGGCACAAATGCAGATGAAGCAACTTCAATAATTGGTTCAGGGATGGATTCTTCTTGAGCAAATGTTGCGAGAGTTTCTGTTGTTTGGGTATCTACATCGCCTAAATCTTTTACCCAGCCTTTGAATTCCAAATCTTCAAACAACTCACGCAATTTTGCGTTATCCGGCGCAGATATTTTAATTGTCTCCGGGCCAAGCTCTAATTCAACATCTGTTTTAATTGTGGCGAGACGGTAAGAAAGATATGCCATGTCGCGATGTTCAATTAGTTTCTCTGGCATATTTTTCGCGCCGCGAAATGAAAGCGTTCGCACTTTTTCAAGGTCTGCGTAAATCGCATCTAAACCACCCATTCCCTGAATTAAACCTTGCGCCGTTTTTTCACCAACACCGGGGACGCCGGGAATGTTGTCCACCTTGTCGCCCATGAGTGCGAGGTAATCAATCATCAACTCCGGACCAAAACCGTATTTTTCATTTACACCCGGAATATCCAAAACAGTTTCCGTCATGGTGTTAACAAGCGTGACGTGCTCGTTCACCAACTGCGCCATATCTTTATCGCCCGTTGAAATTACCACGTCACATTTTTGTTCTGTTGCCTGACGCGCGAGCGTACCAATTACATCGTCCGCCTCAACACCTTCCACCACCAGTAATGGCAAACCCATAGCCTGGACAATATCGAAAATAGGTTGCACCTGCGGACGCAAATCATCAGGCATAGGTGGGCGATTAGCTTTGTATTCCGCAAACATGTCGTCGCGAAAGGTTTTGCCTTTTGCATCAAAGACCACAGCAATCTGGCTGTTGGGATAATCCTTAATAAGGCGGCGCATCATATTAATAACGCCTTTAACTGCACCTGTAGGCTGCCCTTTGGAATTAGTCAGCGGGGGTAACGCGTGATAAGCGCGGTATAGATAGGAAGAACCATCAACCAGAACAAGCGGTGCAGTGCAAACAAGCGGGGAAGTTTGAGAAACCATGATATTGGGTCTTTAACAAGGAGCAGGAGGTATTTTAGGCCGCAGAATACACCAAAAGACCTTCGATAAAGCACTCCTCTTCTGGCAGTAGCCCTCTATAAGTGCAAGTAACACAGGTTTGTTACATTTTTTGTGTTACTTTTGTGCACATTGTGCGCAACCTCATCAAACATGAGATATAAATCACAATACGTTGATATTACTCATAATTATTAACTTATTCTAAAAATTTTAGTAAAAAACACTAGCCAAAAATAAACTTTGTGTTACTATGAGTAACAAGAGGTAACAAAATTACCTCGGTAACGAAACTAACCTCAAAAAGGAAATCGCAAAATGAAAAAGTCATCTTCAGCTCTAGTCGCATTGTTCTTAGCCGCCCCAGTGTTTGCACCCTGGATCCTGCTGACAGTAGCGAATCAACCATTTTAAAAATTGTTGATGTACCAACTAGCTTCTTTTCCCTAAAAAGAAAGACGCTAAAACCGCATTCGCGGAGAGGCACTGGAAGTAGATACTAATTAACAGCTCTGCCAACTGCAGATACTGAGTGACACGCAGCAATTCGCACCTGATTGACCTGTTGCTTAACAGATCTCAAATAGTGCAGCTGATGTGTAGAAATCACTGCTGTTATTAGCCATCACTTCCAGACCTAGCGCTAAAGCGCAAATTTAAATTTAAGCCAGCTCGCCGAAATTGGGCGTGTTGAGAATGTTTGAAACCGTTTTTTTGTAATGTTTTTTGTAGTTGCTCTATCGTTGTTTTGATTTGTTTTTCTCTCCTCGTGTTTGACCCTGCATAGGCTCTGCGTTTCGTTATATCTTTTTGTTATGGCGGCGCAGGGCCATTTTTTTACCAAGGTCACAAATTTTACATCTCGTTGTTAATTGGCACGTGAAGGGGCCACATTAGCTCAGCATTTAACCTAGACTCTGGGTGCTTTTAGTTAATTTACTTTTACCCGAGTAAACATGATGTTTATCGTCAAAGGAGCCTTCTAATGGACACACTGATTTTTTCGCAAACTGCTATTTTTCGACTTCAACAATTGGGCAGCCAGTACTATCACAGCACAGGCGAGCGCCATCGTTTAGCCACCGAAGGTGGGATTCTAGAGTTGCTGCAAAGCAGCGCTTTGATTTCAGATCGCAAAGTCCGCGCTGCTTACGACGCGTTTGTGATGGAATTGAATAAACGTCAAATTGATGCTTTGGCAGCTCGCGGAATTAAACTGCGCTTCCCAATGCATACATCTTTAGTTACGTCGATTCGTCAAGCAGGCTGAGAAAGCCGCCGCCATTTGTTCCAGGAGTTGCGTATAGGTGGTCACATCTTGTGCGCCCAAAGCGTCGAGCGTGCCAAGGCGCAACTGTAATTCCTGAGCCAAATCGCGCGTAGATTGCATATTGTTGTAGGGCTCTAAAAATAAACATTTCCCTTCCTTGGCCAATCGCTCCCGTAACTGGTGCATATGTTTTGCGCCCGGTTTTTGCTCGGGTGTAAAAGCGACGTAATCTAGCTGGCGCAAGCCATAATGGCTAACAAAATGCGCAAAACCTTCGTGGTAAACCGCAAACCCCACATTGGCCACCGGCTTTAAAGATGCTTGCAGCCTACGATCCAATTGCTGCATTTTTTCCACAAAAATCTGCAGATTTGCACGATATTTCCCCGCGTTCGCTCCATCCACCTGAACCAGCTTTTGTGTTAAAGCCTGCGCGACTATCACGGCATTACGCGGATCCAACCAAATATGCGGATCTTTTGCATGATGATCATGATCTCCGTGCGACGCGCCACCGCCCTCTTCTACTGGCCAATAAAGACCCGGAAGATCATAGGCGGTAAGAATTTTTGTACGCGGCAAATTTGCGACCGGCTTTTGCAGAAAACTTTCCAACTCAGGCCCAATCCACAAAAACACGTCAGCTTTTTGCAAGCGCGCATGATCGGAGACTTTTAATGGGTAATCGTGATGAGAGGCCGAGGCAGGTAGAAGGGTATCCACATCTGCGTTTGAACCCGTGATTTCCTGAGCAATCAAGGTCAAGGGTTTAAGGCTGGATAATACAAGCGGCTTAGCCTGACTTGCGCAGCTGACCACCAGGAATGTCAATGTCGCAGCCAACTGTAAAAACCCGAAACCCATAATCCTAACCCGCTCGCCCAGTGAAACGCTGTGAGATGAAAGGTTATAGTGTAACATAACACCTCCTTACTTTTACTCAATACTAAACCATGTACACCCTCGCCAAAGCCTGTAGCCACCATAACCACAGTCATTGTATTAGCGATGCAATTCAGTCTGCGCGCCAGTTGTGCGATGAGCGCGGTGTGCGTTTGACGAGTTTGCGCGAGCAAGTATTGGAACTGGTTTGGCAAAGCCACAAACCCCTTGGCGCTTACGCGCTGATGGAAATGCTCGCGCAAGCCTCAACTCGCCAGGTTGCACCACCAACGGTCTACCGCGCGTTGGACTTCTTGCTGGAAGAAGGCTTAATTCATCGCATTAATAGCTTGAACGCCTTTATAGGTTGCCCCTCGCCGACACAAAAACATCAAAGCCACTTTCTGATTTGCCAGAGCTGCAATGTAGCTGTTGAGCTGGACAACGCCCCATTGAATAGAAGTATTTTGGATGCTGCAGCTGGAGCAGGTTTCACTTTGGCGAGCCACAGCGTAGAAATTAATGGCCTTTGCCCAAGCTGCCAAAAAAGCACAATCAAGGATTAACGCATGACTCTGATACGCGCACAGGGCGTCAGCGTTGTTCGCAACGGTCGCCACTTATTAAAGGGAGCCGATTTAACGCTGGAAGCAGGCAAAATTGTCACCCTGATTGGCCCTAACGGAGCCGGTAAAACAACGCTGGTACGCAGTGTTTTAGGGCTTATCAAAATCGACGAAGGAAGGATTGAGCGTGCGCCTGAGCTGCGTATTGGCTATATGCCACAAAAGCTCCAGCTTGATGCCAGCCTCCCTTTAAACGTTGACCGATTTCTACTTTTGGGTGGCCCGCCAGGCGCCAATTTGGCTGAAGTTCAAGAGCTAACCGGCATTCAAAAGCTGGGAAAAAGCCCCATGCAACTGCTGTCCGGCGGCGAAACCCAACGTGTATTACTGGCCCGCGCCCTGCTGCGCGATCCGCAATTACTGGTGCTCGACGAACCCGTTCAAGGTGTTGATGTGAGCGGTCAATCGGCGTTGTATGCCCTGATTAACGATATTCGTAAGGTGCGCAACTGCGGTGTTTTGCTGGTATCACACGATTTGCATCTGGTGATGGCGACAACAGATACGGTCATTTGCCTTAACCAGCATGTTTGCTGCCATGGGCACCCGGATAAAGTCACCAACGACCCCGCCTATCTCGCCCTTTTCGGCGCAAGTCTTGCCGATACCGCTGGCGCTACACCTCAAGTAGCGCTTTATCATCACCATCACGACCACCAACATGACGCTCATGGCAATGTGATTCAGGGTCATGTTGGTTGTACCGATTCTTGCGAGCATCATCACCATGGCTGATTTCCTGTTGTACGCAATTCTCGCGGGAATCGCTGTAGCCCTTGTCGCTGGCCCTTTAGGCTCGTTCGCGGTTTGGCGGCGCATGGCCTATTTTGGCGATACCCTGGCGCATTCAGCTTTATTAGGGATTACGTTTGGATTGTTATTGGGCGTAAACCTAAACCTTGCGGTAGCTATAGGATGCCTGTTACTGGCGCTCATATTGGTCGGCATGCAAAACAATCGCTTTCTAGCGACCGACACCCTGCTGGGAATTTTGTCTCACTCAACCCTCGCTTTGGGTCTGGTGTGCGTTAGTTTGTTCAGCGGCACACGCATTGACCTGCTCGCCTATTTGTTTGGCGATATTCTTTCAGTTAACAAGGTCGATCTCGTCAGTATTTGGCTGATTTCATTAGCAGTTATAGGTGCATTGGCGTGGTTGTGGCGACCTTTACTGGCCATTACCGTTCATGAAGAACTGGCCCAAGTGGAGGGGATTCCGGTAAACAAGGTGCGCACCGCACTTATGTTGCTGATGGCTTTGGTGATTGCGATAGCCATGAAAGTCGTTGGAGTATTGCTTATCACTGCTTTGCTGATTATTCCCGCTGCCGCCAGCCGCCGTCTCACTCACACACCGGAAGCTATGGCTGTAGTCGCCAGTCTTTTGGGTAGTATCGCGGTATGCCTTGGCCTTGCTGCATCTTACTTTTGGGATAGCCCGGCAGGTCCGTCTATCGTCCTGGCTGCCACCTTGCTATTTGTACTGACCTTGAGCAAAAAACAGGTTTTGTGAGCTTTGGCTTACAAAGCTTGAGGAGAATGTCGTCTATTAGTGGCGTCAGAAACAGAGGATAATGAGCGAAATTAAGGACATCTCAGGAGAGAATCAATGACGCGACTTAGCATAGGCGATGTAGAACATAACAGTGAAGATGTAGCACGCAAGGTAGAAGGCGATATCGCTTTTCTAACAGAGCGCTTGCATCTGTTGGAGCAACAACAAAAACCTAACGCCGTAATCCTGCAAACCTACAGAGATATGCTGGAAAGCCGTTTCGCGGTGTTGCACTGGTTGCGCCAGGATAGCGCCCAAACCAAACGTCTTGCTTCCGGTCAGTAGTCGTTTTATTGCTGCTTGAACTCATCAAGGAATTGGATTTTTTCTAGCACGCCTCATCAGTCGTCATTAAAAATTCACATAAATGTTGCGTTTCCGTCATGTGAGTTTGCAAAAATTTTTGCAAACAGCCACATGGAAACGCCCCATGAATGCATCCAGCTCTGTGTTGTCAAATGCCTTAGCCATTGAACGTGAATCAACGATTCCACTCCGCACTGCAACCCCGCTCGTTAATGCCCGCACCATTTGGATTTCCGATGTGCATCTCGGTTATCGCGATTGCAAAGCAGATTACCTGCTCGATTTTCTCAATCATATTCATTGCGACACGCTTTATTTAGTGGGCGATATTGTTGATCTCTGGTCACTCAAGCGCCGCTTTTGTTGGCCGCAAAAACACTATCAGGTAATTTTAAAACTTTACGAATTGGCAGCACGGGGTGTTCGCGTAATTTACGTACCCGGCAACCACGACGAACCCTTGCGCCGTTTTTGCGGACAATATTTCGGCCCTATTGAAATTCAACATGAACACGAATATTTAAGTGCAGATGGTAAACGCTTTTTAATTATGCACGGCGATGCAATGGACGCTTACATCAATCACTCATGGCTCGCGCGTATCGTAGGCGACCACGGCTACGATTTATTATTGTTTATCAACCGTTGGGGAAATCGTTTGCGCAAATGGATGGGACGCCCGTACTTTTCATTAGCAGGTCTTATTAAAAGCAATATCAAAGGCGCTAAAGCGGCAATTCATACCTATCAACAGGAATGCTTAAGTGAAGCAAAGCGGCGCAATTACGATGGCGTAATTTGCGGCCATATTCATTACCCCGCGCTGTTTGAGCAAGATGGATTGCGTTACTGCAACACAGGTGACTGGATAGAAAATTGTAGTGCCCTGATTGAAGATTACCAAGGCAATATGCGCATATTGCATCACACAGATCATTTACGCTGGGAGGGTGAAATTAATACCGCCAGCGCTCACGCATAACCAACAATAAATCATAAAAACAAACACGATAAGGACAACAACCATAATAAAAAAATGGAGGCATAAGCCTCCATTTTTATTTGATCTTATTAGCCGCCAGCGTATGCTTCCAACACACGATTTAAAAACCGACGCCCAAGTGCTGTAGTTCGTAGTTTACCTTCAAATACTTCAACTAAACCTCTTTGCGTTAACTCATTCCATTGCGGGTCCAATGAACCTAGATCCAGACCTGTTCGCTCGGCCAAATATTTCACTGGTGCGCCATCATTTAAACGCAAAACATTCATTAAAAAATCCAGTGGCAATGATGATGGTGAAAGAATGTCACTACCCGCACCAAATACATTTTGGTGGCCAGCTAGATTGGTGGAAATTTTATTGCTCGTTACAGAATCCAGATAATGTTTGGGCAAACGGGTTTTCCACAAACGAGTAATGAGGGATTTTTCTGGTTGGGTAATTTTACCGTGGGCACCAGCACCAATTCCCAAATAATCGCCAAACTCCCAATAATTTATATTGTGGCGAGCGCGCTGTTTATTTTTGGCGTAGGCAGAAATTTCATACTGCTCGTACCCGGCTTGCGCAAGCATCGATTGGCCTTCATCTTGAATATCAGCAAGTGTATCTTCAAAAGGTAAAATCGGAGGATCAGAATAAAACGCAGTGTTTTGTTCAATCGTTAATTGATACCAGGAAATATGTTCAGGTGCTAAGGCTATTGCTTGCGCCAAGTCGGCTTTAGCATCTTCAACCGATTGTTCGGGTAAGCCGTGCATTAAATCCAGATTGATATTATCGAACCCTGCCTTACGCGCTACATCCACAGCGCGCAGGGCTTCCTCGCGGCCGTGAACACGGCCAAGCAATTTTAATTGCACATCATTAAAGCTTTGAATTCCTATAGAGAGACGGTTTACACCTGCGGCGCGGAAACCCGAAAATTTTTCCTGCTCAAAAGTTCCCGGATTTGCTTCGAGTGTTATTTCTATATCAGGTTCAAAACCAATAATATTTTCAGCATCTTTGATAATTTGCGCAATTGCATTTGCAGAAAAGATGCTCGGCGTACCACCGCCAAAAAATATACTGGCAAGTTTTCTGCCTTGGGCCAACTCTGCATCTTGCTGTAAATCAAAACGCAATGCGTTCACATAATCCTGTTCAGGAATATCATCATTGGCTTGGTGCGAATTAAAATCGCAATAAGGGCATTTTCGAATGCACCAGGGAATGTGAATATAAAGTGATAGCGGCGGCAAGATAAGTGACATAAAAATAGTTCAGTATATTAAAGACAAAGCCTGCGTTCCGGCTTTATGAAAATCATTGGTAATTAACGCCCTTGTGCTTGATCCAGCCGGCGATGTGATGGCCGCGTGGATCACGATGAGTCCAGTGCACTACACCGCCTTTTTCATTCCATTCATACTCGCCGCAAAAACTGACGTTATCACCCTCTGCGAGAGAATTTATGCGTGGCGCCAAATCAATATTGTGCGCAATTAAAATTGTAAAGCCTGCCTCAGTGCGCACAATAAATCGTTGGTGCCTGGAGCCTTTGGTATCATCAAACAAAATCTTAATCACCTTGCCCTGCGCACGCACTTGCACATTGCTTTGATGCTGCATAAAAGCATTTACAAGATCGACAGCTTCGCCTGATTGTACGCTCGCAGTTGTGTCGGGAATATCCAGCACATATTTTTTCTGCGCAGGATTTGCAGCTGCACTCGGCACGCCGGACACCCGCGTAGTAACCTGCGCCACCTTATGTAGCTGCGTATCAACCCGGCTTTTTAGATCGGCGGGTAAAAAGCGATAAACCGCCGTGGAAATACCGGCCAAGACTATTAACAACATCAATTTGTTTTTCATGATCGTCCCTAATTAAAATTTAAGCGTGCGGAATTTTTTGCAACAATTCCTGCATGGCTTTACCGCGATGGCTGATGCGATTTTTTTCTGCTTTATCCAATTCTGCAGAGGCACAATTATGTGTTGGTACAAAAAATAATGGATCGTAACCAAAGCCGCCTTGACCGCGAGCTTCGGTCAAGATAATTCCCTCCCATGTACCGTGGCAAAGAATTGGAGTCGGGTCATCGGCATGGCGCATGTAAGCGAGCACGGCGTGGTAGCGAGCGGTGCGTTGGCTTGCAGGAATATTTGAGAGTTCCTGCAAAAGTTTTTGGTTGTTGGCTTCGTCAGTTGCACCTTCACCAGCGTAACGCGCCGAGTAAACCCCAGGGCGACCATTAAGCGCGTCTACTTCAATGCCCGAATCATCCGCAATTGCAGGCAAGCCCGTTTGTTGGCAGGCGTGGCGCGCTTTGATGATGGCGTTTTCAACAAAGGTAGTTCCGGTTTCTTCTGCATTGCTGAGATTGAAATCGGATTGCGGTACAACTTCAAATCCGCATCCTGCCAATAATTGTTGGAACTCTCGCAACTTACCGGCGTTACCACTGGCAAGCACAATTTTTTTTGTCATTTCTTTTTTCTCGCCGCTTTCTTTGATTCTTGCTTTGATTCTTTCGTTGCTAAATCAACTGACTCAACCGCTGGCTGATATTTGTAAGCCCAAACCAATACAGCGGCGCCCACCGCAATCATTGGCAAACTTAACAACTGCCCCGATGAAATAGCCAGGCCGGCAATATCAATTTGCCAATCGGGCACGCGAAAATATTCGGTAAAGAAACGCGCGCAGCCGTACAACATGCAGTAGAGCGCACCAGTTGCCCAACGCGGTTTTTGAGTGCGCGAAAACAGCCACACAATCACAAACAGCAAAACCCCATCCACAAGGGTTTGGTAGAGAGGAGACGGGTGTACCAGATGATCAACACCGGGCCATTGCATCGCCCATGGCAGATCTGCACTTGCCGCGCGCCCCGGTAATTCGTGATTGATAAAATTGCCAAAACGACCGGCGGCATAACCGAGCGGCACCAGTGGTGCAATGAAATCGAAAACGTTGCCTATGGCATGTTTGTGTTTGCGTGCCCAAAGCCACATGGCTACAACCACGCCGAGAAAGCCGCCGTGAAACGACATTCCCCCTAGCCAGGTCATGGGAATTTCCATGGGGTGCTCCCAAAAATAGGCGGGGCGATAAAACAGTACCTCGCCCAAACGCCCACCCACAATTACGCCAATCATGCCGTAAAAAATGATGTCGCTAACCTGCTCTTTCGTCCAACCCTGGGCGGCAATATGGGGCTGCTTGATACGCTGATTGCCCAGCAAAATAAACTGTAAAAATGCCACGCCGTACATGATGCCGTACCAATACACAGGCCAAGAGCCAATATGAAAGGCGACGGGATCGGGATTGGGATGAACAAGCATTGGAAATCCTTTGATAATGACAGACGCGCAGTGGAACGGCGCCCTGGAAAGCGCGCTATTCTGCCACAGGTTTTCAATCGCAGCTTTGGGAATTCGCCCTGCGGCCAACTGGAATTGCGCTAGGAAATCTAGCGCCTAAAGCCTACAATGCACGTTTTTATAAGACGAAAGCGCCGAATGTTCAACGAGATCCCCACTAGCCGCCCCGCCACCCCCCTTTTGGACAGCATAGATTCCCCCGCTGACCTGCGTGCGTTGGACGAAAAGCTATTGCCCCAGCTGGCGGACGAACTGCGCGCATTCCTGCTATTCAGTGTCGGCCAAACCGGCGGCCATTTTGGTGCAGGGTTGGGTGTCGTAGAGCTGACTATAGCGCTGCATTACGTTTACGAAACCCCATCCGACCGCCTGGTGTGGGATGTTGGCCACCAAACTTACCCTCATAAAATCCTTACGTCGCGTCGCGAGCGCATGAACTCTATACGTCAGGGTGGAGGCTTGTCTGGTTTTCCAAAGCGCGATGAAAGTGAGTTCGATACCTTTGGCGTAGGCCACTCAAGCACCTCAATTTCCGCCGCACTCGGTATGGCTATTGGAAACGAGATGGACGGCAATGGCCGTAAATCTGTCGCCATCATTGGCGATGGCGCTATGACCGCCGGCATGGCGTTTGAAGCCCTGAACCACGCCGCGCATACAGATACGGATATGCTGGTTATCCTCAACGATAACAACATGTCCATTTCCCCCAATGTGGGCGGCCTGGCGACTTACCTTTCCAAAATCTGGGCGAGCAAGTTTTATAACGGCTTGCGCGAAGGCAGTAAAAAAGTGCTGACCAAGATTCCCTCCGCCTGGGAATTTGCGCGCAAGACCGAGGAACACTTTAAAGGGTTTATGTCCCCCGGCACCCTGTTCGAAGAGATGGGATTCAATTATGTTGGCCCTATCAATGGCCACGATTTAATTGATCTTGTTAGCTACTTGCGCAACCTGCGCGATATTAAAGGCCCCAAGCTACTGCATATCATCACCCAAAAGGGTAAGGGTTTTGAGCCCGCGGAGCTCGACCCCGTTGGCTACCATGCACTGAATAAAATCGAACCGAAAAAAGCCGTTTCATCACCCAACAAACCCAAATACCAACAAGTTTTTGGCGATTGGCTGTGCGATATGGCGGCGCAAGACAAACGCCTTGTGGGTATTACGCCCGCCATGTGTGAAGGTTCCGGCATGGTAGATTTTGCAACTCAATACGCAGACCGTTTTTACGATGTTGCCATTGCAGAGCAGCATGCGGTGACACTTGCCGCCGGTATGGCGTGCGAAGGACAAAAGCCTGTGGTGGCGATTTACTCCACCTTTTTGCAACGCGCTTATGACCAATTGGTGCACGATGTTGCCTTGCAAAATCTCGACGTAACTTTTGCAATTGATCGCGCTGGTTTAGTCGGTGAAGATGGCCCCACCCACGCAGGCAGTTTTGATTTAAGTTTTTTGCGCTGCATTCCTCACATGCTCATTGCCGCGCCCAGCGACGAAAATGAATGTCGCCAACTTTTGTACACCGCTTATCAATTCCCCGGCCCCGCTGCTGTACGTTACCCACGCGGTACAGGTACAGGTATTGCGATTGAAAAAACATTTACAGCACTGCCAATCGGTAAAGGCCTCGTCAAGCGCGAAGGTAAAGAAGTGGCCATCTTGTGCTTTGGTACTTTGCTCGCCAACGCGCAACAAGTTGCCGATAAACTCAATGCAAGTTTGTGCGACATGCGTTTTGTAAAACCCTTGGATGAAGAATTAATTGAGCGCATGGCCAACAGTCACAGCTTGATAGTAACCCTGGAAGAAAATGCAATCGCTGGCGGCGCGGGCTCTGCGGTGAGTGAATATATTGCCAGCAAGGGCTATGTGATGCCCGTTTTACATCTTGGCTTGAAGGATACTTTTGTTGATCACGCCAACCACACCCAGCAACTTGCTGAGCAAGGCCTGGATGCACCCGGAATTGAAACCGCAATCCTCAAGCGATTGAAATTGCTTGAGTCATTAAATACAAAGCCTATAAAAACCGTTAATTAATCGGGCTCTAATAAACCTGATTAATGGAAATAGCTAGAGCCTTGGTTTGAGAAGTTTTGTAAGGGCGCTTGCGCCCTTTTTTCTTTTTCACGTACCCTAAGTTTCTTCCCTCGCAATTTTATACATCACGTAAAGGAGATCTTATGAGCGGCACTATTTCCCATTTATCGCACCATGTTTATTTTTGGTTAAAAAATCCAGAATCAAAAGAAGACGTGGCGCAACTTATTCGCGGCGTTAAAACACTGACCACGATTGAAACCATCAAAGGCTTTCATATAGCAACACCTGCGGCAACCGAAGAGCGCGGCGTTATTGATAACAGCTATAGCGTTTCCTGGTTGGCTTTTTTTGATAATGAAGCTGATGAACATGTTTATCAAACACACGCGACACATTTAAAGTTTATTGCAGACTGTGAACATTTGTGGAGCAAAGTGACTGTGTATGATTCTGTTCAAACCGCAGAATAATCTGAAATAAAAAAGGGTGGAACCTGTCCACCCTTCTAAAAACTTTTCATCACTTAATCTTTTTTGTAAGTGATCTTTTTGGTTCCCGCTTCGCAGCTTCCCACGACCTTTTGGTCTTTCACTTCTTCAGTCGCAACAATTTCCAGGGTATAACCCTTAACACCTTTTGCATCCAACTTGGCGGCAATTTCTGACTTCAACTCCTCGCAGTTTTTCGCTGCAAATGCAGGTACAACTGCCAAACTCAATGCCAAAAATACAATCATCTTTTTCATATCAAAGTTCCTTTAAGACAGAGGGTAATGCACACACAACAACCGGTGCATGCGGCAGAAATACTATCCACAAATTCCCTCACCGTAAACAGCAGAAATTGAGGAGCACCAGCCTAAACCAAGGGTTGCGGTGTTAATTAACGTCAAGCTGGTATGCACCGCCCGCTGCTCGCCTATAATCTGTCATCTTCCATTAATCTTAATAATCATAATTAACCGTGAGCAACCCATGAAACAGAAAATATTAGCCGTCTTATTCTCTCATCGCGCTCTTGGCCCGAGCGTGTTTGTGTCACTTGCTCTCATGAGCGGATGTTCGGGCAAAGCCCCTGGTGCGCAGGTGAATCCGGCATCTGCAACCGCTAACGCACTGGAGATCACCCGTATCTCCCCTAAAGAGGCCGCGCAAACGGCAAAAGAGATTGAGCAGCAAGCAAACCTGCACCTAGCCCCCGGTTTGAGCGCAACACTCTGGGCTTCTGAGAAGCTCCTGAGCGATACGGTTGCGATTAATGTGGACGACAAAGGTCGCGTCTGGGCGGCCATTACCGAGCGCAGCAACAATTCAGAATTTGATATTCGCGGCTACCCGAAATGGGAGCAGCCTTCAATGAAATTTACGACAGTGGAAGACCGCAGTAAATTTTTACGCGAAGAATTAGCGCCAGAAAAAAGTGCGCAAAACACCAAATTCCCCGACCGCAATAAAGATGGCAGCCACGATTGGCGCGACTTGGCCGTAGTGCAAGAGCGTGTTGTGCGCCTGGAAGATAAAAGTGGCAGCGGCAGAGCTGACACGGCGCAAACCGTAATACGCGATTTCAACACTGAAGTGACCGATGTGGCAGGCGGCCTTTATTATCACAACCAAACGGATGAATTATTTTTAAACGTCGCGCCAGACCTCTGGAGCCTGAAAGATACCAACGGCGACGGCACCATGGACACCAAAAAATCACTCGCCACCGGCTTTGGTGTACACATAGGTTTTAGCGGGCACGGATTCTCCGGCGCCATTCTCGGCCCCGATGGCAGAATTTATTCCAACATGGGCGATGTAGGTTCCAGCATTACCGATAGCACCGGAAAAAAATGGCACTACCCTAACCAGGGCGTAATAGTGCGCAGCGAAATTGATGGCAGCAACTTTGAAGTGTTTGCAGCGGGCTTGCGCAACACCCATGAATTTTCGTTTGATAAATTTGGCAATTTAATCAGCGTTGATAATGATGGCGATCACGTTGGCGAGTACGAACGCATAGTTTATTTAATTGATGGCTCTGACAGTGGCTGGCGTACCAATTGGCAGCTCGGAAAATACAAAGATCCAAAAAATAACACCTACAAAGTCTGGATGGATGAGAGTTATTACAAGCCTCGTTTTGAAGGACAAGCTGCGCATGTATTACCCCCAATTGCACCTTATCATGCCGGCCCCGCTGGAATGACTTACAACCCCGGTACAGCACTGAGTGACAAATGGCTGGATCATTTTTTTGTGGTGGAATTTGTCGGCTCGCCTGCACGTGCAGGGGTTAATGCCTTCACCTTAAAACCTGAAGGCGCCTCTTTTAAACTCGACACAGATCAAAATGTTTTCCGTGGCATTTTAGCAACCGGAATTGATTTTGGTCCCGACGGCGCGCTTTATATGAGCGACTGGGTTGAAGGCTGGAACCTGAAAGAAAAAGGTCGCATCTGGAAATTGGATACGCCGGAAACCACGAGTAACGCCGCGCGTAAAGATACCCAGGCGCGCCTTGCAGAAAATTTCGGTTCGCTTTCGCTATCTAAATTAACCGCGCTACTCTCTCATGCTGATATGCGCGTGCGCACTAAAGCACAATTAGAATTAGTAACTCGTAAAGCAACGCAACAATTGCAAGCAGTAGCAAAAGATTCAAAAGATCAACTTGCTCGCATTCACGCGCTTTGGGGACTCGGGCAACTAGCGCGAAAAGACCAAGCGCAGGTGGCAGCGCTAATGCCATTCCTAAGCGATAAAGATGCAGAAATTCGCGCGCAAGCTGCCAAATTATTAGGTGATGCGAAAGCGGTAAACGCTACGAATAATTTATTGCCGCTATTAGCAGACAGTAATTTACGCGTGCAATTTTTTGCAGCGCAAGCACTTGGCCGCCTGGGTGCAGAATCGGCCATAACACCAATCGTTGCCATGCTCGCAGCTAACAACGATAAAGATGTTTATTTACGCCAAGCCGGTGCCATAGCACTTGCGCGTATCGGCAACCAGGATGCACTAGCGAAATTAGCAAGCCACCCTTCTGAAGCCGTTCGCATTGCCGCTGTAGTTGCATTAAAACGTTTGGAGAGCCCAGCGCTCGCACAGTTCCTAAATGATTCTAGCGAATTTGTAGTTACCAATGCCGCACGCGCTATTAGCGATGATAATTTTGTAACAGACGCATTACCTGCGTTGGCAAAATTATTGGATGCACCAAGGTTTACCAATGAACCTTTCTTGCGTCGTGTCATTAATGCCAACCTTTATGCAACCGGTGCAAATAACAGTGCAGAAAATAGTTCACGCTTGGTACGCTTTGCCCAGCAAAAAAATATTGATGCAACCCTGCGCGCCGAAGCCATAAATACATTGTCAGTGTGGGCTAAATCATCTGACTTTGACCGTGTTACCGGCCAAAATCGTGGCGCAGCAATTCACGACGCTAAAGATGCGCAGCGCGCTTTGGCTAGCGCCTATAAAAATCTTTTAGCGGATAAGGACGGAAAATTTCGCGCGGCAACTATCAACGCCCTTGCCGAATTTAATGTGAAAGAGACTAACGACAACCTGATCAAAATACTTTCCCAGGATTCTGATCCAGCCGTTCGTATTGCCGCATTAAATGCACTGAAAAAATTTAATGTGAGCGACATGAGTAAAGTCACTTTTGCTGCAATGAAAGATAAGGATCAATCAGTGCGCATGTCTGCCTTAAGGTTATTGCCTGAATTGAACTTGCCTGTGCAGCAAGTTGTATCTATGCACGAGTTACTTTTACAAAACGGCACTGTGGGCGAACAACAAGCGGCTTATACGTCTCTCGCCAATGTTAAATCGCCAGAAGCCACTGCAGTATTTAAACAACAATTGCAAAAATTAATTGCAGGAAAAATTGCTCGAGAAGTGCAACTTGATTTAATTTTTGCTGCAGAAAAAATGGATTCCGCCGAATTAAAGCAAATAGTTGCAACCTACGAAGCAAGTAAAAACGCCAATGACCCTCTGGAGGTTTACCGCGAATCTCTAATGGGTGGCAATGCAATGGAAGGAAGAAATTTATTCCGCTTTAGCGATATGGCGCAATGTGTGCGCTGTCATATGGTGGGAGTCAATGGTGCACGCGTGGGCCCGGAGCTTACCACCATTGCCAGCCGTATATCGCGCGAGCAAATGCTGGAGGCATTGGTTAGCCCATCGGCGCGCATCGCACCCGGGTTCGGTCAAATCACTGCAGTGCTAAAAACCGGTGAACGTATTGAAGGTACATTTGATGCGGAAACCGAATCCACAATTACTATTAGCAGTAAGGATAAAACCCATAAACTTAATCGCACTGATATCGCTAAAATTGAAACCAGCACCTCAGGCATGCCGCCTATGAATCTGTTGTTGGACCGTATGCAAATTCGGAATTTGGTGGCTTATCTTTCGACACTCAAAGCAGAAACAATAGAAGGTCATTAATATTGTAGAAACAAAAAAGCCCCGCCAGCTCATCACTGGCGGGGCTTTTTATTTTCGGTTTACATTGATTAATACTTACAAGCTTTAGCGTCATCTTTTACAAAATAAGATTTGTAGTTTTTCGCTTTTTTATCCATGCAGCCTTTGAGATTTAATATACGCACTGAACGGAAATCTGCAGGGTGGGATTCTGCTTGCAAGGCAATAAAACCTCCTTCCAAGGGGGTGCCATCATCCTTCTGCAAATCATTATATTCAAATACCAATTTGCCATTAATAAAATGCTGCGCCAACTCACTGCCATGCACAACCAATTCCGCAGTCACCCATTGATCACCATGAAAAGTATCGCTAGTAGAATTCATGCAGTGATCTTTACGCAATTCGCCTTTAATAACCACTTGGGTAGATGGAGTACAGAGGTTGCCCGTGGAGCGTGCATCTTTGCCATTACCACCCAAGAGTTGGTACTCCATGCTCAGCGGGAAATCCTGGTCCACCGCCATACTTTGTGGCGATTGCGTGTGAAACATAATGCCGTTGTTGCGTAATGCCCAGCCCGGACCATCTTTAACTTGCTCGCCCACAAACCGGTATTCCACGTGTAATTTATAATGGGAGTATGGCCCGCTGTTGGAAAAGATATGCCCGAAGGTGTTCCCAAAGGTTTCGTATTTATCATAGCGAGCTTGCAAGAGCCCATCTTTTACACGAAAAGTATCAAAAGCATTTTCTCCCGCAGGGTAGCCCTTTAACTTTATAGTCCAATTGCTTAAGTCTTTTCCATTGAATAAATCCACCCACTCTTCTTGCGCGGGTTTGTTCGCAGCTGCAGCGGAAAAGGCCGCTGTCGCCAACAAGGTAGCCAAAAGTGTTTTGTAAGCTCGGTAAACTTTCATATTCGTGTTATCCCATTTATTAGAGGTTATGGGCAGAATGTACCTCATTTGTAGGATTAATCACAAAAAATTTACAAAACCAAACCGAGCCATCATTACCACTCCAGGCGTTCGCCATTAGAATGCCAGAAGCTGCCTGTGTTACTCATATTCAATTCCGCGATTCGTTTGCTTAAACGCTTGGCCGATTCAGCGGCCGAAATATCGCCACCAAAATTTACCATGGCCGTTTGAACATAACCGGGGTGCAAAATCGCCACTGAAATGCCGCGCGGTTTCAGATCAAGGCTCAAGGATTTTGCCGCTGCATTTAAGGCGGCTTTTGACATGCGATAACCGTAGTAGCCACCCGAGGTATTATCCGCAATGGAGCCCATACGGCTGGTGATAAACGCAATTTTTGCACCTTCATTCAGGTGCTTTAATAGCGCTTCAGTCACGTGCAAGGGTGCTTGGGCATTGACCAAAAATTGTTGAGTCACAGTGTTGTAATCAATTTCGCCAAGACGCTCGTGCTGTAGAACTCCGGCATTGTTAATCAACAAATCGATTTTTACGTCGGACAACCTTGTGGCCAACTCCTGAACTGCTTTGGTGCTAGTCACATCTACTCCGGCAATGACTTGTGCGTCAGTTGCGCTGAGCTCCGCAGACGCCGTACGGCATACAGCGATTACACGCCAGCCTTGGGCGAGATATTCCTGCACAAGCGCAAAGCCAATGCCGCGGTTAGCGCCGGTGATAACAACTGTTTTCATAATTAATTCCTTAAAAAGATGGGCTGTGCGCCAGGTAAATTATCCTACTCCACGAAGGAGCAGGATTCATCAGGAAAGGCCCGCCAAATTTCCTGACCGTGGTTGATGATTGCTCATAAATACAATTAGCAACCTAATCTCAATTGCACCGCGCATCAGAACAAGGCAAGATTCTCCCCGCTGAGGAGCCAGATAATTTCAATAAGGCAGGCTACCCTCATATTGCCGACGCAACCCCAATGTCCAATTTATAAGTGCTGATGCTATGTCCAGGAAATTACAAAAAATAGCGAGCGATACTTATGCTCAGCTGTTGAAAAATATCTATCCCCTTATATTGCTGATTTGCTCCTTTAGTGTTTATTTCATCCACTACGGTTCACCCAGCTCTATGTTTTGGGATGAAAATTACCATGTCGCCTCTGCCGAAAAACATGTGCAAGGTGTGATGTATATGGAGCCGCATCCGCCGCTTGGAAAAATGCTGATGGCGCTGGCAGAAGTTGTAATCAACCCCAACGAAAATATTGATAAACATAATTTTGTTATTACTGATCATATTGAGGGAGCGGACACACCAGCAGGCACAAAATTTACGGGCTATCGCTGGCCATCGGTAGTTTTGATGGCGCTAGCGGTTTTGTTTTTTTTCGGAATATTAAACAATATTACTCGTCAACCCTTATTTGCCTTTTTATTTAGCAGCTTTATTATTTTTGACAATGCATTGGTGATACAGGCGCGTGCCGCCATGCTTGAAGGAATTCAAATATTTTTTATTCTTGCCGAGCTTTATTGTTTCGTCCGCATCGTCACCAGCCAACGCCCCATCAAACTAACCGATTACCTATTACTGGGCACATTGATTGGCTTTGCGATGAGTGTGAAAGTGACAAGTGCCATTGAACTTATTCTGTTTGTTATTTTGTTTGGTGTAGATCAATGGAAAAATATTAAAGCACTTAATTACAGCGCGCTGCTAAAACGTCTGGTCATAGCCGTGCCCGCAGGAGTGGCACCACTTCTATTAGTATTCTTCAGCGTGTTTTATATTCATATTGGTATGGGTACCAAAGTTATTGCCGACCGCACCTACAAGGCATCACCTGAATATCTACAAGCAATTCAACGTGGCGACACCTGGAGCCCATCAACCTTTGCGATTGGTTTCCGCGACAACTGGAAATACATGAGCGAATACGCCGACGGCGTTCCGCGTTTGGACGAATGTAAACCCGATGAAAATGGAAGTTACCCAATGGATTGGCTGCTGGGTAAAAAAACTATCAGTTATCGCTGGGATAAAGATACGGTAGATGGAAAAGTCGAAGTTAAATACATGACAATTATTGCAAACCCGATCATTTGGTTTAGCGTAATTGCCGGAATTGTATTGAGCCTTGGTTTAATCATGAGCAAATTTATTTATGGCCAGCAAGAAAAAAACACACCCTTGTTTTATTGGATTTGTGTCTTCACAGGTTTGTACTTGAGTTACATGATTGCCATTTTACAAATTGAACGTGTGATGTATCTCTATCACTACCTAATACCTTTGGTATTTGGCTCACTCAACCTTGCGCTGATCCTTAACTACATTTATCGCGATGACATTATTGCCAACAGCAAACACGTCTGGATTAATTTCGGATTTTATATAGCGCTGGTTATTGCGATATTCGCGTTCTTTGCACCCTTTACTTATGGAATTGGCATCACCGAAGATCAATTCGAAATGCGCAATTGGTTTAGCTTTTGGAAATTACAGGTGGTGCAATAATGACAACCATTCCGTTCAATAGAAACATTGTGTTTTCGGTAATGCTAGCCATCATAGCAGTGGCTATTATCTATCGAATTACACCACCTTATGTCAGCGGCGTGTTCGATTTGGTGATCAGCAAAAACCGCATAACCATTACCGATATTCATCAGCCACGCGATATTGAAATGACAAAAACCGTGAAAGTCGACCGTATCGACTTGGCAGATAAAAGTCGTTTTCGACACCCCAAACTGGGTGATATTGGTTATGCCGGCGATTTTTGGGTGGATATAAATGCACCCTTCACTGTTAAAAAAGCTGGGGATTATGTGTTTTATCTTGGCAGCGACGATGGTTTTATTTTTAGTATTGATGGCCAGCAATTGTGCGAATGGACTCATGACCGCCCATTAACTGTCAATGCATGCCAAATCAGGTTAATGGAAGGGGAGCACAAATTTAAATTGGTTTACTTCCAGGGTTACGGCAACGCCGGTTTAACCATGGGTTATTCCTATGGGAATAACGGAGTTCAATATATAGCAGGGGAAAATTCGCGTTACATTAGTTTTTAATTCTGTTTAAAGAAATTATCCGGACGCTGTAAAGCTTCCGGATTTTTTTGCCTTTATTTTATAGGCAAGACGCCACGGCATTTTGGATAGGTAGAACAAATCCAAAATAATTTTCCTGCAGCTGCACCATTTTTAGCTTTGCGTTTTAACATAACCGCCGAGCACTCAGGACAAAGCTCTAAAGCAATTCCGCTTTCTGTCAACTCGCTTTTATTAGCTGGGCTTTTTACTTCCGGTTCATCAACAATATCCAAAACCGATTCATTGGTGGATATTGCCTCAGCTTGCTCAACGCCCAATGCTTTAAATAAACTTGCACGAATAACGGCAACATCATAACTCGCCTGCACTTTAAAACGCGCCAAGGGCAATTGCGCATCTTCACATATGCTAGTCAGTAATGGATCAAGACTATCGCCCAACATAATGACGCAAACTGCACGCAACTGCGTTTTTTCGCAGACAACAAAATCAAATTGCTTTGTGGCAATATTTTTAGTCGCAACTTGCACCGCAAGCAGGTTATTACTGGCGCCAACATTCAAAACATCGCCCGCATTTATATTGGTGAGCAAAATATATTCGCCATTCAATGCTTGCTGTAGCGCGGTAAAAATAGGACGCTGAACATCATTTAGAACCGAAGATGTTTTTTCATAGCTGAGCTTTACATTCGCAACAGGCGCGACAACCGGCTGAGGTTTGATCTCAGCCGTGAGTTCTACCGAACGCGGCAGATCCCAATCGTGCGGATTAAATTTATCCTCGAATTTCGATTTTATTTTTTTATCCGTGCGATAAATAAAATAACCCACCACCGCCATGAATAGCACTAACCACAAAACCCACATTCCGCCACCTCGATACGAAAATTCAACCTGGTTATTTTACATCCGGACGAGCCATTTCAAATTGCTCGTGAGTTGCCGTGTATAAGTCGCCACCCAACTTACCGATTGTATTTAACAAGTGTGGCGCAATTTGGCCATCAACAAGAACCGACTCATTTACATAAATACTCACAACATCCAGCAACATCATGTGCCCACCCATGGGTAGTGAAGAAACTGCCAGCACTTCGCGCAGTTTACATTCAAACCTTACGTTGGCTGCTTTCACTCCCGCCACTTTCACCGAATGGCTCGGTTCACTCGCGATATTCAACGCGGAAAACTCACTTATCTCAGGCGGATAATTACCACAACTGGCATTCATTATTGCAGCCTGATCTTCGCTCACAATATTGACGACGCATTCGCCGGTCGCTCGTAAATTAGTTAGCGTATCTTTGGCCGCACGGTCACGCGGATTCACCTGAGTCACTGCAAGCACAGGAGGATTACAACTCGCCACGGTGAAAAAAGAATAAGGGGCCAGGTTAAGCACTCCCGTGGAACTCAAACTACTTATCCACGCGATAGGACGCGGGGTGATACTACCCACCATTAATTTGTAACACTGGGCTGCTTCAATAAGGCGAGGATCAAAGTTCATAGAGGGAATCAAAGTTCACAAGTAACACATAAAAGTTAACGAGGCCTTAGCTTCCGTTAATTTCAACCTTTTTACAAATGTTATAATATAACGCTTGCGAGTCATACAAAACTTCTTTAGATTGCGCCCCATGTTCACAGTCATTCGCCAATCCACTCGACAACTGCGCCTTTGGTTCATAGCCGCGGCGGCAGTATTGGCGCTCACCTCGGTGCTGGAGGCAGGTCACGCTCACGGCGTTTTCACCCAGGCAGATGACCAATGTGCACTCTGCCAGCATTCAGTGTCACTGGATAAGCTGCTTGGCTCGCCAGCCCTCATCCTGATTCCGTTGCTAGTTGCCGCAACCCTAAGCACGTCGATCACGCGTTTTGTTCCTCGCCTAAAAAGCCGCCTCGCGCTTATACGCGCACCTCCCGCTCTACTCCGCACTCGCTAAACCCTTATTTTTATTGCGGCTACTTTAGAGTAGCCGCGCCCTTTGCTGTGGAGTTTTTAGATGAACCATTTTCCGAAACACTATCTCGCGGTAGTGCTTGCTGCTGCCTGCCCCATCGCTTTTGCTGATGATCTTGAAGAAGTTGTAGTGACTGCATCGCCCTTTGCCAAAAGTATTGAGGCTGTAAACAAACCCGTAAACCTCTTGAGTGGCGAAAGTTTGCAAAACGCCGCAGCGGCGACTCTGGGCGAAACCCTTAATGGGCAATTGGGCGTGAGCTCTGCCAGTTTCGGCCCCGGCGTTGGCCTACCCATTATTCGTGGCCAGAGTGATAACCGCGTAAAAGTGATGCAAGACAGCGTGGGCTCAATGGATGCCTCAGCCGCGAGCCCTGACCATGCCGTGACGTTGGAGCCACTGCTCGCCAACAAGATTGAAGTTTTGCGTGGCCCCGCAGCATTGCGTTACGGCAGCGGCGCCATTGGTGGTGTGGTAAACGTGTTAGACAATCGCATTCCCAGCGAATTGCCTGAAAGTTTTGCTGGCGGTGCGGAGCTACGCAATTCAAGCGCCAACAATGAAACCGTCGGTGTTGCCAATCTTAATGCTGCCGCAGGAAATTTTGCGTTTCATATCGATGGTGTAAAACGCGACAGCGACAATATGGAAACTCCCGGCTTCGCTTTTAAAAATCCAGAAGACCACGCTGACGCAGCCAAAGGTTTTATTCCCAATACAGATGCAAAATCCACCAGCGGCACCCTGGGCGCGTCTTATATTAGCGGTGAAGATTTCATCGGCATAAGTGTGAACAAGCTCGATAACAATTATGGCGTGCCTCCTGATCATAATGGGAATGGCGATGAACTGGTGCGTATTGATATGCACCAAACCCGTTACGATGTAAAAGGCGAACTCAATAATCCATTTGACGGTTTCCAAAAAATCAGCGCACGCCTTGGCCACAATGATTACCAACACACAGAAATGGAAAACGGCGAGCCCGGCACAAAATTTACTAACGATGCTTACGAAGGCCGCGTCGAATTAATTCACGACCCGCTCGAATTATTTAATGTAAATTGGAACGGTGCCATTGGTGTACAAACTGCAAAAAGCACCTTTGCTGCCATAGGTGAAGAAGCGTTTATTCCTAAATCAGACATCAGCAATTTAGGAATTTTTATTGTAGAAGAAACCAAACACAATAATTTCACTTACGAAATTGGAGTGCGCGCCGACTCACAAAAAATTACGCCCGATGCACAAGCTGCAATATCAAAAGGACACAGCATTAGCCATGACTCTATTAACTTATCCGCTACCACTACCTGGCATTTTACCCAGGATCAACAATTCAGCCTGGGCATTGCACAATCACAACGAGCACCCAGTGTAGAAGAATTGCTCGCGAATGGACCACATCCAGCAACGGGAAGCTATTTAATAGGTGATGAAAATCTCAACGAAGAAACCAGCACCAATATAGATTTTGGCTACCACTGGCATGGTGATAAGCTGCAATTTTCCACCAGTATTTTTTACAACAAGGTAGATGATTTTATTTATGCTAAAAATCTCAACGAAATTATTGATGAACTCAATGGCTACCAATACACCCAAGCAAACGCCACCTTTAAGGGCTTTGAAACAGAATTAAAAATTCCATTTGCACAATATTGGAATTTGCGTTTATTCAGCGATAAGGTACGCGCAACTTTGGATGATGGTGGCGATCTTCCGCGCATTACACCTATGCGAATTGGCAGTTCGCTGGATTTTAATTTCAATCAATGGAGCGCAAACATTAGCGCCACTCATACATCAAAACAAAACCATGCAGGTGATAACGAAAGTGAAACCGATTCCTACAACCGCATTGATGCGCGAATCGATTACACCTTTAGCAGCGCAGGTACGGATTACACCCTCTTTGCAAAAGCGACCAACTTGACCGACGCAGAAATTCGCAATGCATCATCCTATTTGCGGGACATAGCGCCAGAAGCCGGCAGAAGTATTCAGCTGGGAATGAGAGTTAAATTCTAATCCTGTTTAACCTTTGCAGCTTTATTCGCCTAAAACAAATCACCGGCGAATAAAGCTATTCAAAAATAATTAAATTGTGGTTATAGTTCAACCGAATTGGAATCACGAGCTATAGGCTATGACATTTACACCGCTTGTTCTTGAAGGAAATCTTGTTCGTCTTGAGCCTCTTTCACATGAACATAAATCCGGTTTATGCGACGCTATTTGCGATGGTGAATTATGGAAGCTATTTGTCACGCTGGTTCCACATCCCAATGATTTAGACGTGTTTTTCGATAATGCCCAAACACTTTTTGAACAGGGTGACGGCTTAACTTTTGCAATCATCGACAAACACAACACGAAAGTAGTCGGCTCTACACGCTTCATGAAAGCTAATCTCGCCAACAAGCGCGTAGAAATTGGCTATAGCTTTTTAGGTAAAAGTTGGCAGAAAACTTTATTCAATACTGAAGCAAAATTATTGTTGCTCACACACGCATTTGAAAACCTGAATTTTAATCGGGTGGAATTTCTCACCGATTATTTAAACTCAACATCTCGCCAGGCGATTTTACGCTTAGGTGCAAAAGAAGAAGGTATCCTCCGCAGCCACATGGTGATGCCCGATGGTCGAGTACGCGATTCAGTGCTCTACAGTATCGTCAAGCATGAATGGCCCGGCGTAAAACAAAATCTTTTATATAAACTTGCTTCGCGTTAAAACGGCTACAGCCATTCCCCAAACGACTTACCAAACTACTGCCCCAAATTACCTTCCTTCATTTTATCAATCACAAATAAAAGTTTTAGGCGCCAGATTCTGTCGCCACACCTCACAAAACGATTGACGTCTGTCGCGTAATATCACAGGCTTAATCAGGTTAGTTTTCGACCAACAAATAAACACATCTGAAGGAATTAGTCATGGCCAATTTTAACGATGCCATTGTAAAAACACTGGCGAAAGAGGGCGGCGCAAAATTTACGGACATTGCCGGTGATAGAGGCGGCGCAACCAAGTACGGAATTTCCCAAACCGCATACCCAAATGTTGATATTCGCAATCTCACCGAACAACAGGCGCGCGATATCTATAAACGCGATTATTGGGATAGAGTGCGCGGTGACGATTTGAAATCACAAATGATTGCCGAAAATCTGTTTGATACCGCAGTTAACATGGGTGTGCGCACCGCCAGTCGTTTGGCTCAATCCATGTTAGACATCAAACCCGCTGACGGCATTATTGGCAGCGCGTCACTTGGTGTAATTAACCAGCAAAATGAAAAAGAATTTATCGTGCATTTTACGCTGGTAAAAGTCGGCTATTACGCCAGCTTGTGCAATAAAGATCGCAGCCAGAGTAAGTTTCTATTAGGTTGGGTTAACCGTGCGCTAGGAGGTGCAGCATGAATTTTTTATCAACATTATTTAACGGTGGCAATACCGTCAAAGCTATTGGCGACACAGTCGATAATTTATTTACTTCCGATGAAGAGCGATTGGAAAAGCAAAATGAATTTTTAAAAGCTAATCGCGAATTTGATTATCTGGAAAACAAATTAATTGCCGAGCAAAACACGGCGCAAGCTGAAGTCAATAAAACCGAAGCGACCCACACCAGCTTATTTGTTGCAGGTTGGCGACCAGCAATTGGTTGGGTTGGCGCACTTGCACTTTTCTATCAATTTATTCTCTATCCCTTGTTGTGTTGGATTCCCGGCATGGAGACACCACCTACACCAAATAGCGACGCACTTTATCCATTGATTATGGGAATGCTCGGTATAGGAACGCTACGCTCTTTTGATAAATTAAAAGGCACGGATACCAAATCCCTCAAGTAAATAAAAACGCGTTAATTTTGCGATTAAAATTAACGCGTTCGCTACTTAATCAACCTGCCATCTTACCGATTAATAAATAGGTTTCCACACACAAGGCTATCAATAAAGCCGCCGATACAATCTGCCAAAAGCGCTGAGGCTTTTTCTCTGACAAAATCGAACGATACTGTTGTTTGTATTTTGGATTCGGCTGCAATAATTCATGCAAAAATTCAGAAACATCCGCGTGGCGGCGCCCGGGATCGTAACGCAGCCCTTTCTTAATGGCAGCATCTATCCAAAACGGCACCAGCGGGTTTAATTCATAGGCGGGCACATATTGTGTGCTGAGATACGCGCGCGGCGACCGGCACTGCCCGAGCTTGCCTTTAAACGGCTGAGCACCCGTGAGCATTTCAAACACAACCACGGCAAGTGAAAAAATGTCAGATTGCTCAGAACAGGTCGCCTCCAATACATGTTCGGGTGCAGAATATTCCGCTGTGCCCAAAACATTATCGCGTTTGATGGGTGTAGCAATTTCTGCAATACCTTTTACAAGACATGCACCGAAATCAATAATTTTCACTTCGCCATTGCGGTCAATCATAATGTTGGCCGGGCGAATATCCTGATGCAAGGTTTCGCGCCGGTGAAATGCGCGTAAGCCTTTAACAACCTGCTCAATGATATAGGTAACATTTTGCACAGGTGGATTGGGATTTTCCTTAATCCACTGCGCCAGCGTAATACCATCAATATAAGCCATTAGGTAATAGAGACAGGTTTTTGGCTTGTTGTGATTAATAATTTTTACAACATGTGGATTGTGGATGCGGCTACCGATCCAACTCTCCATAACAAAACGCTCGATATAGGCTGCATTATCTTCAAAATTGACTGAAGGCGTTTTCATGCAAAAACGCTCACCAGTTTCTATATCCGATACCAGATACACCTGGCTGCGACTGCTTGCGTGCAATTCTTTTTCAATCCGGTATCCATCGATAATTTTTCCGACGTCCAGATTCGGTGGAAAGGGTAGCGCGGTTAATTTTTGCGTAGCGTCTTCAATATTTTCTTCTGGCAAACTATTTACGCGAATAATCTGGCAGCTAATGTTGTCATCACTCTTATTACTTAACGCAAGATGCGCCAACTGTGCACAAGCTTCATCGTAATTTTCACCGGAATTTTCCAGCGCATTAACAATATCAGTTTGCTTAATAAAATCGTGTAGCCCGTCAGTTGATAATAAAAAGGTATCGCCAACTTCAATTTCATGAATCCCGCAATCAACATCAAGCGACACATCCAGACCTATGGCGCGAACTAAATAAGATTCCTGATCGCTGATAACTGTGCGATGATCGCGCGTCAATTGCTCCAGCTTTCCGTTGCGCAAACGATAAATACGGGAATCACCTACGTGGAAAATATGTGCACTATGTGATTTAAAAATAATGCAGCTAAAAGTACTGACATAACCTTTTTTAGCTTCGTGAAATTCACGCCCACGCGAATAGAGCCAGCGATTAAGCGCGATCAGCACTTGAGAAGTAGATTTTTTTACCGTCCAGGTATCGGGTGTAGAGAAATAATCGACAAGGAAATTGCGCACGCAAGTTTCACTCGCCTCTTTACCCGCCTCAGCCGCACTCACACCATCCGCAATAATTGCCGCCGCACCTTTGGTACTCAGCAAAGTTCCTTCAGGAATACGAATGCCAATAGCATCTTCATTATCCGCCTTAACACCCGCACTCGAGTATTGCCCGACAGAGAAAGTNGTCGTCATCCTCGCGCAGCGGGGATCCAACTTTTTATTACGAAAGTTTTTTAAGAGCTGGATCCCCGCTGCGCGAGGATGACGACTCCCTCTTAAAAAAATGCACACAACCTACAGAGCGTTAGTGTTTGAGATGAGAGCAAGGCATTTGCGCGCACAGAACCGGAGTTTACTTATAGTAAATGAGGATTCGAGCACGCAAATAACGCCGCTATCGCTCAAACAATGAAGCTCCATTAGTGGACTTCAATCATTTGGACAGAGCCGTCTGGTAATACCTCAAACATTTTATCCTTCGGCTCGTCCAACAAAATCGCTGCAACCGCAGCCACAAAAATACTAGCCGCGATAGTAATAAAAAATGCAGGTGTACTCACAAATGAAAATACGGTCAGGAATATCACCGCGCCTATATTTCCATAAGCGCCCACGATCCCCGCGATTTGCCCGGTAAGGCTGCGGCGAATCAGGGGTACAACAGCAAACACACAACCCGCTGCAGAACCTAAAAAGAATGAGCTGCACATCATGGTGATTACTGCCACTTCAATTGGCCAATCAGCATTGATACGCGACATAACAAAGAAGCCGACCGATGCTAAAAACAACAACACAATCAGCGATTTTTTACGGCCAAATTTATCGCTAATCCAACCGCCCGATGGACAGGACATAATATCCATGGCCGCGAAACAAGCGCCGAATACACCAGCCAAAGCAACTGGAACCAGGAAAACATTTTTAAAGAACAGTGGCAGCATAGAAACCACCGCCAATTCAGAACCGAAAGTAACGGCGTAAGCCAAGCTTAAAATGGTGACTTGTTTAAATTTATATTGATGAATTTTTTCGACCGGCTTTTGGAAAATCTCGGCATTCACGTTGTAGATTTTTTTACTCTGGAATAAAAACAGCACAATGAGAACTGCATTAATACCGATCAGTGCGGTGTGACTAATGAGCCCCAACAATTGCACTTTCCAGGTCAGTAGCGACAAAGCGCCGTACATAGGAATATTGATTAACAGATACTGGATAAAATCGCTTTTACTGGTAACAGCCAAACCACCGGATTTATTGGGTTTAAAATAAGTTGAACCGGCCGGGGTGTCGCGCACCGACATGTAATAAATGCCCGCATAAATAATGGCGATCACACCGGTGATCCCCGTCGCATAACGCCAACCTTCATCGCCACCCAACACCAAAGCGAGCGTCGGCAAGCTTATGGCAGCAGCCGCTGAACCTATATTGCCCAAGCCTTTATAAATACCCTCTGCCAAGCCTAACTGGCGCGCGGGGAACCACTCGCTAATCATGCGAATGCCAATTACAAAACCTGCACCTGCAAAACCTAACAGGAAGCGCGCAAGAGCAAGCATTTCAAAACTGGTAGAGAGCGAAAAGAAAAAACAGAAAGCGCCGGTAATCAACAGCAAGAGCGAGTAAATATTTCGCGGTCCAAAACTATCTACCAACATGCCAATTACTATACGCGCAGGAATTGTGAGGGCTACGTTGAGGATAAGGAGCGTCTTAATCTGTTGGTCATCGAGACCCAAAGTGCTTTGGATTGCAACTAAAAGGGGCGCATGGTTAAACCAAACCACGAAAGTGATAAAAAAAGCCATCCATGTCATATGGAGGATTTTTGTTTTTCCGGTAAAGGAAAAAAAATTAATATTTGCACCAGAATTTTTCACCACTAACTCCAACAGGTTTTACGATGGAGCACCTAAGGCAATATTTACGCCACTTATAATAAAAATCGGTGAATCAAGGCTTTTAGGATTGCACCAGATTAAAACCTGGCCATTTTTACAGCCAAAATGCCCAGATAAAGACCACGGCGCACCACAACAAATTCAAAAGTAGTGCAATTAGCGGAGGCAAAAACGCACACATTGAGAACAGAAACGGAACAACAAAAGATCGTTTCCTGGCTAAACCTACCCCATCCAACCTCGCCTCAAGATCGCGCTGCGCCATTCTCAAACAAAAATTATCAGTTTCTCCCCGTCGCTTGGCTGATCCGCTGCAAATCTCACCATACTCCCCGTAACACACCATAAACGCACCACAATGAATCACTTTTGCTTTATTCGGATATCAATTAGCGCATGTCCGAACAGCAAAAATGCACCAAGCCACCTCATTTGGCTAAATTTATGAGTTTTACGCCAACAAATAAGGCATTGGCACAGGCGTTGCAAAATCCCCATTGAGCACCTCTCACTATCAAAAGTAGAAAAGAGGCCACTGTGTTTTCACCAGTTTGGATAAACGCCATGAGCACTTCAAAATTAAACCTGTTGGACTTTTCCAATAAATCCGTTGCGACCTTGCACTTAACATGGTTCGCCTTCTTTATGACTTTCGTGATGTGGTTTAGCTTGCCGCCATTAAAACCACTCATCATGCAATCCGTACAAATGACGCCACAACAATGGGCAGCGCTGCTGACATTGAACGTTGCACTGACAATTCCCGCACGTATTGTTGTAGGCAGCCTTGTTGATAAATTCGGCCCACGAAATATTTACAGCGCTTTATTAATTCTTTCATCAATCGTGTTGATTGCATTTGCTTCTGCGCAAACCTTTGAACAACTTGCACTCTTCCGTTTTATGTTGGGCTTTGTAGGTGCGGGTTTTGTAATTGGTATTCGTTTAGTGAGTGAATGGTTTCCTGCTCGTCAAGTTGGTTTGGCAGAAGGTATTTACGGTGGCTGGGGTAACTTTGGTGCGGCCGCTGCAGGTTTTACTTTGCCCTTCCTCGCCATTCACGTTTTCGGTGGTGTTGATGGCTGGCGTTATGCCATGAGCGCTGCGGGCATTTTGGCAGCAGTTTACGGCGTGATATTTTACGTATTCGCACGCAACACACCTAAAGGCTCTACCTATTTCAAACCAAAAAAATCTGGCGGTTTGGAGGTGAGCAGCAAAAAAGATTTCTGGTTCTATGTTGCCTTGAACGTACCTATGTATTTAATTCTCGCTGTGCTTGCGTGGAAGATGTCACCAGCGAATTTGAAATTATTAAGCGCTACCACCACTAATATTTTGTATGTTGTGTTGATTGCATTGTTCGTTTTCCAATTTTCACAAATCTATCGTGTTAACAAAGATATGCTGAAAAACGGTGTGCCAGAGCACGACAAATATGAATTCAAACAAGTGGCGATTTTAAGCTGGGCTTACCTTGCGTGCTTCGGTTCTGAATTAGCGGTTGTATCTGTATTGCCTGCATTCTTTATGGACACATTTAAAGGCTTAAGTATTTCACAAGCGGCAATGCTCGGTGGTTCATTCGCATTTATGAATTTGGTTGCACGCCCCGGCGGTGGTTGGGTGAGCGATAAATTAGGTCGTCGCTTTTCTATGTCAGTGATTTTTGGCGGCATCGCAATTGGCTACGTACTCTTATCGCAAATTAACAGCAACTGGCCATTAGCCTTAGCATTCGCCGCTGTATTTATTTGCTCTCTGTTCGTACAAGCGGGTTGCGGTTCTGTGTTCGCAGTAGTGCCCCTGATCAAACGCCGCATGACTGGCCAAATCTCTGGTATGGCCGGTGCTTACGGTAACGTGGGTGGCCTTGCGTTCCTCACTATCAATACCTTTGTAAATATCCATACCTTCTTCTATGTGCTTGCAGGTGCCGCAGCCTTGGCTTTTATCTTCATCCAGTTCCTTAAAGAACCTAAAGGCCACACAGTAGAAGTAAACGAAGACGGAACCTTGCAAAAAATCGAAGTTGCCTAATAGGCAGCTTCATAATAGAAAGCTTCATAATAAAAAGTTGCTTAATCTGATTTACCAAAAACTGTTTTAAGAATTAGCCCGCTCTTGCGGGCTTTTCTATTACACTTGTATTAATTTTTATCACAGCTCGCGAAAAATTTTTATGGATCACCTTCAATCTACATTGCGTGTCCAATTTGCACAGCGCAGTGAAGCTGGCCGCAAACCAGAAAATCAGGACACCGTAGGCGCACGCATTCCCGATGGCAACGCACTCACCAACAAAGGTATTGCGATTGCGATTGCCGACGGTGTGAGCAGCAGCATGGCCGCGCGCGAAGCAAGCCAAACAGCAATTGCAGGTTTTCTCACTGATTATTATGCAACACCGGATACCTGGCGCACGCAGCAATCTGCCATGCGCGTCATACAAGCACTTAACTCAAGCTTGTTTGGCCGCAGCCAAAATTCAATTTACGGCGAAGGCTACCTCACCACTTTTTCGTCACTGATATTAAAAGGTTCTACCGCATTTATTTTTCATGTGGGCGATACACGCGTGTATCGTTTGCGTGGAGAAGATTTTGAATGCATTACCCGTGACCATACCCAACGCATTGATCGCGACACAAATTATTTAAGCCGCGCCGTGGGGGCAGATCCATATTTAGAAGTTGATATGCACACCATCGAGCTCGAAGTGGGAGATGTGTTTGTATTGAGTTGCGATGGCATTCATGAATTTATTCCCGCCACCGAATTTAAAAACCTTATTAAAAATAATCGCAGTGATTTAGACACACTGGTCAACAGCGCAATTGAATTAGCACTTACACATAACAGCGATGACAATATCAGTATCCAAGCGGTAGCCATTGAACAACTGGGCAGCGCCACCCAGAGCGAAGCAATCCAGGTGTTATCGCGCCTGCCCTTCCCGCCCCTTTTATCACCAGGGCAGGTAATTGATGGATTGCGCGTAAAAAAAATTATGCACGAGTCGACACGTAGCCAGGTTTATTTAGTTGAAGATGAAAAAGGTACACCGCTGGTCATGAAAACACCTTCGGTGAATTTTCAGGATGACCCCGCTTATATTGAGCGCTTCGTTATGGAATCCTGGATTGGCTCGCGCATTCACGGGGCCGGTGTTGCGCGTGTAATACCCGCGCCGGAATCACGCTCATGCCTTTATTATTTAACAGAATATATTGGTGGCCCAACGCTCACGCAATTATTAAAAGAACGAGGCAAATTGGCGATTGTGGATGCGGTGGAATTGGTTGAACATTTAATTCGCGGCATTCGCGTTTTCCATCGCAAAGATACGCTGCATCAGGATTTAAAACCGGACAATATTGTAATTAGTTCCAAAGGACCAATGATTGTTGATTTTGGTTCTTGCTGGGTCGCAGGCGTTGAAGAAGTCATTGCGCCTTTTACGCGCGATATTATTTTAGGCACCGCCGATTATTCTGCGCCTGAATATAGATACGGCGGCAAAGTTGGCCCTGCATCTGACCAGTTTTCTCTAGCCGTGCTTTTATACGAAATGCTAACAGGCAAATTGCCTTATGGCGCCAACTACGGTAATGCAACTGACTTGCACAGCTTCCAAAAATTAAAATATATTTCTGCCATGCAACACAATCCGCTTGTGCCCTATTGGTTAGACAAAGCGCTGGAAAAAGCCTTAAGTATTTATCCCAATGCGCGCTACGAAGCCTTATCAGAATGGTTTCAGGATTTAAAACGCCCCAATCCGGAATGGCTGACACAACGCCAGCAACCGCTAATGGAACGCCATCCAGATAAAGTGTGGAAGATGCTCGCCGTCAGCGGTTGGTTGGCAGCTATTATTATTTTATTTTGGAAGCGCTAGTCATTTTTACAATTTAAAATCCAATAAAAAAGGCCGATGCATAAAATACATCGGCCTCTTTCATTTTTATGCGAATAGCTAATTATTTATTGCCTGTATAAGTCACTCGATAGACGCGACCCCGATCATCATCTGATATCAACATAGAACCGTCACTCAAAAAAGCTACATCAACGGGGCGACCTAGCACATTTTCATCCTGCAAGAATTCAATAAAAGGAGTATCACTTAACAATTGATTTCCTGCGAGCGTCACCACACTCACGCGGTATCCAATTTTTTGCGTGCGATTCCATGAACCATGCTCCGCTACAAACAATTGATTACGATACTGTGCAGGGAAATGATTCCCCGTATTAAATGCAAGACCAAGAGGCGCAACATGTGGGCCGAGTTGCGCTACAGGTGCCACATAATCACTGCAGCTTTTTCCTTTACCAAATTCCGGGTCAAGCAACACACCGCTATGGCAGTAAGGAAAACCGAAATGCATTCCAGCTTTTGGTGCGCGATTCAATTCGCAAGAAGGCGTGTTATCACCCAACTCATCGCGGCCATTATCGGTAAACCACAACTCCTGCGTTTGTGGATGCCAGGTAAATCCAACAGAATTTCGAATACCACTTGCAAAAGGTTTGAAATCAGAGCCATCTGGATTCATGCGATAAATTTTTGTATGAGGGCCATTTTCCTTGTCGCACACATTACAAGGCGCGCCAACTGGAATATAAAGTTTTCCATCTGGCCCCGCTTTAATAATTTTTTCACCGTGCCAGCGGTCATTAGGTAAATCATCTTTTACAATTTTATACGCAGGTTTGTTCGCGTAATTTTTACTGATGTCGTCAAAACGAATCACACGGCCAACTTCAGCCACATACAAATTTTTATTGAGGACAGTTACACCAATAGGCGAATCCAAACCCTCTGCAACCGTAATAACTTTGTCTGCTACGCCATCTTTATTCGCATCAACCAAGGCGTAAACTTTTCCTGCTTTGCGTGAACCTACGTAAACCACATCGTTTTCATCAATAGCTAAGCCACGCGCATTACTCACACCATCAGCATATACCGACAGTTTAAAACCTTTAGGCACACGTATCTTAGCCAGCTCTGCTGCGCTTGCTGCCTCTGTGTTAACTGCCACAGGCTTGGTTAACAAAAAATCGGCAAGCTGCGCTAATTGTTGTTTGTTGAGTACGCTACTCCAGGCAGGCATACCCTTATCAGCAACGCCCTTACTGATAATGTCTATTAAACGACTTTTAGTCGGCTCGCCGTGAATCCAGGTTGCATCAACCAAATTGGGGCCAACAGCCCCTTCGCGATTTTTACCGTGACATTGGGAACAATAGGTCGCATACAAATCACCGCCAGTCTCCGCAGCAATACTCGTTGCCGCCAGCACCAAACCACACAATATCGCGCCAAATTTCAGGTAGCTATTCATACCAATCACCATTAAATTGAATTTCAGTAGCCTATCAGTAATCACGCAGGCGAAGCAGTATTTAAAAGCTAGTCAACACTATAGGCAACTTGCTTTACAAAAATGAACGCATCTCGTAATTCAAGCCGTGAGTGTAGCGCTTGACTAAATAGCGACACCACGAAAGGAAAACGGGCGACCGAGCGCAAAGTTGCACAAGGCTCTAGTGGCAATATGCCTAGTTAAAACCGCAACTTAAAAACCGTCCAGCACACGAAGCATGCGGTACATGAGAGACGTGTTATGTTTTACCTTGTTGCATCGTAATAGAAAGGAAATTTCGGACAATCAAAGTCACCATCGCCATATTTTTCTTTTATGTATTCAGGAAGCATTTTCCGCATTTTTTCGTGTATTGAAATATGCAGCAATTTATACCCTGATGGTTCAGCAACTGAGCCTAAAAACTTTTCGATATCTTTCATGGATTGGTAGTGTGCGGGTTGATGAAAGAACCTTTGGTATTCAAGCAACGTAGCAAATACATACATAAGGTCTTTTAAATTTACTTCTACCTTTTCATTCGGGTCAATTTTTTCAAAACCGTAGGTTGCAATTTCTTCTAAATTATCAGTGTATTGCTTGCTCATTTAATACCTCGGGAAACATAACGTTGTTATAAGTGGTGCGTTTTTTGTTGCGCTTCTGTGTTACACAGAATGAACAACGCAAATGCAAATGCGCAACAAAATGCATCCGCTTGATGATCGTGCTAGGTGCTATTTATTTGTATGCTTTCAGGGTGTTAAGTATCTCCTTTGACGCCAAACCAAATGCACCGTGAATGGACTTTGATAAATTCTTGAAATTGTCAAAATCCGGTGCAGGCAACAAAACAAATTCAAATATAGAGAACTTAGGCATTTCTTCACTATTAACCCATCTAAAACCCTTTAATTTGTTCCAATAACTTATTTGTACCTCCTTAGTTTGGCCGAGAAGCCAGAATTCAAAGTGAGCTTGCTGATGATTTAGCACAATAGCGAATTTAAGCTTTCGCTTTTTAAGATAATCGTTCTGCAGATAGAAATAAGTAAAGTCGATGTAACCGTGAAGTACATTTGCGACTGTATATTCGTTTTCAAATATTTTTGAAAAATCAGTTCTTAGATTTTGAACGACGCCAACCAAGCCTTGGTAAGTTTTTTGAATCTCGCCACTAGCGAAAGTTTTCTTATAAGCCGGCATCCGAGAATTTAAGCCTTCATTTGACATAGTAGGCGTTCCTAATTTTTACTTACAGATAAAGCCGCGGCTAACGGCCACATTTAAGTAAAGCAAAAAAACACGAATTAAGAATTAGAGCTATTTTTACGATTTTTTTGCTTCACCGTCGCTATTAACTATAAAGTTCGTTTTACTATTTTTTAAACGTGACTCTTTCGAAGGCGGCTCTAATAACCTCCATTCTGCATCTTTTTCATATTCCCCGGCGCCTTGAAACTCTTTTAAAAATTCATGCTGGGCTTCACGCAAACAAATGCCATTGGCTCCACCCTCGTAATCTGGATCTTCATTTTGAACCAAATCGTCTTCCCAGCCGCAAAGTTCACAAATATCATATGTACCTTTAGCTGGCTCATCTAAAGTTTTATAGCCACAACAAGGACAAGTATGTTTCAACACATTCTCTCCATGACACCTAAGGTTAATTTCAGCGGCAGTTTTTAAGTTGTGGTTTTGTGGAATACTTTTGCGCAGCAAACCCATGGGGACGCCTAGTTAAAACTGCGACTTAAAAACTGTCCAGCACACGAAGTGTGCTGCGCTTGAGCCACTTGTTACGTGATATTTTCACTACGAATAATTTGAATTTTAAAAATGTGACTGTATGGCAATGAAATTAGTTTACAGTAAATTTAATGGGCATTTTAAATATACACGGCTGCTTGCCGGGCTTAAAGCGAAACTGGTTAGCAGCTTTTAGCGCAAGGCTATTTAATTCAGGATTTGTTGATTCTACTACAGCTGGCTCCATTACTTTACCAGTAGAAGTTACAATAAGCTGAACTAATACCGTACCTCCCTCTCCCCTATAGTCAGTGAGATGATTAACGTTGGGCCCAACCGAAATAGGCTTAGTGTGCGGCGTACATGGCGATATAGATTTGTTTGTATCATCCGCCTGGGATGTAACAGACAATAGAAAAGTAAGTACGAGAAGTGATTTTGCTTTTATGATGTGTCGAATTAGCATATAAATCTTCTCGCCTCACGTAACGCCGAGCTAAGCGGCAGTTTTTAAGTTGCGGTTTTGTGGAATACTTTTGCGCAGCAAAACCACAAAACTGCGACTTAAAAACTGTCCAGCACACGAAGTGTGCGGTGCTTGAGCGACTTGTTAGAGTGCTTTAAAACTTGGGTTCCAAATCAAAACCATATTTCAAAGCCACCATTTGTAAATCTCGACAGTTAAATACTACTTGCATGTCTTTAGCCGCAAGCTCGTTTTGAACTTTGTGTGAGACTAAATATTCAAAGTTTGTATTGATATTTTTTACCACAACTACTGGAATTCCATTTCTAACCTCAGCATTAACGCTTAGGACCTCATTTGCTGGTATTTTTTTCCAAGATGGATCAGCCTCTTTAAGGAGGCATTCATGCCATATGGCCGGAATTGATTTTTTGGAGCCGTTTGCTTCATAGGTAAATAGTGTGTAGAGCGGTGCTCCACCATGATAGTAGGAAATACTTTCCACAAAAGCCTTTTGGTTTGCATATTGTAAATGTGTATTTGAAATTGGATGATAGCTTTTCCATGATTCCTTGAATTCTTTCAATACATCTTCAGTAGCTATTAGCACATGGTTATTGTGCTCAAATATAGAATGATAATCCGGCATAATTTACTCTAACGCCGAGTTCAGCGGCAGTTTTTAAGTTGTGGTTTTATGGAATACTTTTGCGCAGCAAAACCATAAAGCCGCGACTTAAAAACTGTCCAAGGAGCGTAGCGACTGAGGCTGCAACGACTTGTTATAAAAGCTAAATACTACTGGGGACCTTTATATTGTAAAAATATAGCTTATTAATTGTTCTTTCCTCATTAATATCTAACACACCCAAAGATAGAGAGTCGCCATTCTTTTGAAAATATACTAATGGTTTTCTAGGATAACCCTTCCATTCAACTGGATCTATCCGATATTTGGCATGTGCGATAGGAACACCCTCACTACTAAACTCGTATACCTCAAAAGAATTCTCATAGTTTGAAGGTGTCGAAATAACATAGATTGTACCATTGGCGCATACAATACTTTCGAATGTATTGCCCACACTTACAGGTATTCGATTGCCACGTACTACCAACACATGCTTTGACCAATCGATAGAGTCTAATGAAATTTTTTCCGAATCACACCCAATTTGTTTTCCACTTCTCGCAGGCTCCAATAAACTTAAATGATCTATTGAAGAGGAAGGAACGAAAATAGCTACAGCTTCCTTACTTAGAATTTGCTCATTCTCAACCACCAGCATTGACTCTAAAGCGCTGTAGAAAATTTCACTTTTAGGCGATTGATCAAATAAACTTTCAAATATAGGAACCCAAAAGGTGTAACCAAAAATATAATTAATAATTGCGGACGATGAAAATTCACTTTCTAGTAGATACCCTTCGCCTCTATAATTTTGCCTTGTAGATATTGTTCTTGTATTTAAAGCTTTACCACCTTTAGATAGTACTAAACTGATTTTTTCAACACCACTTTCTTTGACTGAACTTACATATAATTGGTAGGCTGATTTTTCGATATTAGATGTAGCTATACCAAGTTTAGAAATTGACGCGTATATGTTTTCTTGCATTATTTTCGGATTTTTTTGGAAAATACAACCACAATTAGAGCTAGCTTCAATTGATAAAGTCGAAAATTTACTTTCTCTATATGAAATATTTTCTATGCTGGAGTCTATAAATAGCGATTCATTTTTCTTGATGGATATTTTATTCACAACAGAGCCATTGTTATCGTTTCTTAATATATCACTCAGCACCTCCTTAGATCTAAGGTTAAAAGTTAATGCTATCGATATGGCAACTACAACAATAATTGATATTGTTCGCGCTTTAGTGATTTTTTTAAATATAAAATATGCAGAAAAAGATATGAGTAAATTTAATATAGATGGTATAGCTGCAACTAGCAGCAGAAATACAACCAATAAAAGCAACAGAAATAGTGCAAATATTCCTTCCATGTACGGTTCCTTTATAACGCCGAGTTCAGCGGCGGATTTTAAGTTGTAGTTTTGCGGTAAAGTGAGCGTAGCGAGCCGCAAAACTGCGACTTAAAATCCGTCCAACGGAGGCGCAAAGCGCCGTAGTGGTGCTGGAACGACTTGTTAGAGCGCTTTGCCGTACTCCGATTGCCACGCTTGAACATATTTCTTTAACGAGCCTTCCTTTGGCGTAATGAGATCAGCCAATAACCAGCAAGAACTATTATTCAGTTTTAGGAGTTGCAAGGTTACAGCTCGATTTTCCTTTTGTCTTTTGGAAAGCACAAAAAGGTAATTCACTTTTACCGATGCGCTAAGAGCAGCTTGGCTTGTAATTATAAAGCTAATGGGCTCAACGATTTCACCGTCCTGCGCACTCACCCAGGGATCTGTTTCAATTGCACAAAGTTCACCTTTCGATTTACATTTGTATTCATTTTCCAGAATGTTGTAGAACTCAGGCGAAAGTAGATTTTTAACTTTTGAGGGCTCTGAGTAGTAAAAATCGCGATGAAACGTAAAAAAGTCTCTAGCAAATTTTTCTACGCTAGAATTTTCACATCCGGCGTAAGCAATGCTTTGAAAGAAAGCCAAGATTAAAAGAGCGAACCTATAAAGTAATTTCATACTAATTTTGCTCTAACGCCGCGGTAAACGGCAGAATTCAAGTGGTGGTTTTGTGGAATACTTTTGCGCAGCAAAACCACAAAACCGCGACTTGAATTCTGTCCAGTGGAGCGAAGCGGAACGTTGTTTGACCGCTTTGTTAAGCATGCCTTTTTTTATAAAACAACAAAAATTGGATGCCTATGAGAAAGACTAACGGAACTACTGCGACAAGAATAAGCCGTGTCTCGTCAGCTGATTCATAAAAGGTATATGTTTCACTACCATTTGAAGCCATTTGAGGCACAAACCAATAATGGAAAATTAGAATAATTATAAGCGCCAATATACTTAAAGCTGAAAGTATTTTTAATGCCGTCAAAAATGTCCCACCTTTAAATGCGGCCAGAAGACCGAACACACCAAATACCGCAGGGAAAAATAGAAATGTATTGCCGTAGAGAATCGATAAAAATATTCCGTAAAGGCAAAAAATTACAATACTTGCATTCAATGTTCTAGCCATTCTGGCTACTCCCTGCTTAACGTGGAGCGCAGGGGCGCGTTGTAAGTTGCGCATTGCGATAAACTTCGCGCAGCGATTCGCTAAATGCGCGACTTACAATGCGTCCAGCACACGAAGTGTGCGAGCCTGACGCGTTTTGTTATGGCAGCGATGGTTTACACTTTTAGAAACTACATTTCCACAAAACCAACCGAAGCTGCCGATTAAAATTGCTGATGCTAATGCTCGCAACAATTTCCCTTAGTGGCAACCCACAATGCGAAGTGCGTTTAGCGCAGGCTTTCTACTGGCACCGGAACGACACTGCGCACTTTGAAAGTTACGATAAAACTTAAAAGTATTTGCTTGGCAAAAAACTTCTACAAAGTACGTTTAGAAACAATTCGCACGCTATAACGCCGAGCTAAGCGGCAGTTTTTAAGTTGCGGTTTTGTGGAATACTTTTGCGCAGCAAAACCACAAAACTGCGACTTAAAAACTGTCCAGCCACGAAGTGGCGGTGCTTGAGCGACTTGTTATAAATTTTTTGCTTTTGCGTTCTACAAGATTTTGGCTTTTGATTCGTTAGAGGTACGTTTTAACTTTAAAACAAAATAGATTGAGGCGCCCCCAGACCATACCCACCAAAATGCAAGAGCTAGATGCCAACCACCAGCGAATGTTGGTTGCTGGAAAGCAAAAAGGACAGCAACTATACCAAACATAAAAGCTAAAATTGCACCTGTTAAAGATTGCTTTTTGAAGAGCCATAAAGAAAGCACTGAAAGTATAGCTATGTCATATAAAAATAGATGATTGAAAAAAGCAAAGCCAGCATAGAAGGCGCTTATACAAGCCAAGTTGGCAGCGTAGTTTCTAATTGAATTTTCAGCAGGGCTTCTTTCCATTTTTATTTCTCGATGGTACTCGTTCCATTTATAACGCCGAGCTAAGCGGCAGTTTTTAAGTTGCGGTTTTGTGGAATACTTTTGCGCAGCAAAACCACAAAACTGCGACTTAAAAACTGTCCAGCACACGAAGTGTGCGATGCTTGAGCGACTTGTTAGCAACGTATGCTAGTTGTATCTGTTTCAGAACTATGTGAAAACACTAAACACTTACCGCCCTCAAAGGTTAAAGAAGCAAATACATTATTTCCTTTAAGGCCATATTCAATAGAATTTAAAGTAAAACCAACAATACCGTTCATTTCATTAAGATTTACAAGAACAAGCATACTTTCTAAATTAGAGTTTTCTGGTTCTTGTGGAGGCTCATGCTCACCCCAAAAAATTATATTGGGTTCAAAATAAAGCCGAACCCAACGATTTTCAAATTTGAAATATGCCACGTTAGCAAAGTCAGAAATATTGAAAGCTACTTGGTGCTGTAATAAATAAAAGCCCTGACATAACTGCCCAAGAATTTCAGGTTGTTTCCTAGCTAGGGTGTACTCCAATTTATTTTCCTGTAATTGCTAACGCCGAGCTAAGCGGCAGTTTTTAAGTTGTAGTTTTGTGGAATACTTTTGCGCAGCAAAACCACAAAACTGCGACTTAAAAACTGTCCAGCACACGAAGTGTGCGGTGCTTGAGCGACTTGTTAACTATTTAGTTTTACACTCAAAGGTAGATGGTCACTTACTTTAAGCCAGTTTTCAACACTACCAATTTCTAGCTCACAATTATTGAGCAAGTCAGAAGAACAAAAAACGTAATCTATATGATATGGGCGTTCTAATTTACGATATAAATAGAATGTAGGGTTGGTTTCACAACCTTGAGCTTCACCTTTGGAATGGTGATACAAACTTTCTATACCAATTTCACGAAGTTCATTAACAACGTCGGAGTGATTCCACCAACGGTCTACATTGTCCCATATTTTGTTACTGTTAAAGTCACCTACAATTAGTGTTTTATTTCTTGCTAAATCAGAGCGGTGAATTTGCAGATATTTCCAAAGCTGCCCAATGTAACGAAATGATTCTGAGTCTTTTCCTTTGGTCCATACTGCCAGCACATTAAATTCGTTGTTAATAGAAAACGGAAGAAATAAATTTAGCTCAGCAGTGTTCCAAGTTAGAGTAGGACTTGAACTACTTAAGCCAGAGAGTTTAAAAGTGCCCGACCAATTAAGTGATTCTACTTTATTTCCGTTTTTCGGAAAAACACCGATGCCTTTATTTTTATGCGAACCCACCCAAAGATATTCACCTGCCCACTCTTTATAGGCCGGTGTAGAATGCTCAGGGCTTTCACATTCTTGAATAATTAATATGTCAGCATTCAATAAATCTGCTTCCGCAGTTTTATTCCGAAGGCCACCATTGCAATTCCATGTAATTATTTTCATTCGTGTACTAGTTAACGCCGAGCTAAGCGG